>JAWKTI010000003.1:300000-600000 GCA_041399155.1 Zavarzinella sp.
TCAGGCCAGGGTGGGGATCGAACCGCACCACTTCCCCAGGCAGGAAGCCCAGCCCACGGTGGGTGCCGTCTTCGTAGCCCGTTTCAAACAGTAATTGCAGGCCCAGGCAGATTCCCAGAAAGGGCCTGCCACGTTGAATGTGGGTGTGCAGCACCTCGCTGATGCCACTCTCTGTAATGTGGGCAATTGCATCCTGAAAGGCACCTACGCCAGGCAGGATCAGGCGATCAGCAGCCGCAATTTTCTCGGGATGTTGTTCAATACTGGCCGAATATCCAATAGTTTCGAATGCTTTTTGCACGCTACGCAGGTTTCCCATGCCGTAGTCGACAATCACAATACTGCTCATGATGGAGAGACACCTTGGGGAGCGGGATTGGTGAATCGCAGGAGCAAACCACCAATAAACATCCCGCCAAAAACTATTGTGGCAAAAACCAGCAGGATAATTTCGTCGAAAAACAAACTTTGCAGTGCAGGTGCCATGCGAGGCCCGTTCAGCACCACGATAACCACACCTAACGCCAGACCAGGCCCGAACGGCAGCGAGCGATCTTTTTTGAAGATCAGCATCAGAATGGCCATCGGCAATGCACACAACCCGCCGACAAAAAAGGATACAATCACGCCCTGCCAGCCGATGAACGCACCCGCCATCATCATCAGATCGGCATCACCCATGCCAATTGCTTCGCGACCCATCCCTTTTTCCACTAGAAACTTGATGGCACGCACCAGCAGGCTGCCCATGGCGGCACCTGCCAGACCGGTCAGCAGGCCCAGCAGCCAGCGAGATTCCACCATGAGCCAGGTGGGGAGCGGGCCCCACACTGGCCACTGATAAACCCCACGTGGGAACTTTTCCGGTGGGAAGTTGAAGGCCCACGAAGTGCGGACTGCGAGATTCCCACTGGTCAGTTCGGTGGGGAACGGCCAGGCAAAGATTGTCGCACTGATCAACCCAATGATGGTGCCAGTGGCAGTCAGGCTCAGTGGGATCGTGCGAGTATGAATATCGCTTAGTGCGGCAGCCAGCAAAAACGAAAACAGAATGGCATGATGAAAAAACAGAATAATCCCCTGCCATGGGATCAAACCCTGATTAATCGACCAATCCGAGGTGGCAATCACCGGCAGATGTAAGCCATTCATGAAAATGTCGAAATAGAGCAGTCCGGCAAACACCGCACCGCAGATCAGTTCGATCCAGAGGTATTGCGATGAATAGCGACTGCCACAATAGCGGCACTTCCCACCCAGCATCAGATAGCCAATAACCGGCAGGTTATCCATCAGCCGCAGGGGGGTGTAACATTTTAAACAGGTGGAACTGGGCCAGAGCAGGCTTTTTTCGTAAGGCAGACGACCCACCACCACGTTGATAAAGCTGCCGACGCAACTTCCCAGAAGGAAAGCCACAACCAGCCAGATGATTTCGATGGTCAAATTCGTCATAGATCGCTACCCAGCCCACTGGGAAAGGATAGCATCTCCCACCACAATTGGCGATAACCGGGAGATATTTCGCCACCGGTTGGATGGTGCCAGGTACTGGGATAAATGCCGATTTCCGGTTCGCACCCTCAGGACGGACACTATTCAGGAATGAGAGATCGGATCATCCGGATACACCAGAGATAAGAACATAACTGAAAAAGATGCTGAATGAGGCCCAAAATGCGGCCATGCAGGATGCAGAAGAGTTGAGCAAAGTAGAACAGAAATCGTCGCAAGTGCTTTTGGATCAAGAAGTTAGCAGTAATTTGCCGAACATTGCCGAAAAATGTACATACAACCAGATGCCCCTCTCAGGACTCGAACCTGAAACCCGCTGATTAAGAGTCAGCTGCTCTGCCAATTGAGCTAGAAGGGCTGGATAAGTAACTATACGCCACTGTGGGGTGGACGCACAGTGGTTTCTTTTCATTTTGAGCAAATTCGACACAGGAAGGTTCACTGCCTTTTCATTTTGGTTCATTGCAGTTTTGAAAGCAATTACCAAACGCGAACTGGCGATCAAGGCATTGCAATCTGGATTCCATCGAATGAAAATTATCATGCTCGTTCGGATATCCTGGTCGAAACCGGCCATCGGAATCCAAAAATGAGAAAGGGACAATTCTCATTTTTATGCAATTGCAGATAAATCGTGCCAGCAGTCATTCTTTGGCGCAAAAATTGCTGCGTGAAGAAATATTAACTTTAAAAGTGGTTTTCGGGTAGAAAACGCCCGATATGTGAGTGGATGTGCTGAAAATTTAAGCAATTGGTGCCAAATCAGCGGCAGGCAATGAACTGTTGCTCATTTTTGCCAATAATTTTGTGAAAACAATTTTAAATTTTTGTCATTATTTGCTTGCAGAGCACTTTTCAAGTTGTTAATATTTGGGGAAGTTTGTTGCAAACAAGATTATTTTTCTCATAATTTTGCGACGATCTACCACTTGATTCGCCTTTTCTCGTAATTTTTTTTGGAGTGGGTAATGCATCTTTCTTCTGTCCGGACGCGAAGTCGTCGGAAAGCGTTCACACTGATTGAACTGCTTGTCGTTATCGCAATTATTGCCATTTTGATTGGTTTGTTGCTTCCTGCCGTGCAAAAAGTGCGTGAGGCTGCCAACCGCAGTACCTGTACCAACAATCTGAAGCAGATTGCTTTGTCGGCACACAACTTTGATTCCCAATACGGTTACTTGCCACCCGGGACTAACCTGGAATATGACCGCACAACAGGTGTTCGTACCGGTGGAAGCTACATTGGTTTGTTGGCATACCTACTTCCATTCATGGAGCAGGAAAACATTCACCGCTTGATTCCGTCGGATCGATTTGAATCAACTACTGGTTCCGTTTGGTATGGTGGCGGTTCTTGGACTGCGGCAAACAATCACATCAAATCATTCTATTGTCCATCTGATGATGCTCGTACTGTAGCACCTTCGAGCGGTGTATTTGCTTATTTCTACACGTTTAGTACGACGCTTCGTGGCGGCTATTTTGCTGGCGCAAACCCTACTTTGGGCCGCACGAACTACACCGGTTGTGCAGGTGCTCTAGGCGACACGCCTTCTACTCCATGGTCGCAATGGAAAGGGGTGTTTTATCCTGGTTCTAAGACAACTGTTGCTACTATCACTGATGGCAGTTCTAATACAGTGTTTGTTGGTGAAATCATTGGTGGCACGAGTCCCGGCACTCGAGATTTCTGTGCAAGCTGGGCTGGCGCAGGGGCACTGCCTACAGCATGGGGTCTGCCAAGCACAACTGGTTGGTATTCTTTTGGCAGCAAGCACACCGGTGTGGTAAACATGGCCTGGGGTGATGGTTCTGTTCGGGCGTTACGAAAACGCGGCACCAGTACCGATTGGTACACTACCGCATGGTATCAGCAACAATATGCATCTGGCGGCTTCGATGGTCAGAACTACGATGTATCATTGATCGGCAACTAATGAATTAGTTTTAATTCTCATGAATCCTTCTTTGGCCTTTGATTTGCTAGATTAGCAAACAGATTGTTTTTATCACAAAATTTGAAGATCAGATGAAATTTTGTTGAAAGAACAATTTTTGTGGGCTAACATTATTGTTGGCTTGCGGTGGGTATTCCACCTTTCTAGCATTCATTGGTCATTATTTTGGAGGACACATGTACGGTTCCCGCTTGTCCAGTCGTCGAAGTGCATTCACTTTGATTGAGTTACTGGTCGTCATCGCCATTATCGCCATCCTGATTGGATTATTGCTTCCTGCTGTACAAAAGGTGCGTGAGGCGGCGAACCGCAGCACCTGTACTAACAACATGAAGCAAATTGCTTTGTCTGCACACAATTATGATTCCCAGTACGGGTATCTGCCCCCAGGCTTGAATTTGGAATACAACCGAACAACAGGGGCCAGAACAAGTGGCAGTTATATTGGCCTGCTTGCATACTTGTTGCCTTTTATGGAACAGGAGAACATTCACCGCTTGATCGAAGCAGACCGATTTGAGCCAACAACAATGAACGTGTGGTATGGTGGTGGCTCCTGGACTGCTGCGAACAACCATATTAAATCGTTTTATTGTCCGTCAGACGATGCACGGACGGTTGCTCCCAGTGTGGGTGTTTTTGCTTATTTTTTCACAATTAATGGTTCTCTCAATGGTGGGGCATTTGGTGGGGCATTACCGACTTTAGGCCGTACAAACTACACTGGCAGTTCAGGTGCTCTGGGTGATGTGCCTGATCCTTTCTGGGGACAATGGAAAGGTGTTTTCTTCGCTGGTTCTAAGTCGACTGTAGCTACTATTACTGATGGTAGTTCAAATACGGTGTTTGTTGGCGAAATTATTGGCGGTAATAGTCCAGGCACGCGAGATTATTGTGCCTCGTGGGCAGGTGCAGGTGCACTACCTACGGCATGGGGTCTGCCTGCAACTACAGGTTGGTGGTCATTTGGTAGTAAACACACTGGTGTTGTAAACTTTGCCTGGGGTGATGGTTCGGTGCGGGCACTCAGAAAAACTGGTCCTGCAACCGATTGGTATAGCACTCGTTGGTACCAACAACAGTACGCCTCAGGTGGATTTGATGGTCAAAACATTGACTTCAGTCTGCTGGGTAATTAACTTTTAGGAGTTTTATGAAGAAGATTCTCTTCAGCTTGCTTGTTGCAAGCTTGTTTATGGTGAACATCGGATGTGATGATTCATCATCTGGTTCGGGTTCAGGGGCTCCTGCTCCTAGCACAGGTGCAAAACCAGGCGAGCCACCTGCTCCTCCGCCGATCCCACCCCCACCACCCAAGATGTAATTGAACTTCACTTTCTTGCCCAATACTTTCCCTTGTCAAATATCCCTAAATGTGCTCAAATACCTGTGGGGCATTGCTGCGCACGTGCAGTGCCGCCAAATTAGCACGGCTGCTGAATAATTAGGCAAGGATTAGCCTTGGTACACCAGAATTCCAACTCGGTTCCTTCGTATCGCCTGGAATATCGCCACGGTTCCTCCAAACCTGTGGTATTCGATGTCGATTC
The DNA here is from genome assembly GCA_041399155.1 of Zavarzinella sp. Classification (NCBI taxonomy): domain Bacteria; kingdom Pseudomonadati; phylum Planctomycetota; class Planctomycetia; order Gemmatales; family Gemmataceae; genus Zavarzinella; species Zavarzinella sp. The sequence continues at coordinate 305,024 of JAWKTI010000003.1, forward strand.
TGAGGAATTTCTCATCGGTTCCATCCCAGGGTGCGACTTACGCCTACCCGGAACAGGCTTGCCAGAGCAGATTTGTATCCTGCGTGCCACATCTCAAGGTTTAGTGCTACGCAAACTGGCTCCACATTTTCTCATTAAAATTAATGAAAAACCCGTCAATGCACCCCAAGGGCTACTCATTAATGAGAATGACGAGCTGCAAATCGGTGGGTCTTTTCTAAAATTATTGCCTGCAAATGAAGCAGGAATGCCTGCACATTGGGCATCAGACGACGACCAGGAAGACATTTCGCAACAGCGGGAACAACTTTTTTCAGAAATTCTTCATCAAAAAAAGTTGCTGCAGCACCAGGAGAAACAACTTCTCGAAGCCACTGAGGAATTGGAACAAGATCGCCTCTTGTGGTACCGGCGTCGGGAAGAGATTGAAAAAGAGATCAAAGCAGCTCAACAGAAGATTGAACTGGCAAAACAGTTGCCTGAACCTGTTCCCCCACTCGATGTGGCACAGATTCGCACCGAGATTCGCAAAGAACTCGATCAGGAATACCGTTCCCACCAGGAAAGATTAGAGCGAATGCAACTGGCCATTCGGGAATCGGCAGTGGATCTGCGGGAACGCAAGCAGGCATTTGAAGAATCCCAACGCAAGATCGACCCACGTCTGAAGCAGTTGGCACAAAAAGAAGAAGAATTGCAGCAAAGAGAAGCCGCCTTCCAGCAATTGCAGACCGCGTTTGAACTGGAAAAGCAGACGCTCGCTGAAAAGTACCGTGCGAAAGATGCAGAACTGCACCGCCAGCAACGGGAAGTGGGGGAACAGGAAACCAAAGCCCGTCAACTGGCGGAACAGGCGGCCCGGGAATCTCAACAATACCAAGCCGATCTGGTGCGTATCGATCGCCAGCGGGCCGCACTGGAACAGCAAGAAGCTACCCACACCAATGAAGTGGTTGCTTTTCAGGAGCGGTGCGTCCAACTGCAAGAAAGTGTGCTGGAATTTCAGGAGCAATTACAACTGTTCGACCAGCGAGAACAGGCAGCCATCCAGAAAGAACAGGAACTAGCCCAGTGGCAGAACAAACTGGAACTTGAACACAAGGAAATTGTGCAGCAGCGGGCACAATTGGAAGCCCAGCAACTCAGCCTTTCTACCGTACGAGCACAACTGGAAGAGGCCCGCGAGCGTCTGGAAGCTGATGAACAGAAACTGGTGCAGGAAAGGTTGCAATTGACCACCATCGCCCAGCAATCGCAGGCGGAATTGCGGCAGGCGGAATTGCTGCGGGAACAAATGGCTGGCGAACGGGATGAACATGCGGAAAGTTACCGCATTTATCAGGAGCGGTCTGCCTTAATGCAGCAAGCCACCGAGCGACTGCGGGTGGCGGAAGAAAATCTGGCCGAACAGGAGCAAATGCTCTCTCAATTGCAGCAGGAATTACAGGAAAACGCCAGAGAACAAGAACTGGAAGCTCAGTCGTTACGGATGCGGGCACAGAGTCTGCTGGAAACCCAGCGTCACCTGGAACAGGAAAGTACCACCTGGACCGCACGTGCCACACAGGTGGAAGAGGAACAACAGGCAAATACCCAGCTTCAGGAGCAACTACGCACCCGTGGGGAGGAATTAGCCCAGAAACAATCAATTCTGGAATTGCGTGCAAAGGAACTGGATGAGCACACCCGCAGTCTGGCCGAACGGGCAGCCACGTTGGAGCAGTTGCAGGCACAATTGGCCGACACCAGACAGCTTTCCGAAGCGGAACTGGCCGAAATCGCCCAGCGCGATGAACAATTAAAGAATGCGGAACTGACGATTGCCCAACAGCGGGAAGAACTGGAAGCGGCCAAACAGGAGTTCCAGGCAGAGCACCAGAAAGCCCAGCAGGAGTTGGCAGTCAACCGCCAGCAGATTGCCGAATTGCAGCAAATGCTCTCCGAACAATCCGCCCAACTACTGGATCAGATGCCCGATCTGGAAAATCGTGCAAAAACCGCACTCGACTTAACAAGTCAGGCTCGCGAAGCCTTGCGGGCCCAATTGGCAGAACTGCATCAATATGCACAACGCTCCAACGAAGAACTGAATCTGGTCAGCAGTCAGATTCAGACCGATTATGCCCGCCTGCGTCAACAGGAGCAGGTGTTGAACAAGTCGCGTTCAGAACATCGTCTGGCGGTTTCCACGTTCCGCCAACAATTGATTGAATGGCAGGCACGTTTCACCGAACTTCGCAATCACCTGCAAAGTGGGAATGAAAAAGTTGATCGAAAGAAAAAGCAGGTCGATGCCGCAACAGAGCAATTGCAGGCACAAACAGCAATTATTCGGCAACAGGAACAGGAAATCGATCTCAAGAGATCCGAAGTCGATCGCCACCTGCACGATATGCGGGAGTGGTTTCGGTCGAAGTTTCGGGAAATTGCCGATAGCCAGTGGTCTCGCCACCGTGCAAGCAATCGGGCGATTCCGATGGCCGAAGAGGTGCCAGCCAGCACACCAGGCGAACCGGTGATTATTCCGATCCACGCTGAGTTGGAAGAAAACGATCAGGCATTGGGGGAACGACTACGTTCTTTGGAATTAATCGACCGCGAAACACTGGAAACCTTGTGGCAGGAAACCCAGCGCAGCCGGAAAAACCTGCGACAGATTTTGTTGCAAGGCGGTTATTTAACGCTCTATCAATTGGCGTTAATTGAATCGAACAATCTGTCCGGCCTGATCCTGGGGCGTTTTCGTGTGATCGATCGCCTCACCAGTAACACGCGGGAATCAATTTATCGAGTGTATGATCCTCAGGTGGAAGACCGCCCTGGTTCCCAAACTACCCGCTTGCTGCGACATCTCAGCGATGTTGAAATGGTGGATGCGCTGCACCCGGATGAATTTGTGCAGCGGTTTGTGGCATTGCGGGATCTCGCCCACCCGAATCTGGTGGGCACACTGGAGATTCTGGATATCCAGGATCGGCCCGCGGTGCTGCAGGAATGGGTGCGGGGCTTTTTATCCAGCGATTGCCCACCCGTAGTGGCAATGCCTGGGGTATGGTATCGGCTGATTCTGCAACTGGCACGTGGCCTGCACGCCGCCCACGAACATAGCCTGTACCATGGCAATCTATCCCACACGGATATCATTTTTGCAGCCAATGGTGTGGTGCGGATTCAGGGCGTGGGCGAGCCAGCCTGGCTGCACCCCGTGAGTGGTAAGGAAGACCCCACAGCATTGGATGATCTGAAGGCGATGGGGCAAGTGGCTGCTTATTGGGCCACTGCAAATCAACGGAAAAAAGGCACGAAAGGAACCGACCTGATCGCACCGGTGCAACAGTTCATTGGCCGATTCCCAGGCGACCATGGGATTATTGTTCCCACGGAAGACCGATTTCAGGATCTCAGCGATGTCCTGCAGGCACTGGCAGAAATGGCAGAACAAATGCCGAAGGATCAAGCCAATTGGGACAAGTTCCTGAAATTCCTCGATGGATCGGCCAGCGATGAACCGATGCTCAAATTATCTGCCTGATTTCAGTAAGATAGCCCAGGTAACCCACCCAACCGGCGAGTCCTGTTCATGCTGCTGAAAATCGCCAATGGCACCATCGTCGATCCCAGAAATCACCCCACCCGCTACGTGGGTGATCTGTGGGTGCTGGGTGGCACCATCATCCCGCCACCGCAAATCAAACAACAGCCAGATCAGATCATCGATGCCAGTGGCATGATCGTGATGCCCGGTGGCGTGGACATGCACGCCCACATTGCGGGGCCGAAGGTGAATTACGCACGCAAACTACGCCCAGAACGGCAACGCTTGCAGCCTCGTGTCGCCCAGGGGTTGCAGCGCAGTGGCACCGCAGGTGTTACCCCCACTACCTTTACCACGGGCTATCTTTACGCGGGCCTGGGGTATACCACTGTTTTTGATGCAGCCGTGCCTGCACTCGGTGCCCGACATGCCCACGAAGAATTTCATGATACACCCGCCATCGACAAAGGCTGTTTCATCCTGGCGGGTAATAACACCTACGCAATGAAGCTGATTCAGGAGCGTCGGCCAGAAGAATTGACCTCCTATCTGGGCTGGTTGCTTCAGGCTACTTATGGCTACGCACTGAAAGTGGTCAACCCAGGTGGGGTAGAAAACTGGAAGCTGGGTTGGGCCCACCAGACCGTGCTGGATAGCGTGGTAGAGGGTTATGGCATTACCCCACGTGATATTATTCAGCAGATCTCCGGTGCTGCCGATCGTCTACAGTTGCCCCACCCGATGCACCTGCACTGTAACCAACTGGGGTTGCCTGGGAACTGGCAAACCACCTTGCAGACGATGCAGGCACTGGAAGGTAGTCGTGCCCACTTGACTCACATTCAATTCCATAGTTATGGTGGGGAGCCAGACGATCAAAGCACATTTTGCTCTCGCGTGCCAGACCTGGTTGCTTATGTGAACGACCATCCCAACCTGAGTATTGATGTGGGCCACGTGGTCTTCGGGCATACCACCTCTATGACGGGTGATGGTCCGCTGGGTAACTATCTCCACCAGGTAACGGGCAACAAGTGGTTTAACAGCGAAACCGAATGCGAAGCCGGGTGCGGCATCGTCCCGATTGTCTATCGCGAAAAAAGCACCGTACACGCACTGCAGTGGGCCATTGGTGTCGAATGGTACCTGCTGATGCAGGACCCCTGGCGAATTGCAATGAGCACCGATCACCCCAATGGTGGCAGTTTTACCGCCTATCCGGAAATGATTGCGGTGCTGATGGACCTGGCCTATCGCAAAGAAGTGCTGGCTCGGCTGCCAGAAGCAATCCGCGGTAAATCATGCATCCACGACCTCGACCGTGTTTATTCTTTCGAAGAAATTGCAATCATCACGCGGGCCGCCCCTGCAAAGTTACTTGGTCTACCCAACAAAGGCCACTTGGGCTGGGGTGCGGATGGAGATATCACCATTTATCAACCGCAAGCAAATATCAAATCGATGTTCGAAGCCCCACGGTATGTCATCAAGTCAGGTGCTGTCATTATCAACCATGGGGAATATGTGCGGGAATATTTCGGCAAAACGATCCATGTTCAACCCACATTTCAGACCGATTTCCTGCAGGAATTCACCCCCTGGTTTGCGAACAATTATTCATTGTCGCTGGCAAACTACCCTGTGACCAGTGATTATCTGCCCCACGGCACCATTCCTGTAAAATGTGGGTGATGAAAATTGCGTAGCTATGGATCCGATATTACCTACATAATGTTTTTACATCACCAACAACAATGGCGGCAAATCACTCTTCATCATAATCAGAATAGGTTCGATACCTTCGAGGTGGATTGCGATACCATTGAAGCATCTCTGGGTTGGTTTGCCGAATTATTTGACTTAGCTTAGTTTGTTCGGCTTCAGTTTCTGGAATAAAGTCACGATAATCCCTTATTCTTGCAAGATAATGATAACCGCAATTCCAACATGTCTTTAACGTTTCTTTTCGAGTCCATCCACCGATCGTAATCCAGTATAAATGAAAGGCAATAAATCGCTTTTGTATTGAAAATGCATGTACTCTTTGACAATAAGGACAAAAATCTGCGACGACACCTAATTTTTCAAAATAATCTTTCTCTCCCCAGATAATGAACATGTTGATTCCAGATTAATTGGGTCAGTTATTTCATCTACGATATCATATATTTGCCACTTTTTCTACTTTCTAATCAACGAAAACTATCATGAATTGAATCAACTACAGTCTACTTCTGCAATGAATAGAGCAGTGCTGCGGTGGCCAGACGGGAGGCGCTTTCCGGGTCGTAGCCTTTACAGGCACTGGAGCGGTTTTTTTCCAGGGCACAGCCGATATCGATCTTGCTGTAAATGATTACCCAGCGGTCGTTGCGTTTAATCCCTTCCAACATCGGCTTGACATCGCGGAAGTTCGCTTCAGCAGAGCCATCGTTCTTTTCCAGCCGGGCACGCACCTGGGATATCTGCTGGCCATTCAATTCGGCGCTATACAGCAGATCGTTCTCCGGGATGGTCACCAGCTTTTCGCCCGGAAACACTTTGTCTGTCAGTTGGCGAAAGGCTTTATCAAAATCACTGCTGCCACAACAGGCATCGGCCAGCAGGGTGCCCCCTGCTTCCAGATGGGCACGCAGGTTTTCTGCTTCGTTCGCATCGATGGTAAAACGCCCTTTGCCGTGCATGTACAGAAACTTATGGGCCCACAGTTCCGGGCCACGTCCAGGACGAACTTCCTGTTTGGCCAGCGATACATCCAGCTGAAACTTGTCGCGGGCATACAGTGCCAGGTTTCGCATCGCATTTTTCGCTGGCTGCCAGTCGCCACCATCGTGGCGAATCTGGGCAAGTTCAATCAGGTATCGAGCACCTTTTGGTACTTTCTGGTCGTTGTCCAGGATCTTCTGCTTATCCAGGCGAGGGCGGGGTGGTTCCAGCCCAGTGGCGTAGGCAATGATGTTTCCCGCCAGGCGATAGGCCATCCGGGCCCGATCGGTATTGACGACAATCTCATTGGGCTTTGGCATCAACTGGCCATCTTCCCAGAAACCTGCCAATGGCTGTGGGATAAACACCACCACCGTTTTGCAGCCACGTTCAATCGCATGGATGCGTTGTGCTTCCGGGATTTTTTCACTTTGAAACATTTCTGCCGGAATCAACGTGTGGGAAGACCAGATTGGGTGCGTTGGTGCCAATGGCAGCAACGGCGATTCATCGCCAAATACTTCTTTGTCTGCCATCAACTCTCGAAAGCCTTTCGCAAACTCCGGACTGCCACAGCACGCCTCGGCCATAATAAAGCCACCTTCATCCACATAGCGACGCAGCAAGCGTTTCTGGGCCGTTGTCAGTTGGGGTGCTTCGTGTCCGTTGATATACAGCACAGGTGATTGCAGCAACGTGGCCAGTTCATCATCAAATACTGCCTTGTTGGTCAGATCGGCCAGGCGGGGGTCGTAATTCTGCCACGCAAGTGGCTGGCGTTTGAACAGTTCCCGCGAAGAATATTCCACCAGGTGCCTGGTGTCGGAATGCTTGCGATTCCAGCCGGAATTAATGCCCGGGCGATCTCCCTGTTTATCGTAAGCGAACTTGCTAATCAAAATCGGCGTGCGGCCTTTTGACAAAAACAATAAGGCAAAACTGGTGGAAATTATCGAGTCACCATCAATGCCATTGCCAGAGCCCCATTCCCCACCTGGTTTCTGGTTCAGGTCCGAAACTTTGCGTTTCCCATCCTGCGTCCAACCTGTTAACAGCTCGCACCCTTCGCGGTACCAGTCGGCATCGCCAAGAAAGCGTTTGCCAGATAAACGCCCCAGCCGTTCGATGCCATAGACATTGTAAAACGAATGTGGTGTAAGTGTGAAAGCCAGATTTGCCCCCACCCAACGGTGGCCTTTCGCCAGTGCATCATCATCGGGGTAGACACCACAGTTTTTGGCAATTCCTGTCTTCGTATCTAGTCCTTGCAGGTTTTCGCCAAGTTCCTGGTTGGAAATATACAGGCCGCACAATCCTGCGACGGACATCGTCAGTGATAGTTTGTTATCCGCATTGTTGTTGTAAACCCAGCCTGCCTGATCGAGACCTTCACGATTTCGGCCACCAGGCACCTGACTTTCGACGTAGTATTTGTGAATTGCTTCCCATACTTTGCGATCGACCTTGGCGCCTGCTTCCTGGCCAGCCCATAGACCTAGCATGGCGTATTGCGTATTGGAATTGTCACTCCAGCTACGCTCGGTAGCATTGTACGTCCAGCCTTGCAGCGAGCCTCCGCCACCGAGTTTGCCGCCTTTGGTGACGGCAGCATCAATCAGCCAATTGACGTTACGCTGGATCAGGTTCAAGTCTCGGACATCACCGGCCTGTTGCAGCACCATTGTTTGCAGGCCCACCACGTACGTGTGCATCGGGACCAGGCTGCGAATATAGGTCAGGCCCCGTTTTACCACGGCATCGTCTGTGGGAACACCCGCAGTCAGCAGGGCCAGCATTGCCAGGCACGATGGTCCGCCTGGCTGCGCCACTGTAATGGTGCTGGATTCCCAATCCCAACGGTCGCCCCCACCGAAGCGTTGTTGTTCCTTCAGGAATTTGATGCCACGATCCATCGATTGCCGCACGCGGGCTGCCAGTGCCTCTTCGGCAGACGCACTTCCGGCGAACATGCTGATGGTCAGCAGACAGATCAGTGGTTTCATCGTACTATTCCCTCGCAAACTTACTTAACTAATTGTAGGCGATTCCCTAACCAGGTGTGGAGCAAAATCCGCTGTCACTGGTGGCAGGCAGTCCTGCCCAGGAAAGGTGTTTTCCCCACTGTCTCATCAGGTGGGAGTACCTTGCAAAGCTTCATCGCCAGTGAACAAATCCGAATGCCAGATTGAGCATGGAAATTATTTCACTCTATATTAATATATCCAGAAGAATTCTATAAAATGCAATTTTGTTCAGTTTTGTTGCAACACAGCCTCAGAAAATATGCCACAAGTTCTTAATTTGAAAGAATTTGTGACAATAGAAAAAATTTTGGGAATTTTTGCAAAATAGCGATCACCCCCACAGATTGCGGGAGAATTTATAGTGTACAGAAATGCAAAATCGGTTACTTTTTCTCAACTGGGGTGCCTGGTTTCCAACCCAGAACCACCGTCGTCGGTGCTGCAGGCTTTTGACTCAGGCCAAAAGAAAAGTGGTTTGTTGTTGTGGCATTCACCTGTGGATCCAGGCCATCGAGAAATTCGTCCGCACTAAGCAGTGTGTCTGGCTGTCCGTTGAATGCATAGGCCATCGGAAACAGATATCGCTTCGGTTTTAATGAAGAAACAACTTCGCGTGCCATTTCACCATTGATCATGTAGACACCGCCCACGGGCACAAAGAGCACATCAACTGGGCCAATTGCTTCGATTTCTGCCTTCGATAGTGTGTGGCCAAGGTAGCCGAGGTGGCAGAATGTGACCCCTTCCATCTCGACCACGAATGTGGAATTTTTGCCCCACTTTTTCCCTTCTAGTGCATCTCGATAATTCCCAACGGTGCGTATCCGATAGGTTTCCTCGCCCACTGCACTTTTTTCGTCGATCAGGTTCCAGTCCCACGGTTTACCAGGATTTGCTTTTTTGTACCCACGAAATACTTTCACTTTACCGGTATCAGCACCTTCGATGCTTTGTTCCAGACGATCTTTGTCCGCATCGGGGTGACATTGGCAGACAATATCTGCTTTGACCTTACCTTCCCGAGGAAACTCTTCCATCACGTGGGGATCAAATGCCACCACTCGCCCGGAAGGTGAAGTAATGGTGAAAAAAGCCTGGCCATACCAACGCACGGTGAATTGCTTGTCCGCATCTTTTGGCTGAGCTGAACAGATGGTGGCTAAGCCAAACAATACTGAAAATAATGAGATTATTTTCATGGTTTTCTCCTGCAAATTGCACGCACTCGTTACATGCCAGAAGTACAAACTGGCTATTAATAGTCTATAGCAACATGCAACCGACTGTAACCCGTCAGAAGGAGTAAATTAACATCTCTTGGTGCCCGGCAAGAAAGTAAGCTAGTGCGGTTTTCGAACATTTGTGATCACGGCTGTTTCAGGCTTATTGTCTTTTGGCCCTGAAGGGGCCAAATTTATTATCCAGCCAGCTCAATTCCTGTTGTTCACTACAAGAATTACAGCATTAAGTAATTGTCTCTAAGGAAAGATTCGTCGAATTGAACTCAAAATACTGAAAACCGCTCTAAGCAACACAATTCTCACCAGCGTGTTTACTGATGCTGCACCACCTGTTGCAGCTTGCGGCGGGTGCGCCAATAAACATCTTCCATCAGAATGTGGGCGAATTCACCATTTCTGCCCACGCTGTGCAGACCATCGATGCCACTGGACTGGGCAAACTGCTGGCGACGCTGTTCATATTCCAGCGAATAAATCGGGTACGCCAGTGGGGTGCGTAGTACTCGACAGCCCCGATAGCGACTGCGAATATCCGGAATCAATTCCTGCAGATGATCCACACAGTAATTGCCAAGCTCATCATCGGACATGGTCCAATGGCCATCGCCCACCTTACTGCCGATATCCACTGTCAGCAGTGTGGAGCCTTCTGGTGCACTCCATGGCATCGACAGTGGGGTTTCGGTCAGTCGGAAGTAGGGCAGGTGCTTTTCGGGAGTCCACAGCACCACATCAGGCAGCAAGCCACGTCCATTGAGCCGCAGATTCACAAAAATCATCGCACGGTATTTGAATTGGGCCAGATCATCCAGTGTGGTGGTGCCGGAAACCAGTTTGGGCAACACATGCACGGGTGCGGTGCTGATGACGGTGCTGCACGGGATATCCTGTTCGTTTACCCGCACACCCACCACGCGTTCCTGTTCCACATAGATTTTCTGCACTGGCGAACTAGTCTGCACCGAATCCATCACATCGCGGGCCATGTGGCCCAGCATTGCCCCCAGCCCACCATTGGGATAAACATGCCACACGTGGGGAGATTCCTGCAACGTGGTGGCATAACCCACTGCGACAGTGCGTTTTGTCCAACTGCCCGCCATCCGCAGCATGATGGTGCGGAGAATGCCCGACGTCATTTTGTTGCCCACTGCAGGCGATAATTCGTTGCCCGGCAGGCCAGACCATGCTTCAGTCAGTGGAATTGCTATTTCACGAGCCAGATTGTCGCCATATGCTTCGCGAAACCAATCAGCGACATTGGTAGCCGGGTGTCGATTCAATAGCCCTTTGAATTTGGAAGCCAGAGCACTCAGCATGTAACGTGGTTGAGCCAGCAGACCGAAGGGATAACGGGCCACTTTGTGCCGCAGCCAGACACTTTCTCCGTATCTTGGGACATTACGACAGTTCGCCGAATACCCCACTGCGGCTGCCAGGCGAGTGGTAATAAAGTGGGCCCCGAAATCGTACGTAAAGCCATCTTTATCGTGAAAACTCTGGGCAAGGCCGGCCAGTTTTGGCCCTGCCTCAAATAAACGGAATGGCACCTGATGAGATCGCAGGTAGCGTGCTGCTGTCAGACCTGCCAGCCCCCCACCGAGAATGACTATGGGGTGTTTCATCGCACTGCCTCCGATGAGTGGTGGGGTTTTTCGAAGATTCCATGCAGGATCGATCCTTTGCCAACCCATTTCAGCATGGTATCCAGAATGGTGAAGATTCCTAACGAAACGGGCGAATGCAGCGTGAAGCGACGCACTAGCCACTTCGGTGCCTGCCAGTCGACCAGCAGATTATGGATGGAGTAGACCCAGTTTACCGGACTGGTAGCGGTGCGTACCGAAACCGTCTGAAAGCCTGCTTTTTCAGCCAGTTTTGCAAGTGAACCGCGATCGAACAGATACCAGTGCCGTGGGAAGTGATACCCACCCCAATGTCGGCCACCAAAAATCTGAAAATCGAACCCGGCGGTGCTGTCGGTGACAATAATCAGTCGCCCACCTGATTTTAATAATTCTGCCGCCCGTTTGAGTAATCGATCCGGGTGGGCCACATGTTCTACCGTCATGATTAGAAAAATGCGGTCGTAATGCTGTGTAGGCAAGTTTACTTCGTGCAGATCGCCGTGCTGCACATTAAGACCGCGTTTCTGGGCGGCAGCAACCGCACGTGGATCCAGATCCAGACCACTTAACTGCCAGCCAGACTTGCCGTATTGCTGCAATAATTTCAGATGGAAGCCATCGCCGCACCCGACATCGAGAATCTGGGCGTTGTCTGGCAGGTTGCGGCACCACTTCAGCAGGCGTTTGGCTTCCAGCCGGCAGCGAACCTTGTAAATGAAGCCAAAATCTTCTTCCTGAAACTGGAAAGCGTGGTAATTGTTCGGGTAAATTCGGGCAAATTCCGCTTCATCCGGCCGCGGATTCAGGTAAACCACCCCACAGTGGGGGCATTTCACAGCCAGAAAAGTATCCGGACAGGTGCGGTATTCAAAATCTTCGCCAAGCCCCACTGGTTCTGCATCATCGGTGCCACATATGCAGCAATGTGCGGGCACTAATGTTAAACCTGGCAGTGTAGGTGAAATTTGCGGCCTGGTTGCGGGTAATCGCTCCGTTTCCGGCAATTGAGTCATCACATTCATTCAAGCAGTCCGTGCGTGCGAGTCACAGGAGGGTACATTGCAAATATAGACCATCAGATCCCTTCTGGATGGGTGAAAAGTGGGAGATTCTGATGAAAAATAACGCCAAAATGAGAATTAACTCATGAAAATCTATTCTTTTTCGTCTGCTGGAGCACCTTTTTGTTCCCGCAGATAGTTCTGCCGTTGGAATTGATATTCTTCCGGCGTGGGCAGTTGCAGCTCAATCAATTGTTCTTTGCTGTAGCGGTCGAACATCTTTTGCAGGAAAGGGATGCACCAGCCACAGCCGGTACCAGCACCCCCACATTGGGATAACTGGCTGGCTACTTTGGGATGTTCAAAGCGCAGAAACTTTTCCAGTTTCCGGCGGGAAACGCGAAAGCACAAGCAGACGTTGTCATCTAAGTCCATACTGCGTAACTACTTAGCAACGCCAGTCGCTGAAACGGAAACATCCAAACTGCCCAGATCGGTTACGATGGTCAGTTTGTGCTCTTTCAGCCCGACAGTGGCGGGCTGGCAGGAAATGGAAACCGATTGCGAAACCCCACCGATGCTCATTCCGGGACTGGCGGTAAATTCTTCGGTCTGGCCATCGATGCGGATAATTTTGAACTCTTTGCTGGCACGCACAATAATGTTGCGTGAGTCTTTTTCGCCCACAATAATATTCTGAAATGCAATATTATTGGATGGCAATATACTCAGCGGTGCCCGCACAATTGCCTGAACGGAAACCGTCAGGTTCTGCCGATCATTCGTTTCCAGGGTAATCTGCTCGTCTAAATCGCCCACGGGTGCATCCTTGCTGAGCGTGGCGGTAATCACATATTCCAGTTTGCCGGTTTTGCCCCACCGTGGGATCGCTGTTACTTCCAGCATCTCTTTATTAAAGGTCACGCGATCAATCTGCCAGTTCGGCACGGTGCCCTGATAGGTCAGCACCAACGATTTCGGCTGGGTGGTAGTGCCCACAGCGATCTGGCCGAAATTGATCGACCCAGGGGTGTAGACAATGTCCGCACGGCTGACAGCAGTCAGTTCCAGCACTGCAGTAGATTTAAAAACTTCTTTGGTCTTCGGATCGGTACCTGCGAAAGTAATTGGCAGCGATACCCGCTTGAAGCCAGTCACTTTGGAAGTATCGATCTTCACTTCCAGAAAACCTTTCTGCATTGGTTCCAGTTGGCGGGTGTAATCGGAAATGCTGATGCAGTTGCAACTGGGCTTCAGTTCTACAATATCCATGCGGACTGCATACAGGTTAGACAGGGTAAAACGGTGCACCTTCACAGTACCTTGTGGCACGGTGCCAAAGTTGTGCTGAATGACAGGTGGGGGTGCGGTATCTTTGCCGGTAAAAAACTTGTTTGCCCACGGTCCGGTGGCGCCTTCTTGTGCAGAAAGCACCAGACAGGTGCATCCCAGAAGTAATACCGAACAAAACTGCCGCATCAGGTTCTCCCTCTGCATATCCGATTCGAGTTTTCTTAACAGTATAGTTTACTTCGTTTTTCAAGTACCGTGGGGATATCCACACAAAATAGACGAAAAGAAATCGTTAGCACGATAAAATGGATCAAATCAGTTCGTCAGCCCGCAAAACAGGGCAGAATGGGTAGTTTGTGCGGATTTTGCAGCCCCGCCATTAATCGTTCCACAAGCCATGAATTAACTGCAGGCCATCAGTGTACACCTGCTTCGGATGTGGGAAGAGATCGCGCCAGACTCGAGTTGCAGCAGCCAGGTCGGGTAGAGCCCGCCCAAACGCTTCAATCACCAGCCAGCCATCGTAACCAATCCGTTTCAGGGTCGAAATCGCTTCGTAAAAGTTCACCTGGCCGGTGCCCGGCGTGCCACGGTCGTTCTCACTGATGTGAACATGGCCCAGTACGGGTGCCACCTGATAGATCCCCCAGTCCTGACTTTTTTCTTCGATGTGGGCGTGGAAGGTGTCGAACATGGTCTTGAAATTGGGGTGGTTTACACGGTGTACCAGCGAAACTGCATCGGCGGCGGTGGTCAGGAAATAGCACTCGAACCGGTTCAGGTATTCGATGCACAGTTGCACTTTGGCCTGCACTGCGTATTCCGCCGCTTCCCGCAGTACATCGGCTGCCCGGTTTTTCTCATCTTCGGTGGGCGGCAGACCAGAAAACACTCCCAGCGGGGAATGGAACGGCCCCACCATATTTTCGGCACCCAGTGCGTGGTTGCAATCGATCGCCCACTTCAGGCGGTCGAGGGCTGCCTTCCGCACCCCTGCATCAGGACTGATCGGACTGGTTTCAGGGGAAACAATCGTCACTGTGGTGCACGATAGACCCAGATTATCCAGTTCTTTCTTGATTTTGCCATAATGGGCGGGATCGCCATCAAAAATAGGGATTTCAACACCGTCAAAGCCCGTCGCCTTGATGTCGGCCATAATGGGAAAATGCTCTTCGGTGATAAAGCCAGACCAAAGCAGCAGGTTCATTCCAGTTTTCATGTCGAAGTCTCGGAGAGAAACGAAATAGTTGCGAATGGGGCTATTTTGCTGCCAGGGAACTTAAAAACAAGTGTGAATCCACCCCACCGCACACAATCGGAACAGACTGCGCCAAATTAGCTGGGCTGGGATCAGGACTGGTTTGAAAGTAAGGTCCTCCGGCCTGAAACAGCCCCAGCCTGGGCCTCACAGAAATACTGGTAAATTACCAGTCTTCGTTGGTTTCAAACAGGCGCGTGTATTCGGTGCGGGCGAATTGGTCGGTCATGCCAGCCAGATAGTCTACTACCACTCGTTCCAGCGATGGTTCCATTCCCCAACTGGGGCTGGTGCGGTTCCTTTGAATGTGGGCGGGGGCCTTTTCCCACCGGCTGAAATGTTTCGGTGGCAGCAATTCCGGCTTCTGAACCAGTTTATCATACATTGCCACCAGCATTTCCCGCCCTTTATTCGCCTGTCGCAAAACCCGATAATCCTGATAAACATGCTGCAGCAGAAATCGCTGGAATTCCTTCTTTTTCGGTACCAGCTCACTGCTGAATCGCACCAGCGGTTCCGTGCACTGTCGAACATCGGCCAGGGTGCGGATCTGACGTACCTGTAGTTGCTGTTCCGTTTCCCGCACCAGATCGTTCACCTGTTTAGCAATCAGTTCCCGCACAATGGCCACCCGTTGCTGGTCGGGGGTCATATTGGTGAAGCGTTGCCGCACAATTGCGGCACTTTCTGCCCAGAAGGGGATCTCTTCCAGATCGCCCAGTTGCAGAATACCAGTGCCCAGGGCATCATCGGCATCGTGGGTGTCATAGGCCAGGCTGTCTGCTGCATCTACCAACTGGGCTTCCAGCAATGGCCCACCGTGGGCAAAAAATTCCTGCACTTCGGCAACATCTTTCCGTTTGCTGTGCTGCACAAACGCCTCACGAACCTCCCACGATAAGTTCAGGCCTGGGTGGTCTGGATAGCGATCTTCCAGCCAATCCACCCGACGCAGCCCATATAAATTGTGGTCGAACCCCGCGTGGTGCCGCAGGCATTCGTGCAACGCACGTTCCCCCGCATGGCCAAAAGGGGGGTGTCCGATATCGTGGGACAGGGCAATTGCTTCGGTTAAATCCTCGTTGATGCCTAATTTTCTGGCAATCGTGCGACTAATTTGGGCAACTTCCAGCGTGTGGGTCAAGCGGGTGCGGTGATGATCATTAATTCGCCCCACCAGCACCTGGGTTTTGCCCACCATACGCCTAAAGGCGCTGCAGTGAACGATGCGCTCGCGATCACGCTGGTAGATCGCACGATAAGGGTGGGCAGGTTCTACATATTGCCTCCCACGGCTATCGTGGGACCGCATCGCATAGCTGGCCAAAAACGATGATTCGTATTCCAGAGAATCCATGTGGCCAGAATAGCGGACTGCAGCCAACAATGCAATTCCGGTTCAAAACAGCCTAACCACTTCCCTTGAAGGGAAGGGAGAACAAGACAGGCTGCGCGGGAATGACGATTGTGGCTAAAATCGCTACCGCATTGTTGTTTTGTTCGATAAGATCTACACTGTACTTTCACAATGGCTTCCGATGGAAATTGTCAATTATCCGCACCCTGCTTTGCGAACCCCCGCCCAGCCAGTAACGTCTATTGATGGTGATCTGCAGCGTTTGGTAGGTCAAATGCTGGAACAAATGTACAAGCGTGAAGGTCTTGGTCTTGCCGCACCCCAGGTGGCTGAGGGGCGTCGCGTGATTGTGATGAATTTTGCTGGTGATCCGGAGCAAAAAGATCAGGAATTTGTGGCTATTAACCCTGTCATTGTAGAAACAGGTGGGGGAATTCTGGAAGAAAGGGAAGGCTGCCTCAGTTTTCCAGGGTTATTTGGCAAAGTAAAGCGGTCTAAGTCGGTGCGGGTACAGGCCTACAATTTGAAAGGCGAACTGTACGAAATGACGTGCGAAGAACTGCCCGCAAGGGTCTGGCAGCACGAAATTGACCACCTGGATGGAAAGTTATTTATCGACAAAATGGTGATGCTTTCCCGCCTGAACAGTAAAAAGCAAGTTCAGGCGTTTATTGATGAGTATCAGGAATTGCTGGCGAAAGGAAAAATCGACCCGATAATGCAGCCAAAATATTGAAAATTGGTGGCAGAATCGGGTGCGATTGGCAAAAAAGGAATGATTTGGTAAAACAAAATTGATGAAGAACGGTTGAAAGTGCCCATATCTGGGAGGAAAGTCTGCACAATTTTCATTGTTCCGGCCGTTTCCCCTTGTCATGGACGTAGTCAGGACGTAAGCATATTTGTTCAACGTCTGAACGCTACTGTAGCACAGCGGTAGTGCAACGGTTTTGTAAACCGTAGGTCGTGGGTTCGATCCCCACCAGTAGCTTGGCATGCTGTGCGATCACGGTATCGTTCAGCACTGGTTGAAGAAGCACAGTAATACTGTGTGACAATATTTTGATATTGCGAAGCAATAATATTATTGCATAGCGATATAAGCGTGGATGGCAGAGTGGTCTATTGCACCAGACTGTAAATCTGGCGGTCTCCGACCTTCGGGGGTTCGAATCCCTCTCCACGCAGGTTTTTGCGGGTGTAGCTCAGTGGTAGAGCTCCTGCCTTCCAAGCAGGTTGTCGTGGGTTCGAATCCCATCGCCCGCTGTGCTGGTTGCGAAGCCACATGGGTTGAAAGTGGGGTTGATCAGTGATTCCGAATGACTGATTGATTAATAATTGACGTGTCAATTATTTTGCCCACTGAAATGACTGGCAAAAAATCGCTGCTGTAGCTCAGCTGGTAGAGCACTTCCTTGGTAAGGAAGAGGTCATGGGTTCAAATCCCATCAGCAGCTTTCGGGATCGAAAGGTTTAGCATGTTCCCGCCTCGGTGGGAGCGCCGTTTTGTTGGAGCGCTCTGGACACCTTTTAACTTAATTAAATGTTCCAAGAAATTGAGAGGGAGGAGCAATGGCGAAGGGCGTATTCGAGCGAACCAAACCACACGTTAACGTTGGTACGATTGGTCACATTGACCACGGCAAAACCACACTGACCGCCGCAATTCTGGCACGTCAGGCACACCGAAATGCACTGCGGGACTTCAAGTCTTATGCAGATATTGCGAAGGGTGGTATTGTCCGCGATGCTAACAAGACGGTAACGATCGCCGTGTCCCACGTCGAGTACGAAACCGAATCCCGGCACTATGCACACATCGACTGCCCCGGACACGCCGATTATATCAAAAATATGATCACCGGTGCCGCACAGATGGACGGTGCTATCCTCGTGGTGGCGGCCAACGACGGCCCAATGCCACAGACCCGCGAGCACATCCTGCTTGCTCGTCAGGTGGGTGTGCCTCGGATTGTAGTGTTCCTGAACAAGGTCGATATCTGCGATCCTGAACTGCTGGAACTGGTGGAAATGGAAATTCGCGACTTGTTGAACAAGTACGATTTCCCTGGCGATGAGATCCCGATTATTCGCGGTCAGGCCAAAGACGCACTGGAAAACCCATCGAAAGATGAAAATCCTGGTCCGAAGTCGATCGATGAGCTGATGAATGCTTTGGACACTTACATTCCGAACCCGGAACGTGAAGCAGACAAGCCATTCCTGATGTCGATCGAAGACGTGTTCTCCATCAAAGGTCGTGGTACCGTGGGTACCGGTCGGGTAGAACGCGGGATGGCCAAAGTGGGCGATGAAGTTGAAATCATCGGTCTGCGAAAAGACAATCGCAAAACCGTGTTGACCGGTATCGAAATGTTTAACAAAACACTCGAATCGGCCATGGCAGGTGACAACGTTGGTGCCTTGCTCCGCGGTGTGGAAAAAGACGACCTGGAACGTGGGATGGTGTTGGCCAAACCAGGCAGCATTACCCCCCACACAAAGTTTGAAGCAAAAGTGTACGTGCTGACTGCTGAAGAAGGTGGCCGTAAGACCCCGTTCTTCAAAGGTTACAAGCCACAGTTCTACTTCCGCACCACCGACGTGACGGGTGGTATCACCGAACTGCGTTCTATCGATAACAGCGTGGCAGAAATGTGCATGCCCGGCGACAACATCAACTGTACCGTTGAACTGTTGCCAGAATGCCCCGTGGCGATGGATGAAGGTCTGCGTTTCGCTATCCGTGAAGGTGGCCGAACCGTGGGTTCGGGCGTGGTAACCAAGATTCTTGTATAATTGATTGAATCAAAGCCGTGATCTGGCTGAAAACTGATCTGTGAACAACGCCAAATGTTTGCAGTTGCGAACGAGATTTCAGGCTTTCCCTGTCTTATTTTCTAGCAACTGCCAATCTTTGTTTTTGCCTGCGACTTTCTTCCCCGGAAGATTGTTGTATTCTAGGTGCATAGCTCAATTGGCAGAGCAGCGGTTTCCAAAACCGCAGGTTGGGGGTTCAAGTCCCTCTGCACCTGCTGCGATTGTCAATCGCACGTATTTGGGATTCGTGCTGCCCGCTTCGGTGATCGAGGCGGGCGGTTTGTTTGATGGGTACTGCTCACCCGCTTTCTCTAATTCATGATGGATTCGCGAAAGCTGTTTAATTTCATCGGCTGCTAAGGATCGGAAAATGGCCGCTGCCACGCAATCGAATCAAAGTTCTGGTGCATCGCCCATGGCGTTGGTGCCAGCAAGTTTTCTTGGTGCGCTGTTTGTTATCGCCGCATTCGGCTTGATACTTCGTGGTATTCCCTATGTTTGGGAAACCAGCATCGAAACCTCTCTGATAAATGCCACCAATTCATTCGTCAGCAATGGATTACTGGTCGTTACGCAAATTGCGGGCTTAATCGGCTTGATTGTGATTGGTTCCCGTATCGGCACTGGCACCAGTGCATTGAAAGGGATTCGTGGGGGCATTTTCCTCATGATTTCCACGTTCTTTACACTCTTTTTCTGCATCAAAGCAATCTATCTGAACAGCACCATCGGGTTAAAGTTCTATCCGATTGTCTGCATTATTTTCAACATGGCCATCGTCCTGCTGGTGGCTCAGATGTTTCGCACTGGCAGATTCAGTCGCTGGGCTGTGAACATCGAAGATGGTGGCTGGTTCCACACCACCACTTATAAACGCACCCAGGGTCATCGAATTCGCCGAATGACCATCCTTGGATTGCTTATCGTTGGCATCAGTGGCCTGTTCGCCATGGGCAACCACAATTTGTTACCCAGTAACAGTACCGTTGTTGTGGATGGCAAAGAAGTGAGCGACCGCATGGGTGACTGGGTGGTAGGTGGCACACTGTTGAAACTGGATGAATCCACACCACCTGCAGAGCGAAAATCTCGCCCACGGGTGCAGGGTGGTTTGTCTGTTCTGCCCGACTTGAAACTGACGGTACCGTTGATTCTGTTCGCCGGAATGGTCTGGTTTGCCTGGCGACTGGTCAATCAGCCCACGTTTGCAGATTTTCTGATCGCTACCGAAGCGGAAATGAACAAAGTTTCCTGGTCCAGCCGTCGAAGCCTGATTCGTGATACAATAGTGGTAATTGTTACCGTGCTGTTTATTACCTTTTTCCTGCTCCTCGTTGATACCATGTGGGGCAAACTGTTCAGTCGCAGCTTCATCGGTATTCTGCCTTCGGATAACGAAAAACCGAAAGTCGCACCGAAAGACGAACGCCAAGTGGATTGGTAAGCACCCTTCGAACTGTTTAGGTACCTCCGCGATGAACGACCCCGAGAACAATAACGTGCCTGAAGATCAGCTTGAATCGCAAGTAACGCCCGCTCAAGAAGTTACTGAAAATCCTGTACCTGCGGAACTGCCTGAATCTCCACCGGCTGTCGGGGAAGAAACGCCCGTTCCAGAAACAGAAGAAACTCCCGAACCAGCACTCAGTACGGAATCCGATGCGGAATCCCAAGTGGAAGCAACCGAACCATCCGATTCTGCTGACGATACAGTTTCAGAAGTGGTCGATGAACCAGTTGCCGAAGAACCTGCAGCGGATGCTGCGGCTGAATCAGTTTCTGAGCCTGAAACCGTTACCGAACCAGCAGCGGAAGAGCCCCAAGAAAAGCCAGCCCCCACTCCAGCCAAACCTGGGAAAAAGTGGTACGCCGTCAAAGTGGCTTCCGCACGCGAAGATTCGATCAAAAAAGCCTTAGAACGTCGGATCAAACTGGATAACCTCGAAGAATACGTGGGGCGAATTGTCATTCCCGTCGAAAAAGTGACGGAAGTTCGGGATGGCAAAAAGAAGATCAAAAAGCACAAAAAATTCCCCGGCTATATCTTCTGCGAAGTCGAATATAACGAATATGTGATGTATCTCTTCCGCGAAACAAATGGCGTGGGGGATTTTGTCGGTGCTGGTCTCAACAAGCCACCGATCCCGATGTCCGATCGCGAAGTGACCCGGATGCTCTCTGATCAGGAAGAATTCCTGAAAGAAGATGCAGACAAGGTGGGTGCCGAAGAACGAGGTGGCACCAAAATCAAATTGGCCTATGCGATTGGCGATCAGGTCAAGGTTCGCGATGGGATGTTTGCCAGCATGACTGGCGAAGTGCGGGACATTATCGATCCCGATACCACCCCCAAAGTCAAGCTGGTGCTCAGTATCTGGGGCCGACCTGTTGATGTTGAACTGGAATATTGGCAAGTAGACCCTGCGTAATATTGCACTTCGATAATATTGCAACATTGCGATTTCATACTTTTTAGAATTTCACCTCTCATTTTTTTCGTTTTCCCACGTACCAGCGGGGCTTTTTCATGAATTTTCAGACAGCTTTTGCCAAAGGACTAACCACCGAAACGGCTTTCGACGTGCTGGCGATCGCAAAAAAACTGAAAGCTGCTGGCAAGGATGTCATCGAATTGCAAATTGGTGATAGTCCCTTCCCCAGCAGTCGCAGTGCATTGCGAAGTGGGCATCAGGCAATTGACGATGGCCTGACTCGTTATTGCCCATCGCCCGGTTTGCCCGCCTTTCGGGAAGCGATTGCACAGAAAGTGCAGGCGGAGTTTGGCATTCCTGCCACACCGGAAAACGTCGTCGTGGGGCCAGGTGCGAAAGTATTCGAGCAGTTTTTCTGCGAATTATTCGTCGAACCTGGCGATGAAGTGCTGCTTTTTTCGCCCGCCTTCCCCACGTTTGAACCGAATATCCGCCGCCGAGGTGGGATTCCCGTCTTCGCACCACTGTCACAGGAAAATGCATTCCGTCCAGACCTGGGTGCGATCGAATCGTTCATCCAGTCGCCCAAAGCCAAGGCCATTTTCTTAAATTCTCCTCATAATCCTACCGGTGGGGTGGCAACGGAAGACGATCTGGTGCAGATTGCTAACCTGATTCGTGGCAAACCAATCGCCTTGCTGAGCGATGAGCCCTACTGCCACATGGCCTGGGAAAGTCGCCACCACAGTATTCTGGCCCAGCCGGACATGCTGTCACAGTGCGTAGGTGCGTACACATTCAGCAAATCTTACAGCATGAGCGGTTGGCGGGTGGGCTTTGCCATCAGTTCACCGGAAAATGTCACCATGATCAGCAAAATGATCAATACATCGCTGTCGTGCGTCCCACCGATCAATCAGACAGCCGCAATGAATGCTCTTATCCACGACGATGCAGAACGGGATGAAACGATGCAGAAATTCCGCACCAAAGTGGAATTACTGGTGCGGGAACTTCAAAACGTACCCGGGGTGCACGTTCTGATGCCTGCAGGAACCTTCTACGTGTTCCCGAAGGTGCAGGAAATTTGTGAGAAATTACACATTTCTTCCCACGGTCTGGCGATGTATCTGTTGCAAGGGGCCGATGACCACCGTGGCGTAGCCTGTCTGGGTGGTGAATGTTTTGGTGCTGCCGGCAATGGATTTCTCCGCTTCAGTTGTGCCGAACCAGACGAACGGATTGTCGAGGCGGTCCACTTTTTTGCAGCGGCGATCACCCGCACGGAGCGGGTGGCAGATTTTTTGCAGCAATACCCCCACTATCAGCGGTAGTGCCATGCCCGAGTATGCGTATGTGATTATTGGATGTGCACTGCTGATCCTGTGGATTATCTGGCAGGTCCGCAGAGAATCCAAACAGCGTCGGCAATTCATGGTAGATTTTGCTGAACAGAACCAATTGCACCATTTCAGCACCGTGGGGCTGGATCTGGCGGAACGATTCCAGCACCTGCCACTTTTTCGGAGGGGCACTGCCACCGAGATCAGCAATTACCTCACTTCGCAGAACAACATGTTGAAGATTCACTTTTTTGATTATTCGTTCAAAAAATTTTGAGTTTCCAGCGATGAAAGAAGGGCATTTTTCTGTGACTGTACTGATATTTGAGGATCAATCCGCTGTATTCCCCAAGTGCAAAGTTTGGCCGAAGCGGTGGTACCATCGCTTCTCTTTTCTATGGATGAAGCAGTTTTCCGATCTGTCGCTGGAACCCGATTTTTCAAGACGGTTTAATCTGGCTACAAACAATCCTCGTGAACTGGCCAAAATATTCGATTCTGATCTTCAGATAACTTTTGTGCAAAGCAGTTTTCAGCATCTGGAACTGGGCGGGAATCTGGCGATGTTGCACTGCGATGAGGTGATCTCAAAAGCGAATCTGCAACCCTGCTACGATCAGGCACTCAATCTGTTTCGGCAATTAATTGCAAATGCCCCACCATGCGAAAACAACGACTTGAACGGCGAACAGCCAGATTAATGTGGAGAAATGGATCATGTCACGCCATTTTGCAGAACGGAGTCCCGATTGGGATGATGAAGAGTGGGAGCCGGATTTTGAGGATGAACAGGAGTGGCAGCCAGATGATGCAGAAGACGATGATACAATTCCCTGCCCCTATTGCGAGGAACCAATTCATGAAGACAGCGTTCAATGCCCGTATTGCGACAATTATCTGTCAGAAGAAGAGGAATCACCACGTCCCAGGACATGGATTGTGGTTGTGACCTTAATTTGTTTAGCAGTCGTGCTGTTCGGCTGGATATTGTAAATTTGCTGAAAAATACCCTTGGATGTTCGTTCTTGACCGGCATCAATCCGTATTTTGATCGAGATAATCTTGCCTTTGCACCTAATCATGAGCACACGCCAGTACAACTCGAAACAATGAAACGAATTGGATGACTTGTTTAAGAATTATGCCAAAACTAGAAGACAAATTGAAGACAATCTGGTAGATTTTGCAGACTGATTCATCAATCATACTTTATAACTTCGAATTGTTACAATGAATATTCAAGAAGCCAAAGAAATATTGCCTTACATAATAGCCAATAAAGATTACAATATGCTAGGTTCTGTTGACGAATGAACGGCATTTGATGAACGTAGCAGCCAGATGAATGAAGCTCAGAAAGCAGTCTGACAATTTGTCGTATCGAGTTGCAATTCTTCGAAATTGCTTCAATTTATTAAAGAATCTTTCTATTTTGTTCCGGCTTTTGTAAGCTTCTTTGTCAATTGGCCATTCTTCCTTCGCATTTGATTTGTTTGGGATATGTACTGGAATATCCCCTTCTTCGATCACTTTTGATCGGATACTATCGCTATCATAAGCTTTATCTGCAACAACTTCCTCGATATCAGGAACTTGTATGATGCTTTCATCAAACAGATTGTCGAATTCAGGTGCATCTCCAGCTTGTCCAGGAGTTACTTCCACTGCGATTAACGTGTTTTCGTCAAGACATGCAACGTGAATCTTCGTACTCAATCCCCCTCTACTTCTCCCAAGATCCTGATCATCGTCGTCACCAGTTTTTGCCGCGCCAGCAGCATGTTGATGTGCTCGAACTACTGAGCTATCGATGAATATTCGTTTGATGTTTTCAAGTGGTGTATCTTTCGGCATGTCCTCAAAAAGTCGCTGAAAAACATTGTTTTCACGCCAACGTTTGAACCGCTGATAAACTGCATTCCAGTCGCCAAATCTTGAAGGTAAATCTCTCCAAGGAAGCCCAGTTCTGATAAGAAATAACAGTGCCTCAAGGAACATAAGATCAGTAAGTTTTGGCTTTGCCCCAGCAGCGGATCTCTTTGCTCGTTCGACCAATGGCCTAAAAATTGCCCAAATTTTGGGTGTAAGCATTGCTCTCATGATGCGCCTGCCTTGACGTTAAGTGCCTGTAATAAAAGGGTTTAGAAAGAAACTCCGATTCGTCAACACGCCCTAGCAGAGGTGTTAAAGAATCATCCAAATCTGCTTATTGAGCCTTATCCATCTACTGCAGCACTATATCTTGGAATCTTTTCAAGAGCAGGCGATGAGTATGGTGTCAAAATGCTATTGGATAATGGTGTAGATGTCAACGTTTTGGTTTCAACTAATGGTCGTGCTCTTGATAATTGCTCAAGACATACAAGTATAATCAAGCTACTTATTGAGCATGGTGCCGAGGTGAACTACTTATCTGATCCTAATTTTCCTAAGTACTGTGTATCTATAGCAACTTGTATACATACCGATAATATTTTCGGTGTCAAATTGCTAGTTGAAGCTGGAGCATATCTGGATGTTTGTGATTTGACGAATCGCACACCATTACAGTGGGCTATCGACTATGGACGAACTGAAATTGCTTATTACTTACGTTCCAAAGGCGCTATTGAAGCACATTTGGCAAAAAACTATATCCCTCGTAGCCCAGCCACAGAAGTGACCACTTACATAGAGGATCGGCTGAGCACTGTTATTTCATTAGGTTGGCAACCCATTGTGCCTGGCAATCAATTTGTCGAGGTGCATGCTTTGATGCATGAAAGATTTGGAGGGATTTTTACTGATGGTATGTCCAAAAGAGAAATACCTGTGCCAACTGGAGATGAAAGATATCGTTTCGCAGAATTAGCGATGCCTCTTGATGCTTACTGGCCAGAAGAGATATCTGAATGGCATCAAGACCAGTATATTTGGCCGATTCAATGGTTGCACAAACTGGCAAACTATCCATTTCTCAATAACCGTTGGCTTGGAAACCCGTTTTGTATTATCCCAAACGGCGATCCCCCACAACCTCTATCCGTATACACGAAAATGACCTGCTGGTTATTACTCGTAGACAAGTCGCCATTGAAGGGGATTAAACGTGCGGATGGCAGCGAACTTGTTTTCTACACAGTTTATCCATTGCATACAGCAGAAAGCGAATTCGCACGCATACATGGTTTACCGGCATTGCTTGGAAAGTTTGCTGAATGCAAGGTTTCTGAATACGGCGACTTCCGACGTGAAAGTGTTATTTAGCAGGGTGCTGCGAAAGGAGTTAACTTTGCCTAAATTGCGCTAGTTTACTACTACAGGCGCTTTGGAATAACACAAAGCGTGGCAAAATTAATAAACAACCAGTATTGATTCATATCTTCAATCTGGAAAATACAGGGCAACGGTATGCAGCATCCACCATTATCCCCCTGGTGGGAACCAGAACAGGAATCGGAACGATACCTTCCAGAAGGACCGCGATTTCTGCAAACAGAATCTCAACCGTGCGTGGCCTGGGTCAACATACAAACCAGTCCGGAAGCCGTTTCCGGCAACATCTGCTTGCGAACATGGAATGGTCCTACGCTGACAGTTTACCAACTGGATCGTCGGCCTGGGTTTCTACTGCCCACAACAGATCCCAATCACCTGCTGGTGGGAATGGAGCACCAGGTGGGGATGTTTGACATCCGCACGAACAATTTTCAGCCACTGGCCACCATCCCCAGCCCACACGCACGCGAAATCATCAATGATGCGGAGGTGCATCCTTCTGGAAAAGCGATCATTTTTGGCACGAAAGATACCGCTTTTCGGGAAGATGTTGCACGGTTGTTTCTCTATACGACCGAAGATCAGGCGATCACCCCTCTGCTGGGTGGGCAAACCTGCTCAAACGGCAAAGTGATTTTTCCCTTAAGTCCGGATCTCTTGTTCGATATCGATACCCCCACACATCAGGTGAAACGCTATCGACTTGATCTGTCACAACGGACATTGACATTCGAAGACGTGGTGCTGGATCTGGCAGACCGCGACGATTTCCCCGATGGCATGATTGGGCTGGATGATGGCACGGTGCTGATTGCGATGTACCACCCTGGGGATGTTGCGGATGGTCAGATTCTGCACGCTTCGCTGGAAACAAGCAAAATCCTGGGCACGATCGCTGTGCCTGGTTCGCCACGGGTCACCTGCCCGCTGATATTTGATACCCCACAAGGTCGGCAATTGGTGGCAACCACAGCCACCGAAGGGATGCCGAATGCATTACGCACGCGGGCGATTCATGCTGGGTGCCTGATGCGTTCCCCTACCCACCTGATGCCGTTGCCGGAAGTTCTTGTACAGACGCATTGAACTTATTGGGTGGGCTGCGAATTCACTTAACTTCTTTATCAATCCATCGTTGAATCGCCCGCAGTCGATGCGTGGGTTTCATTTGTTCGTTCGTCAGAATGTTCTGCCAGGAATACTGCATTTTCTTCCCCAGGTGGGGGACGATCAGACGATCAAACAGCAAAACAAGTTTCATTGGAATCTCGGGCCGATCTGGGTATTTCGTCATTTCCAGTTGTAGATATTCCCCAAATACACGCACCATGCGGGGTGTTTTTTCGGCGTTCAGTTGTACCGCGTGGGCCATTTCCTGCACACACAGTTCCGCTTTCCCTTTTTCCCACCAGGTGCGGGCAAGCAACAATCGTTGTTCTGCATTTTCTGGTTGCCATTCCACAATCTGTTGACGGATGCGGTTCGCTTCGTTCCACTCTGCCTGATGTTCCAGCCAAATGGCCTGCAGATCAAAATCTTCCAATTCTGGATCCGGGTGCTGCAACAGCAGGTCAAGATCTTCCGCCACAAACTGTTCGTAACTCTTGAATTGGTAAGTAGTTCGGATGCGTAACCTGCGGGCACTTCGATCTTTCGGGTGGTTGGCCAGCCATTCATTAAGTGCCCACCGTTGCCAGCGTTCGCCCAACAGCAAAATCGAAAACCACGTTCGGGCAGGATCATCCTCATGAAAATGCATTAATAATAGCTTCGCTTTCGCCGTATCTCCTTGTGTAATAAGCATTTGCACTGACAAATTTCGGGCAATGCGTTCCCCACCTGAAGGTGGGTTCTGCAACACGGTGCGAAGTTCGGTCCAACGCTGTTGACGTACCAATAATTCCCCCAACTGGGTGAAAGCTGCCACGTTTTTTGGCTCTGCCCGCAACCAACGCTGGCAATCGATGGTTGCCAACTGGTCGTGGTGCCACTGAAGATGGAGAGCAATTCTTGCCGTAAACTCTTTAGCAGTAATTGGTTGCAGCAGGTTTTGCTGTTGTTTCAGCCATTCGTTTACCCGCTCAATCTGTGCGGCGTATGCCACTTGCTGCCGTGGGGCAACTTTGCTTGCCAGGATTCCGCACAGTTCACCTTTATTGTTGAACACACCAGCACCTGTTGCCCCGCCTTGATGTGGCAGTTGAAACAGATTCGCGTCAACGGAACTGCTTTTTCCAGAAGAACTTAGGGAAACCTTTGCCTGACCACGGGTGCTGCCCTGGGCATAAAGCCACATAAATTCCACCCCACCGGGGTGCGAGCAGGTGCCAATCAAATCGCCTGGTGCGGGTGACTTAGTTGCCAGTGACAATTCGTGGCACTCTTTTGGGATCGCTGGCACCTGAATGATCGCCAGATCCAGTTCTTCAGAAATCGCCAGCACCGTGGCATCAACGCACAATTTCTTGACCCGCAAATCAATCAGATCTTTGTAATGGGAATGCTCGCTGCGAATTGCCTCACGCTCGATAGCCGGGAAAACGACAGGCAGGCGATTTTTGCCCCGCGTGGCCTGTGCACTGGTGAGTATCAGGCCGTGCGTGCGATCGATAATCACCCCACTGCTGCGGCCTTCCTGAAACGCAGGATTGACCCAAACTGTTGCCAGCAAAGCAGTTCGGGCGATTGTTTCCTGCCTCTGCGGTGGGGGATCTTTCAACGAAATTTCAGCAAACTTCGCCAGTAATGTCCGTGGCAGTGCAATCGCCAGAGCTTCATGCTGGGCCAGTGTCGCACTCAACATGCCCACAATTTCGCCCGAATGGTTCAAAATTGCCGCACCACTGTCGCCTGGTTCTGCGGGAATTTGCAGGTATAGTGCCTGTTGCCCCACCGCCACTTTTTTCTGCTGCACGTAGTAGCCATGCTGCAATGTGCCACGTTGCCGCACCCAACCGGTCGCTGTGGTCCACAAGTTATCGAGGTCGGCCCGGTGCCCCACCATAAATACCGGCTCGCCGATCGGTGCAGGCTTCGGTGCCAGTGTTAACGCCCCCACGTGGGCAGGAAGTTTCGCAATTGAAAGTAAAGCCAGGTCGTTCTCTGGTTCGGTTCGCACGATGGTCGCTGGACAGCAGATCCCCACGCGACGCAAGGCGGGAAGTTGTTCTAAGTAATTGTCTCGCATGTGGTTAAGCAAATTCGGATCTCGAAATACCAGATCCACCACGCGGGCATCACGGATTGCGTGGGCACATGTAATAATTTGTGGAGGATCGGTGGAAATCACCCATCCAGTTGCCTGAAAACCACGTTCCGTCCGCACCCAGCAGGTGGCTTTGGATGCCCGTTCCAGTACATTCGGCAATGGGGCACGGCTTTGCCCCATGACAAGCGAGGGGAAGAAAACGGCGATTGCAAGAATTCCACGCATGGAGATCAGGATAGCAGAGAGAAAAATGAAATCTTACTCATATCTTTGATCGCCAGCACTGATTCGGCCAGCAATGTCCCACCGAAGTGCCTATGTAGACCGATTGGATCGTCGCACGGAATACGCGTACGATGTGGTGGGGCAGTTGCTGACAGAAACCTGGAAAAATTCCGGGGGCAGCACCGTCGAGGAACACGATTATCTGTGGTATGATGATGGGGGTACCTACACCTTCACTTACGATGATCTGGGGCGGGTGAGCACCCATGCGGGGTTGTTTGGCAAGACCTAATCCTTGATGCGTAACCTTCATTCTCGCGAACGCGGGAATCCAGGGCAGAAAACTTGAAGTTGATCCAAGAAGTCTTGTAATCCCCTACCATCTCTGCTAACCTGAACGGGGCTATTTTCTGCCCACGAGCCCATTTGTTGAATCGCACTTGTTACGGCATCGTAAACGAAGACCGGTGCAGTTCAATAACAACACGGGTGGATTACAAAATTGATGTCTTTGGCAACCTGGTACAACAGGATACCGATACCGGTTTGGTAGTCACGGAGCGGTTTGCATTTGAAATTGTCGATACCTCCCCAGGGATTACCCATTCAGTGCACCGTCGTTGGACAGATTTGGATGGTAGTAATGCGATTGTTACCCGCTATCTTGATAGCCTTGCTCGCAGTGATGGCACCGATCTGGAATGGTTATTGACCGACCGCCTCGGCAGTATCACAGAAATGCTGGATGATACCGGAGCGATTGTCAAAGAACTGAAATGGGATGCCTTTGGCAATATCGTCAACCAGTCCGGCAGTACCTCACTGGGGAACATTGGCTTTACTGGAATGTTCTTTGATGTGGCGACTGGTCTCGGCTTCACCAAATACCGCCCTTATAACTTCGGCCTCGGCCAGTTCATCGGCGAAGACCCGATTGGATTTGATGCGGGTGACGCGAATCTGAGAAGGTATGTGAGGAATAATGGGCTGAATGGCACGGATTTGAGTGGGTTAGAATTTGATATAGTCGAACTACAAAAAGAATTGAGCGTGTTGATTGGCAATCTGATTGAAGAACCAAACATAGTAAACCGCGTCTATTATAGAATGAGAATCAAGATTGTATTTACGCAGATAGCAACTGAATGGGATCGAATCCTTAGTAGACCATATCAGGGCAACAATATCCCTGTCTCAACAATTCTAACAAAACCAGACAGAAATAAAAAGCCAAACATTAATTGGTATTTAAATAATTTTTCTTTGGCCGGGCCACTAACAATAAATCCTGAAGATGAAGCCTTTTATAAGAAAATTGATAATGTCATAGAATCAATTCACGCTGAATTCAAAAGACTAGGCGACCCAGCTTTTCT
This sequence comes from Zavarzinella sp., assembly GCA_041399155.1. Lineage (NCBI taxonomy): Bacteria > Pseudomonadati > Planctomycetota > Planctomycetia > Gemmatales > Gemmataceae > Zavarzinella > Zavarzinella sp. Next base: position 335,732 of record JAWKTI010000003.1, read on the forward strand.
TGAAAGAGAAGCGGCATCAGAAAATCTGAATGATTTATTGTACTCGATTTACAAATCTGCACCTGCCTGGTTCGATGAGCTGATTAATAAATATTTACAGCATGATGATCCAGAAGTAGGCACGCGCACTGCAGCACTTCGTGACAATGTGCTTAACACGTTCATAAGAGTCCATGGTATAAAATTTAAGGAAAACAACTGGGACATCTATAGCATATCGCTGAGTGTGCAAGCGTGGGGCGATAGTGAAATGGTTCGCCGCTACACAAACTTGCTAGTTAGAACAGTTAAAGATCGCAGAGTAGCATTTCAAGATAAGCGTGCCGCAATAGATGCATTGAGACGCTACGACTATTCTATTATCGCACTTAGAGAATACTATTATCAACACGTGCACTAGTAGCCCACTATAGGAGTTAGAATGATATTTCAATCTGCAATATTTGCAATTTCTTTGCTTGGACACCAAGCTGATACGTTAATTGCCAATAATAGCATAATTAAAGAATGGGCAAAAACCGACTCCAGACTCGGTTGGTGCGCAAATGATTTTTTTTTGCACTACATTCCATTTAATCAGATTGCTATCAGTAAAAAGTACATTTGTGTCAAATGTGAAAATACATTGCTATCATTAGCTCAGTTTGATTCCAAGATATTGCAACAAAAGTTTAGCTACGGCCTACACTTAAGTGCCTGCAAAATTGAACACAAGCTATTGAAATTATTGTTACAAAATGACAATATTAAGGTGCTTATTATACACGATTGTGTTATAGATGATTATTTATTTGAGTTAATTTCATCAAGCAATTCTATTGAAGTGCTTCAGCTATTGTCAACCAATGTCAGTGGCAAAGATATTTCAAAGTTTAAGCGAATGAAATCCCTTGAATATATCGTTTTTAAAGGCACTAGCGCTTCAGATCGTGAACTACAACAGCTTGCTCAGATTAGCAGCTTGAAGGGCGTATACCTTTCCGAACGCTCAATCACATTGGATGCTATTAGCAATCTATTGAAAAAACTATCTACGCTAGATGCCTTGGCTCTAAACTTTGTGAAATTGGATATGCAAGCTATTGTAAACGTTAGTAGATTGAAAAGGCTTAAATATCTTGAGCTTCGCGGAGCTCATTTGACAACTAATATGTGGGCGCTACTTTCACGATTTGATTCACTCATGGTGTTGGATGCTTCAGACAATGAAGTTACTCTTAATATATTAGATGAATTTGCCAGATTGTCATCTTTGCAATCGCTCGTATTGCGAAATGCAAAATTATCAAATGAATCACTGGCTTCAATCAGCAAAATGAGACAGCTTAGATCTTTATTCGTTTCTCAAAATCGTATTACTGATGAAGGCATAAGTCATTTAGGCAAGCTTACTAACCTTGAATGTCTTGAATTGGCTTACACAGACATTCAAGGTCATTCCTTGAAGGATTTACAATCATTAACTATATTACTTTTAGTGAATTCTAAAATTAACAAATCAACTATTGCCATCGCAGCAAGTTTGCCGAAACTATTCTTGCTTGATATATCACGATGTTTTGACAAATTAGATTTAGATGATATCAAAGCTATTTTGGCTTCAAAAGTGTTATTAAAATGTTATTGCAGAAGCATTTACTTTGACAAATCAGCGAAGTTGTATATTTTTAATTTTGATATCTATAAGCTGATAGTTACTGACTAATCTTTCTTTGATAAACTAATAATAATATTAATAATTATACAAGTTGTCTGTAGCTCGCTGGTTGACAAATCTGTAATTCGACAATACTCTTTCAATATACAAGCTAATGAAATTATACAAGCACATTTTAAGCAGCTCTCGCCTACACCAGTTCTTCCTGGAAAGCTAGGAAGCCACCGGACTTAGGCCAGTTGAATATCCCGTTGCACACTGTCAGCATCGTTTTCGGTATCGATGAAGATCAGGTCGAACAGCCCTTCGGTGTGTGGGGGGGTAATTTCCTGCTTGATGAACTGGATAATTATTTTGACCGCATGAATGGTGTGAAAACGCGGTTACTGGAGAAAGTGGTATTTCCCAATGGAAGAACTTGTTGTATAATATCGTTGTACTATTTGTTGAATTGCTGACGGAAACGGATTTCAATGCGCTTTAGCATCCATTGAACGCCTGGAATGGAAGCAAAAGGTAAAGCGTTTTTCGAATGTTTCGAGATCCTGTTTCTGCAAGCACTCACCTGTTTGCACTGCCGATTCTGGTTGTCGCTGGGCTGTTTTTACTGCGGTTTTCCCGCACCCCTCAGTCCAGATTTCTGAACACCATTTACATCATCAGTGCGATTATCCTGTATACCGCCAGTGGCACCTACCACGCATACGTGGGCAGCACTGCCTGCATGGATTTTCTGCAAAAAGTCGATCTGAGTGCGATTTTCATTTTTATTACGGGCACCACCACCCCAATTATTGGCTACCTGCTCCCACGATTTCGCAGGCAGTTTCTCATTACCATCTGGTCCATCTGTTTCATCGGCATCGCCAGCGTATGGCTGTTTCCCAAGCCACCCTATGGGCTGATTGTGGGGCAATATGCCTTGCTTGGCGTAGGTTCGCTGGTGATGGCAGTAGTGATGGGCATGCGGGCCAACTGGCACCAGATGAAATGGCTGGTCGGCGGGGGCAGCATTTACCTGCTTGGTGCCTTCTGCGATGCGATGAAATGGCCCAAACTTTACCCGGGGGTCTTCAGTACCCACGAATTAATGCACTGCACCGACCTGCTAGGCACCATCTTTCACTATGTCTTCATTCTGCAAATGACCACCGAAATGAAGCAAATCACTCCAGCGCACAAAGCGGCCCACACAGAAGAGTACGAACCGGAAGTGCTGGTGCCCCAGCAGTGCTAAAGTAATGCGGATACGTCTGGCGAATCGGCCAAATCTGGCCAACGCAGGCGATTTGCAAATGAATTCAAATCAGATTTCACTTTCAACAAAGATCAGGCAAGCTCGCCTTGCACAATTTACCAGATGCGGGTATCACCTTCGAGTGTCATGATGATTCTCAGATGAATGTAAGATCGAAGGAGTGAAACTCGAATGAACCGCTGGACCCGAATGCTGTTTGCCAGCATTGCCGCAACTGGCTTGACTGCAACAACTTACGCACAAACACCTCCCATGTTGCCTCCACCTGCAGGGACTCCCGCAGCACCCACGGGACCAGTGGCGATTGTGCACGGCAAAGAAATTTCTGCAGCAGCAGTCGAACGTGCGCTGCGTCCGGTGGATCCCAGCAAGCGGGAAATGGCAAAAAAAGAAGTGGTCAATTTTCTGGTGGAAAATGCACTGGTCGACCTTTATCTGGAAATGCTGAAAGTTTCCGTTGAAACCAAAGATGTGGATACCCAACTGGCAGCCTTCAAAGCAGAAGTAACCAAAGCCAAGCAGGATTACGCCAAAGTGTTGCAGGATCTGGCAATCACCGAACCAGAACTGAAAACCGAAATTCAGAACCAGTTGAAATGGGATAAATTTGTCGATACCCAGGCCACTCCGGAAACCCTGAAAGCCTTCTTCAGCGGTAATTCGGAAATGTTTGATGGTAGCGAAGTCAAAGCCAAACACATTCTGGTGGGCTGTAAACCGGAAGATGCCACCGCACGCACCGAAGCGAAAACGAAAATCACTGCCATTCGTGCAGCACTGATTAAGCAGGCAGAGGAAATGTGTGCCAAGCAACCCGCTGAAAGCGATCCAATTCGCAAAGAACGCCAGCGTCAATTGTGCTATGAAATGACCTTTGCTGCGTGGGCCAAAGAACATTCCACCTGCCCATCGAAAACCGACGGTGGCGACCTGGGAATGTTTCGCCGGATTGGTGTGATGGTGGAACCATTTGCGAAAGTGGCATTTGCCCAGAAGCCTTATGATGTCAGCGAACCAGTGGAAACCGACTTTGGCTATCACCTGATTCTGGTGACCCAGCAAACCAGGGGAAGCAGTGAAGTTTGAAGATATGAAAGATTTTGTGAAGCAGGTCTATGCCATGAAATTACGTGAGAAAATTGTCGAAGCCATGCGTGCAGACAAAAACATCAAGATTGAAATGAAGTAGTTTTTTGACTTAATACCGGAAGCTGTATTCGGCCTTGTTTTTCATGATGACCATGGTGACCAATGCCCAGATGCTACCGATGACAAGGTAATTCAGGATCCACATGGCATAGAGGAGGTCTAGACCGGATTCTTTACCAATTGCTTCCAGTAATAATGCGAACAATATCCCTAACAACCAGATTGCCCCACATGCAATGGAAAAACCAATACACACTTTCATATTAACGGTTTTCAGATTGCGGTCACCCGATACCATTGCCAGACTACGCAAGTAAAGCAGATACAGTACTCCAATTGCAATTCCTGTCAGGTTCAGCAGGATACCCAGGAAAACATCCCCTGCATCTGGAGAAGCAATTGCAATGCTGATGAACAGGACATTGCCAATCGCAGTCAATGTGGTCGCAAAAGTACCCCAATTGAACGAACCAAAAGCAGGTCCGAATGCGTTGTTTCGGTCCGCTGCTGCAACAAACGACAGAATAATATGAAGCAGCATGGTTGCTGCCAAAGCAATAGCAAGTCCTAATGCTCCACGGGCACGCGGGCCTGCAATCTGGAAGCCAAAAGCAGTAGCGGCGGTTAGCAACGCTCCCAAGCCTGAAGCACCAGCCAGTATAGAGAGCAATTTCGGGCCTTCATCGTAGTTCGCTCCCGCCCAGGTGATGATTGCTGAAATTGCCAGAAGCACTGCACCGCCTACCCAGATCCAACCAGCAATGGTCATCAACAACAGAGACAGTGGGACAAAAGCAAACTGCTTCTGTAATTCCTTTTTGGATGGTTTTTTACTGCTGCGTCGGGAATAGCCGCCATCGTCGTCATCTTCATCATCGTCATAACGACTGGATTTCCGCTTGCGTGGGCGGTCGTCGTCATCTGCATCATCGTCGTAACGACTTGCTTTCCGCTTGCGTGGGCGGTCATCATCATCTTCATCATCGTCGTAGCGACTGGATTTCCGCTTACGTGGGCGGTCGTCTTCATCCTCATCTTCGTCGTAACGCCCACCACGGCGTGGGCGGGGCTCATCGTCATCATCCCGACTTGAAGAACGCGCAGAAACTCCTTCCGTTGAAAGGAAAATATTTCCGCACGCGGGGCATTTGACCTTTTTGGCTGGGGAATCATCCGGAAATTTCATCCCTTTCCGACAAGCTGGACAATGGATTACTGCCATATTCGAACCGCTCCATTGAAAAAACAACAAAAGAATGAGTCAATTTCGAGTTAAGGTTTTTATAGCAGTTCAGAAGTGCTGATTCTGGCAGAAAAAGATGAAGAATTGTAACGGCTTTTAACTTCCGTTCCGGTTATGCGGGTTGCTGAATGCCCACTTCTGCCAGAATAATCGCCGCACGGTTGCCATCATCGACGGTGTCGAAGGTGATATAGCCGACGAATTTTTCACCGACGGAAGTCATCATTGCACTGTGCAGGTGGATGCCCGCCTGGGCCCACGCATGTTTAATCCGGTGGGCCAAACCTGCTGTATCATCGCCCACCACCCGCATTACCACGGGGTTCTGCACTTCATGCAGACCCGCTTCACGAGCAGCTTCCATCTGCTCCGCACCTACGATCGGTGCGACACATAAAAGACTACAGCCCGGATTATCCGGGCATTTTTCCGTTTCAACATACTCCAAATCAGCGTTGGCATCGTCCAGTTTGCCAAGAATTTCCACAATTTTGTTACTGTTGTCTGGGACTTCGACAGACCAGATGTGGACACGATCCATTTTGAAGCTCATCATTTGCTCCTGATTTTGAGAAAGGACAGAGTATGATCCTAAATCCCAACGGGACGGAAAGCTACGAAAAAATCGCTAAACTTCTCCAGTTCCGTTCAGAAGCCCCGGCGTGTTCTGCAAGGGCCACCCCATTTTACCATAAGGGCAATACCCAGCGAAACGCTCTGATTATTTGATGACTATTTTGCCCGCGGTGCCCTGGACCGGATACGATTCTGCCACTGGGCCGACCAGCCATACATCAACCTGCCCACCTTCTTTCAGATCTTTCAAGGTGGCTGGGACCAGTTTGTCGCCTTGCAGACGCAGAATTTTGGTCTTTTCGTTCACCCGCACACTCGCTTTGTCGTATTCAAAGGCGGGATTGCGCTCACCATCGCAAAGAAAGGAACCGGTGAGCCCTTTTTCATCGGTGATGCGAATATTCTTCGCGGGCCCGGTAACCGAAATTTTCTCTGCACCGTGGGAGAACCCGCTAACCAAACACATTAATGCCAATATTACGATATTGCTGCGCACCAATATTCTCCAAAAGAAATCAAATTCACGACCCACTTCAACCGTGGGGATATGATTCAGACGATTTCCCCACCGTCTAAGATTGAGAAAAGGAAAAAAACGCTAGAATAACAGAACAATTATTTTTGGGAGTGGCCGGCGAATGGCTGGAATGACGCTGACGGAGAAAGTACTGGCGAAAGCTGCCGGGAAAGCCCACGTGGCACCTGGGGAAAATACCTGGGTCAACGTGGATGTGCTGATGACCCACGATGTCTGTGGACCTGGCACCATTGGCATTTTCAAGAAACACTTTGGAAAAGATGCCAAGGTGTTTGATCGTGAGAAAGTTGTCATTATCCCCGATCATTACATTTTTACCGCAGACAGCATGGCCAACCGCAACGTCGATGTACTGCGGGAATTCGCCAAAGAACAGGATCTCCCCTACTTCTACGATGTTGGCACGGATCGCTACAAAGGCGTCTGCCACATTGCCTTACCTGAAGAAGGCCACACTCGACCTGGGGAAGTGCTGCTGGGCACCGATAGCCACACCTGCACTGCCGGTGCGTTCGGCCAGTTTGCCACCGGGATTGGTAATACCGATGCGGGCTTTGTGATGGGAACCGGCAAACTGTGGCTGAAGACCCCACCCACCATGCGGTTTGTATTTCACGGGCAACTCCCACCGTATCTGATGGCAAAAGACCTGATTCTGGCCGTCATAGGTGATATTGGCTGCGACGGTGCCACCTACCGGGCAATGGAATTCGATGGTGATGGCGTTTATGCACTGAACATGGAAGAGCGGATGACGCTCTGCAACATGGCCATTGAAGCGGGTGGCAAAAATGGCTGCATCGCACCGGATGAGGTCACCATCGAATATGTGAACAAGCGGAACGCAGGCCAGCGTCCATACACTGTGGTGAAAAGTGACGCAGATGCCCAGTTCATCTTCGAAAAAGTTTACGACGTGACGAAAATGGAGCCGGTGGTGGCAAAGCCCCACAGTCCGGATAATAAGGCGTTTGTTAGCCAATTGAAGGGCGAAAAACTCGACCGGGCTTACATTGGGTCGTGTACAGGTGGGAAAATGACCGATTTTCGTGCTGCCGCAGCATTGCTGCGTGGCAAGGAAGTACGGATCGACACCTTCATTGTTCCCGCCACCACAGAAGTGGCCCGGGGCCTGAAAACAGAAAAAATCGGCGACCAGACATTAGAAGAAATCTTCCTTGCGTCTGGCGCGAAAATTGGCGAAGCTTCCTGCGCTGCCTGTCTTGGTGGGCCATCCGATACTTTTGGCCGCCTGAATCAGGCAATTCGGTGCATCAGCACCACGAACCGGAACTTCCCAGGCCGGATGGGCCACAAGCAGGCCGAAGTTTTTCTGGCCAGTCCCATGACGGTGGCTGCCAGCGCCCTCACAGGTGAAATCAGCGACCCACGTGATCTGGTTGTCTGAGATGCTGCAGCCGCTCTTTCAGAAAACTCATTAATATAGCTGCTCCCTTCGAAGTGAAAAAATCGCCTGATTTACCCATTTTCCATCGGAAGCGGTGAAAGAAACAGCGATTGTTTGATCCCACCTTGTTTTCTGGCAGGTGGGGCGTTACTATGTACTAACCCTGCTGTGTTCGTGATGAAACGTTGCTTTTTGTGGTGAACCGATAAAAACCCGTAGGGAACCGACTACTCCTGCTAGTGCTGCAAGCCCGTCACCTTCTTTCTGAGAAGGACCGCAACGGTGATCCAAAAGCTAGTGGGGCGGTGCCCACATTAATGACGGGTTCCCCAAATACGATTCACACGGCACAAGCGGGGTTTTTCTACTGGTGCCTTGCCTTAATATTCGCTGGCATATTCTCTTCCCCACTTGTCATTGGGTGGGCAGGACGTTAGAACGTACTATTCACGATAAAAAAACTTACTTTATTTCAGGATATTTGTACAGATGGTTGAGCGTCGCAAAGAATTGGATCGTCGGTATCATCACAAAGCGAAGATGATGAAATTAAAGCGGAAACTGAAAAACGCCCAAGGCGAAGAGCGCACACAGATTCTTGCAAAGATCAAGCGGATCAGTCCTTACTGGACCGAACCAGCTGCTGCACCTGCCAATTCCTGAGAATTCTCTCATTTTACCGCCGGCCACACAAATTTGACGCAAAATTTGCGGCTATCATCAGCAATGAAGGCTGATTCGAGTGGAAAATCTGTCTCGCGCACCACCAGATTTCTGATGAATTTCCCACTTTTTTGAAAAATTCCAGTTTTCCTGCAAACGAAAATACTGTTCATTCGTATAATATAGTAGAAGTGGTTGCCCAAACACAGCCACGGGTTGTTAACATGTCTTTAGGCGGGTCGTCCTTCCATCACCAGGAGACAACAATGACACACAGTACCGCAGCACCAATGAAAACACCACAATTGGTGGTATCAGAACGGATTGAATCTCGATTAAATACGGGAGAGCTCAGCCAGCAACAGGTTGATGAGTATACCCAGTTCCTGCAGGTGGCACAGAAAGAACTGATGAGCCACCGCATTATCCAGCACAACCCCTATTGCGAGTGGTTTGCCAAAGGCACCGCCAGTGAAGCGGAATTAAAGTTCTTTGTGCAGCAGTTCAGCGTGTTTTCCAATCAGTTTCTGGTGGCAGCGTTACTCCGGGTCATCAACGCACAGGATCTGGAGCAAATGCGGTCCAGCAAGGAAATTCTGCTGAATGAGCTGGGGGTGATTTATCGAAAAGGCGAACAGGTTGCGGGTGAACGTTCCTCATTGAATCCGGAAGATCAGGATCGCGAAGGTGACCCCGATCTGGTGGGCACGGAAGGTACCGTCGATGGTGGCATTTTCCGCTTTCGTGCGGCCCACTTTGAGTGGTTGCTGCGGATGGGCAGCCACCTGAACCTGGGCTTCGATCACCTGGGCAAACGAATCCACGGTCGTCCCAAAACACTCTTTTTCTGCGATGAACTGCAACGCACGTACGGCAGCGAGGATTCACAATTCGCAGAAGGTGCCAGCTTTGCAGTAGAAAACTGGGCCGCAGCTGGCTTCTGGCAGCAACTGGAAGATGGACTGATGCTCTTGAAACAGCAACGCTATCCGAAGTTGCCACTGGCTTTCTTTACCTGGCACAACCGCGTGGAAGGCCAGCATGCCAGCCACACATTGGAAGAACTGGAAGAGACCTATTTTTCAGAAACATTCGACCGGGATAAGTTCCTGGCAGGTGGGAAAGAAATCCTGGAAGCAGTGGCCGCTTTCTGGGATGGTCTGGAAGAAGACCGTCTGGCGGGCCACAATCAATTAGTTGGGTGCTGACCAACCTGCAGGATAGGATAAACGACATCATTGGCACCGATCAGGGGAGAAATCTGTGGCAAAGGATCCAATTTCCATTCGTCGAATTGACCACATTCACTTTTTCGTGGGAAATGCCCGTCAATCGGCTTACTTCTATCGCAACGCGTTTGGCTTCGATGTGATTGCGTATGCAGGGCTGGAAACGCGAGTGAAACACGAAGCTGGCTATGTCATGCAGCAAGGTGGCATCACCTTTGTGTTGACCTCCCCCCTGCGGGAGCAGCACCCGGAGTACCCACGTTTGCTGAAGCACGGCGATGGTGTCATGGATGTGGCACTTGACGTGGATAATGTGGAAGAAACTTATCAGACAGCCATCGAACGAGGTGCGGAAAGTGTGCAACCACCTGTGCGGCTGGAAGATGAAAACGGTGTCTTTATCAAGGCAACGATTCGCACCTATGGCGATACGCTGCACAGTTTCATTAATCGCGACCATTACCGTGGGGTGTTTGCCCCAGGCTATTTGCCGATTGATCCGAATCGCTACAACCCAGCCACGTATCATACGGTGGGCCTAAAAGCAATTGACCACGTGGTGGGGAATGTCGAAGAAGGCAAAATGGACCAATGGGTAGAGTACTACTCGAAGGTGCTCGGTTTTTCGCAACTGGTTTCGTTTGACGATAAAGATATCAGCACCGAGTATTCCGCATTGATGTCCAAGGTGGTGCAGGGGAAAAACGGTCGAGTGAAGTTCCCGATAAATGAACCTGCTCAGGGGAAACGCCGTTCGCAGATTGAAGAATATATCGACTTCTACGGTGGGGCGGGTGTGCAGCACATCGCTATGAATACCAACAACATTATTGAAACGGTAAAGTCGCTGCGGGCAAATGATGTTTCCTTTCTGCGAGTCCCACAGACGTATTACGATACTCTGACCGATCGCGTGGGCGAGATTGCGGAAGATATCAAGGAGCTGGCAGAATTGGGCATACTGGTCGATCGTGATGATGAAGGCTACATGCTGCAGATCTTCACCAAACCAGTGCAGGATCGCCCTACCCTGTTTTTTGAAATTATCCAGCGACATGGTTCAAAAAGTTTTGGCAAAGGCAATTTCAAAGCTCTGTTCGAAGCAATTGAACGCGAACAATCTCTCCGTGGCACTTTATAGCGAAATCGTTAAGACAACATGGGCAACTTGATTGAGGAAAAGATCGTGATGATTCAAAGGTTTATTTGTTGTGCGGTATTCGCACTGGCCATCACATGCACCGTGCATGCAGATGCCACCAGCGATGCAATTGCAACTATCAAATCGGTAAAAACCGAAGGTGCAACCAACCAGGAAGTGGGGGCCGCCTGGAAAAATCTGGTTGGCCAGGGAATCGACGCCTTATACCCCACCCTGAATGCGTTTGAAGGGGCAGATCCTGTCGCACTCAACTGGCTGCAGGCAGCAGTGTTTGCTATTGTGGAAGCAGAGCGCACGGCAAAGCGTCCGCTTGATACTGCCACCATGACCAAATATGTGACCAATCTGAAAAATCCTTCTGCAGGTCGGCGCATTGCCTACGAGATCCTGGTGGAACTGAATCCCACTTCAAAAATTGAATTGTTGCCTGGGATGGTGGATGATCCCAACAACGATCTGCGAATTGATGCGATTGATTTCGAGTTGGCGAGATTGGAAAAATCTGCAAAGGTAGCCACGAAGGAACAGTACATGAAGCTTTTCGAAGCCACCCGCACGATGGATCAGGCAACGAAGATTCAAACCAAGATCGATAAAGCATTTCAGGTAAAGCCATCGCTTACCGATCACTTTGGCGTGATTACCACCTGGAAAGTGGTGGGACCATTCGACAGCACCAAAGGTGCAGGATTTGAAAAAGTATATAGCCCGGAAGAAGGGGTGAACCTGCTGGCCAAATACATGGGCAAAGCAGGTGAAGTATCCTGGATCACCACGACAACCGACCACGCGGAAGGACTGGTGGATCTGAACAAAGTATTGACCAAGCACAAAGATGCCGCGGCCTACGCATATGCTGTGGTGGAATCAACTGAAGAGATGACGGTACAGATTCGAATTGGGTCTATCTGTGCGGTGAAGGCATTTGTGAATGGGAAAGAAGTTTTCGCCAACGAAGAATACCACCACGGTCAACGCTTTGACCAGTACTTCGGCAAAGTACAACTGAAGAAAGGCAAGAATGAAGTTCTGCTCAAAATCTGCCAGAACAACCAAACTGAATCGTGGGCACAGAACTGGAATTTTCAGGCCCGCCTGAGCGATTTCAATGGTGCCAAACTACCACAATTAACCATCGTCGATTTGAAATAACCCCCCGATACTTAACACGAGAAAAAAGATGTATCAATTGAAATATATCATCCCATTGTTGTGCGTTGCCAGCATTTCAGGTGCGGCAGAGTGGTCGCAGTTCCGTGGCCCCAACGGCAGTGGTGTTTCCAGCGAAAAAAACCTGCCTGTCAAGTGGGATGCCACCACCAACGTGCGATGGAAAGCAGTCACCACCGGGCGCAGTGTTTCTTCGCCAGTTGTTTATGGCAACAAAGTGTTTCTGACATCATCTTCTGGCAGCCAGAACGATCGTCTGCATGTCTATTGCTTCGACCTGAAAACTGGAAAACAATTGTGGCACCGCCAGATGACAGCAACCGGTAACACTGGCTGCCACCCCAAATCAAGTATGGCTGCACCCAGCCCTTGTGCAGATGAACGTGCGGTATACTGCCTGTTTGCCACCGCAGACCTGGCAACGTTTGACCATGATGGCAATTTGTTGTGGTACCGCTCGCTGACCAGCGATTATCCCAAGATTTCCAATCAGGTGGGGATGGCCTCGTCGCCTGTTGTTCACAACAACACCCTGGTGGTACCGATGGATACCGTGGGGGAATCGTTCGTTGCAGCACTGGATACTCAGTACGGCAAGAATATCTGGAAAGTGTCCCGTCCGCGCATGACGAACTGGGTCACGCCCACGATCATTCAGAAGAAAGATGGTGCAGAAGTGCTGTTTACCTCTTCGAAAGAAGTGGTGTCGTATGAACTCAACACGGGGAAAGTGGCCTGGTCGATTGAGCAGGGTGCCAGCACTATTTCTACCACGATTATTAATGATAACAAAGCTTATGTGCCGATCAGCCGAAATCTGGTTTGTCTGGACCTGGTGAAAGATCAACCCACCGAAGTCTGGAAAACCTCCAAGTTAACATCCAGTTCTGCCACACCAGTCATCCTGGGCGATCGTATCTACGCCATTGGTGGTGCGGGTACGCTGTCTTGCGGCAACCTGAAAACTGGAAAAGATCTCTGGACAGAACGGATTGGGCGAGGGAAAGGCCAGTTCTGGGCATCACCCATCGCCGGTGATGGTAAGATCTATACCTTTGATGATGCTGGGATTTGTACCGTCATTCAACCCAACGATGAGGGTGCGGAAATTCTGTCCGTAAACGATATGAAAGCAGAGATCATGGGCACACCAGCGATTGCCGATGGTTGCCTGATCATCCGCACAATTGATGGCTTGTACTGCATTGGGAAAAAGTAAGTCTGAAACTGTTACTTTTTCTGCTGAAATAACCAGTCGTGAAATTTCTGATTCGCGTAGGTGGCAGACCATGAATTGTGGGATACCTTGGGGTATTCCGTGTATTGTGGTTTCCCACCTGCCTTTTTCAGTGCTTCCACCATGTTGCGGGAACGCTCTGGCTTTACCACTGTATCCACCTCACCGTGGAATACCCAGATGGGTAAATCTTTGATTTTATCTGCTGTGGCTTCATCAGCCCCACCACAGATCGGTGCGGCAGCAGCAAACCACTCCGGGTGCCGAGCAACCAGATCCCACGTGCCGTAACCACCCATGGATAACCCGGTGACATAGACTCGCTTGGGATCAATAGGAAAGTCCTTCAACAGCTTGGGAAGCAGTTCAATCAGCAGTCCCATCGGATCGCTGGGAGTTGCTGGCATCGTGTGCGAAGCGGCACTCCAGTCGACTTCCACCCACTTCTTGCCCGCGGGACACTGTGGGGCAATCAGAAAGCAAGGGTTCTGCTTTCTGCGTTCTGGTTTCAGAAAATCCCCCACCCCGTGCACCAGTTGTTTCTGGTTATCATCCCCACGTTCACCAGCACCGTGCAGAAAGATCACCAATGGATATTTCTCGCCCGATTTGGCCTCCAGGGGTTCCAGCCAGCGGTATGGTAATTTTACATTCTTGGTTCCCACGTAGACTTTCTTTTGCAGAATGTCCGTGGGCTTCCCCTGGGCCAGGCCAGTTGCGGCAAAAACAAACAGGCTGATAATTAATGTCAGTAGTAACAGTTTCAACACAAAATTGCTCCCATCAGGATTGTTTCAGGCGAGTCATATCAAAGAGATTGGTGGCTTGTGGGCCGAGAAACCCTTCAAAGCGAGCTTTATTGCCCGTTGTAGGATCGATGATTTCATTTCGTTCTGCAAGTTCAAAATATGCATAGGTCCATGGCATCGTGGTTGGGGTTCCGTTGTTACGCACACCCACCTCCACAACTGTCGCCTCGGTGGCAGTCTGTCGCAGTTTACTGCCCGGTGCCCCTTCGATGTCCGTTTTCATCGGCACACCCACAGACTGCAAAGCAGCAACAGTTTTGTCGATATTGTCCAGTGATGCGACACCGTGGGAATTAATCAGTGCCGTAAAGTGATTGACCTGATAACCATGGACCATCACCCACGCTGCAAACTGGGAGAACTTGTTGACATACCGCACATCTTCGATTTCAGGCGCCTGCCATGGGACTTGCGTCAGTAATGCGAGCATCTTTGCCTTCACAGTGGGGTCTAGTTGCCCGACCTCTTTCAACGCGGCGAGTTGATGTAGCTCATCAATCGACAGTGCCGCAGAAGCACCGACAAGGTTGGTCAAAATGGTGCGACATTTTTCATCCGCCACTTCCCACGTGCGGAACTCGCTGATAAACAATTTGGGCAATTTTGGATTTGCGTGCTGCAAATGAACCGACGACAACGACTTATCTTCAAAATGGTAGGTGCCCGCACTGCGATAACCCAGTGCTTCAAACATTCGCGAAACCGTTGCAATGCCTGCGTAGGAGTTTTCGTGTGCGATCGTGCGGAAGGCAATATGGTCGTTAAAAAAGTGGGCCTGATGGGACTGAATCATCGTTTCGTACATGCGGACATAATCGACTTTGGTGCGATAAATCTCCCACAGTTCGTCGAATAGTTCACCCAATAATTGTTCTTGCGGTGTATTCCCTACGATTGCACGATGGGGGCCTGTTGTCGTTGTCATGGCTGTTTCTCTGCATACTACTTCCAGTTATTCTAGCGTTGCAGTTCACTGAATGAGGACGGGTGGGTCGCTGGCACCCCAACAGATCATTCGCGAACTCAAACTTGCCGGGAGTCGGCGTTTCACTTCACTGGCAAAAAACGCAGGCTCATCGCGGCTGGTGTGGTGCATTAAAATGATCAGTTCATTCTGAAACTGGTCTGCCCGTTCCACAAAATCATCCAGATGCAGATGTCCAAAACGATGGATCTTCACACGGTCGTGCTCTTCACGTAAAAAACTGCATTCTATCAGCAGAATTTTGGCCAGAAACAGATTCGGTTCTGCTGAAAAAACGCCCTCAGCGGTATCACCCGTGTAACAGAGCATCGGCACCAGAAACTCTTCTTCAATTGCGGATCCTGCTTTTTTGGCAGCCACCAGTTCGTGGGAAGGTAAATTGCGGAATTCTGCACGCAGACGATGGCGTTTTTCCGAAACCAGGTATCCGCAAGACTCCACGGGGTGTTCTGTGGGGAAGGCACGCACCACACGCATATCATCAATGGCAATATTATCATTTGGCGATATGCCAATTAAGTCGCAGGCCAGGTCTCCATGATCAATTGCTTTCCAGGCATCAATCACATGTTGCACCCCACCTACTACACCATGGGGTACATACACTTTGGGTGGGGGCATTCGCATCATCATTCGGCGGGCCAGTAACATAGGTAGTGCCGCCAGATGGTCGATATGCGGGTGAGAAATAAACCAGTGCGAACTTTGGTGAAAGTTCCAGGGGATCCCACCCAGATCAAAACAGATCCCTAATTCAGGAATACGCCAATACGATTGAATTCCCGCCCGCGACCAACCTTCAATCGTGTAGGGACGATGAAAATAAGCCAACTGAGGTAGATTTTCCACTTTCGGGTGGGTACCTTTCATCCAAAATGCTCGAAAAAGTCCTGTTGTAGTATGACTTTAACACAATTCATTCTGTAAATCGGAGTTTGATGTTCCAGCAGGCAGGCCTGATCAGCGAATCACTTTTGCCTTGAGTTCACTGATCATCAGATCGAGTTCATCGATTGATTTCTGCTGCAACTCTTCAACAGAGGTGCGTGGCAGTCCTAGCACTTCTTCAAAAGCCTGAATCTGACCAATCCTTTGCCCACGCTCTTCGCCGAGTTTGATCCCTTCATCTCGGCCACGCTCTTCACCGAGTTTGAAGCCTTTTTTCTCGGCAATCTGCTCAAATGACGTTACGAATGGCATTTGATTCTCCCTCATCATTTCATTTCGAACTTTGTTAAAGTCTTCTGCAAGCTCTTCTGGTAATTCTACCAGCCAGTCGAGCAGGCGCATGATATTCCAGACTTCATCAGAAGTTAATTTTCGATCAAAAAGTTGCCGAATCAGGCGGGCTTTATCCGCAAAGCGAAGATCTGCGTTGCCGTGGGTCAACAAACTCCGAATGTTGGCTGCCACGACAAGCCCCACGGGGCTGCGGTGGTTGGTTAATTCGTCCAGTCTTTCAGCGTAGTCGAGCAATTTCACCAGATTGAATTCAAAATACCCTTCGGCGCTGATTAGTTTTCCAGACCACTTGCTGCCCACGTAGTTGGGGGCTTTTTTCTTCGGCACAATTTTTGGTGCAGAATGAATAAAATTGATGCTAAACAATAGCCAGACTGCCATCAGAGGGATGCTCTTTACCATCTGATTACTCCGTGGGGCCAGTTCGCTCACGCTGAAAACTTCTTTCTTCCACCCGCCCTGCTTTGTTTTCCAGTTTGCCAGTCATGGTGGCTTCAGTAATCTCGCCTTCAAACCAGGAGTAACCGTTGTAGATGGTCAGTTTGATGCGGGTCTTTTCGATTACATATGTGTAGTCGTATGGCTCGCGATTACTGCCAGGGATCACAAATTTTGCTTTCCCGTCAGCCTGAATTTCGATGTACTCAACCTCATCAAACAACTTTCCTGCCCAGGTGGTGCCCACCAGGTTGATTGGTTTCTGCCTGGGCACGATTTTCGGTGCAGCAATAGAAAAATTCGCGCTACACAATAATGAGATCGCACACAGAGTCGCACAAAGTCTCATGGTTCACCTATGGCTGTGGGTGCTGGGTCCCTTCACTTGGTACCAGCGTGGTCTCCCACTTCAGGCCAGTTACGTTGTGGCATTTCCCTTCAATTTTTTCGCTGGTAATTTTGGCATTGAATTCGGCATACTTCTGGTTCTTTTCCCAGTACAAGGTGTCACCGGTCTGTTTCCAGGTGCCGTTTTCGTAGGTGGTTCCGCCATATGAATACCGTAAAATCCCGTTGGGAAGAAAAGTGACCAGCATTGTCCGCTTTTCAAATGTTTCCGATATCCATGTGGTGCCGTCCAGTTGGGGGATTGCCAACTTTTTCACGGGCACTTTCGGTGCGGCCAGCAAAGATGGGACCAGAAGCAACCATACAGCAACAGATATTCGACGAAGCATGAGCATAACTGAACTCTTTTCCAATCAATCTGCATGATCGTGGCTATGCGACTGCTTGTCAATCGTGAAAATAAGATTTTTACCGAGGCGTTCCATGAGCATCGAAGAAGAACTGGGCTTTCCCATCGTCAAGCCCCAGGTGGTCGACTGGGCAGATATGGATGTGTTTGGCCACATCAATAATGTGGTGTACTTTCGGTACTTTGAAAATATTCGCATCGAGTATTTTCGGCGGCTGGGCTGGATGCAAGGCTCACCTGGTGTGGGGATCGGCCCCATTGTGCATTCGACGCAGGCTCGTTTCCGGACAGCGGTGCATTTTCCCGCCACACTATTGGCGTGTGCCAAAGTAAAAGAATTAAATGGCGACCGCTTTACGGTCAGCCATCAACTGGTGGATTCGGAAACCAAAGCAGTTACCACGTACGGTGAAGCGTTAATTGTCTGTTACGATTACACCACCCAGCAAAAATGCCGCATTCCAGACGAATTAGAGCTGGCCATCATGAATCTTGAAGCCCAGGTGGGGAATCGGCCCGTGATCCATTCGCCCCCACTGTAATATTGCGAAATGGCAATATAACTAACTCTGCATGCAAATCCAATCGTTGTCGAATTTCAGTGCAAGGAAATCTGATGTCTCTTTTCTCAAAACTCTTTCTGTTGCTGGCCACCGGGTGTCTGTTCTTCCCCACGGTGGCTGCGGCACAAAAACCTAAGAAACCTAACATTCTGCTGATTCTTGCCGATGACCTGGGCTATTCTGACCTTGGCTGTTACGGTGGGGAAATTGCCACACCGAACCTGGATGAACTGGCCAAAAACGGGCTCCGCTTTCAGCAGTTCTACAATGGCACGCGGTGCTGCCCCAGTCGGGCAAGTCTGCTGACTGGTTTGTACCCACATCAGGCCGGTGTGGGTCTGATGACTGGCCAATCTTCAGCACCCGGCTACCGTGGCTTTCCGCAGCCCAACACCGTTACAATTGCTGAAGTGCTGCGAAGTGCGGGATACCACACCTCAATGGTAGGGAAATGGCATCTCAGTGCCGGACCGAAAACCCCACGTCCCACGGATCGGGGTTTTCAGGAGTTTTACGGCATGATCGGTGGCTTTAATTCCTGTTTTCAGGAAAATCCATTTTACACCCGCCTGCCTGCCGATCGGCCAAAACGCACCTATCCCGCCGATCAATTTTACAGCAGTGACGTGTTCGGCGATTACAGCATCGATTTTCTGGCGAAGGCACGTGCGGCAAAACAACCTTTTTTTCAGTATCTGGCGTTCAATGCACCCCACTTTCCACTACATGCCAAGCCAGCAGATATTCAAAAGTATCTGCAAACCTACACAGTGGGGTGGGATAAGATTCGCACCGCCCGCCTCAAAAACCAGATCGAAATGGGTCTGTTCCCGCAAGGCACCCCACTGACGCCTCGATCCGGCTTTACCACCAGGCGGGATTTTCTTCGCTCCGGCGAGAATCCCGCGTGGGAAACGCTGAAGAAGGATCGCCAGACCGATCTTGCTTACCGCATGGCCGTATATGCCGCCATGGTGAACTGCATGGATGAAAACATCGGTCGTATCGTGGCAGAACTGAAAAAACATGGCGAATATGAAAATACACTCATCTTTTTCCTCAGTGATAACGGTGCCTGTGCCGAGTGGGACCCCTTCGGCTTCGATGGCAACAGTGGGCCTGACAATAAGTTGCACACTGGTACAGAACTGGCCACGATGGGAAGTGCAAAAACCTACCACAGTTATGGAAGTGCCTGGGCGAATGCCAGTAACACCCCTTTTCGGCTGTATAAACACTATTGCCACGAAGGCGGCATCCGCACCCCGCTGATTGTACATTGGCCACAAGGAGTTACCGCCAAAGGTGAATTTCGCCCACAGGTGGGGCATATTATCGACATCATGGCGACCTGCGTTGCCTGTGCGGGTGCCGACTACCCAACCCAGCGTGGGGAACAGAAGATTACGCCGATGGAAGGGATCAGTTTGTTGCCTGCATTTGCGAATCAACCACTGCCACGGGCAATGCTGGCGTGGGAGCACGAAAAAAATAAGGCAATCCGCATGGGCGACTGGAAACTGGTCGCCAAAGATTCGCAGGATTGGGAGCTATACGATATTGCCCAAGACCCACTGGAAATGACCAATCTGGCCAGCAAAGAACCCGAAAGGGTGGCTGAAATGGCTAAAGAATGGCTGACGTGGGCAAATCGCACGAACGTTTTGCCGTATCCCACCAAAGGGAAAAAATAGTGGATCGCTCACTTCAACTGCATCACACAAGTGGGGCAGTGGTACTTTTTCTACACCACGATGCGGTGGATTTCGGTTTGTAATTCCCCACCAGTCACATGGACCTGCTTCTGAGCATCCACAAAGACGTTTACTTCACTGCGGACTCCAAATTCCGGCAGATAAATACCCGGTTCAATCGAAAAACAGGTGCGAGGGAGAACATACCGTTCTTCTCTGGTCTCCAGATTGTCCATGTGGGCACCGTTACCGTGGGTTTCAAAGCCAATGTTGTGGCCAGTGCGGTGGCTGAAATATGGCCCATAGCCCGCATCGACGATCACTTTCCGCGTGGCATCATCCACTTCCCACCCTTGCAGTGGGCGATTTTCGGCAAACGCTTTCCGCACACAATCAATGCCGGCATCACGGGCCGCAGCAACAATATTAAAAATTCTCACATATTTTTCGGGCACCACGTCACCCACAAAGCAGGTGCGGGTGTAATCGCTGTAGACCGCACGTGGTTGGTTTAATTTTGCCCACAGGTCGACCAGCACAAAATCGCCCTTGCGAATCATAAACTGGGTGGCCGGTTCTGGTGAATAGTGCGGGTCGCCCGAATGGGGGCCTTGCCCCACGATCGGTGCATGGTCGGTGATCAGGTTGTGTTCTGCGAAGTGCTGCATAATTCGCTGCTGCACTGCAATTTCACTCACTTCCCCTTTGGAGCGGATTTCACTGGCGATAAAATCAAACGCCACATCAAAGGCCGCACGTGTCCATTTGGCCGATTCGAGGTGCATTGCCCACTGTTCATCATCCCACACGGCTTCGAACAGTTGAATCAGGTCGCCGGAGGAGACAATTTCCTTACCAAACGACTTGATCAGTTCAATAGTGCCCCCATCGACGCGGGACACGTAAGGATTGGCATTGCGTGGGACATATTCCATTGCAATTTTCTGAGATTTTTCTAATAATTTGGCAATACCCGCTTCCAGTTCCTGCCAACTCAGGTAAATTGCAGTTTCACCGGGCAGAAAATCGAGTGCCTGGGGCTCAATTTTGTGGCACAGTTTCATCGGCTGACCGTGGGCAGGAATAAAGTAATACCACCGGCGGGTCAGGTGCTTGCCGGTGGGCATTTTCACCACGCTGCGTGCCAGAATATTAGACGCACGGAAATCGTACAGCAGCCAGCCATCGATCTGAAATTGTTGCAGCGATTGTTGCACGGCAGCGATATCAAGCATGAAAAATCCTTCATTGTTACGTTGGTTTTGAAATTAGAACCTTATTTTACGTAATCCCACTGAAAAAGTGGTGGGAATCTGGGGCAAAATCGTGCGAATCAGAATCGGCAACATTCGAAACGTTTTCACAGTGCTACGCCTGAAAATATTCTCATTTACAAACTTGTGCTCACCTGAGGAAGTTGTTACAGTGGACTTCTGAATGAGCATGAGACACCCAGATGGCGATTAACTGTTCATGTAGTTGGCATCTTCAACGGTCACTAAAATAATTTCTAGTGCGGTGATGTATACAGACACCACGGACGGGCAAATCGATGCTGAATCGACAGAAACTTTTACTCTTTATGTTGAAACTGGCTGATCGGTCAGTTTCCAGAACCGAATTGACTAAATGGTGCTTTCTGCTTCGCAAAGAGGGTGTAACCTCCGGTGGACCAGCATTTTACGATTTCGTCCCATATCAATATGGTCCATTTTCGTTTGCTCTTTACCAGGAAGTAGATAAGCTGGTTGCACAGAATTATATGCAGGAAGATGGCGATAACAAATGGTCGCTGAACCCAAATCTAGCAGCATCCGTCGGTACACCTGAGAAGGCTATCGAGGGGGATGTAAAGAGAATATTTTCTCGCTTCGGAAAGCTTGATTCAGCTTCTCTCATCGATTATGTATACGAGCGTTATCCTGCTTTCACCGTTAACAGCAAACTACGCAAACTTGCAAACCGACCGGAAACACAACCTGCTGTTTACACTGCTGGCTACGAGGGGCTAAGTATTGACGGGTTTCTGAATTTGCTGGTTGTTTCGGGAATCAGACGATTAATCGATGTTCGTAACAATCCTATAGCCAGGAGATACGGATTCCACAAATCAACGCTTCGGCGATTAACAGAGCGGTTGGATATTCAATACGTACATCTGCCTGAACTTGGGATCCGGAGTGAAGATCGCAGGTGCCTAGTTGACCAGGTTGCCTACGAGTCGCTATTCGACAATTACGAAAAAACAGTCCTTCAAAATGAGCTAAAATCCATTCAAGAGGTGGGTCGGCTGATGACTGAATTGCCGAGCGTCTTGGTTTGTATGGAGTCTGAACCCAAATGCTGCCACCGTTCGAGATTGGCGGTGTCCGTTTCCAGGGAAACGAATCTCCCGATTACTCACCTTATCGGTGCTACATGATGGTCGAGCACGTCGTGACGAAAGTTCTCATTACTGTGATGACTTATCCCCACCCCTCTCGTGGATACCAGGAATTGGTATGCACTGCGGGTGTTACAGAATCCGGCGATTGGATTCGACTGTACCCTATCGACTATCGCTACCGAGAGAAACAGCAACAATTTAAGAAGTATCAGTGGATCGAAGTTGCACTCGGTCCAAATGGTGCTGGCAACGATAATCGCAAAGAGAGCCGAAGACCAGACCTTGACTCGATCAAACTGCTTGGAAAACCGCTTGATACGAAACATAAATGGCGAGATAGGCGGACGATCATTGATCAACTACCTCATTTCACGCGCAACGAACTCGTCAACTTGCACGAAAAAGATAAGACTTCGCTTGGCGTTGTCCGTCCTACTCGTGTTTTGGATTTGGAAATTCGACCTGCGGACACAGAATGGAAGCCGGAATGGCAATCTCTGTTCACACAACTTACTCTGTTTGGCAAACCTCAGAAACCCTTACGCAAAATTCCTTTCACTTTTCATTACGTGTTCGAGTGTGAAGATAGTGGTGATAAACCGCACACAGCTATGTGTGAAGATTGGGAGTTGGGAATGCTTTTCTTAAACGAAGCCCAACGCCTCGGTTCCGATGAGGCAGCCGCTGAAAGTGTTCGCAACAAGTTTCTGGGGGAACTATGTCGCGAAGATAAGGATACCAGGTTCTTTATGGGTACTCACTTCCCATACAACACATGGCTGGTGCTGGGAGTGTTCTGGCCCCCGAAAGATGCTCAGGGTACATTGTTCTAGAAAACTTTTTGTATCGGAAACGATTTCATTTGGTTGAAACTAATACTTCAAACCCTCATATATTTCTCATAATTGTATTCCAGAATCGGGTGGACTCTCGACTGTGGTACCCAGATGGCCGCAGACGATCCTTCGATTGATCACAACCGCACCGTCACTCTGGCGTAAATGCCCGATTCTCAACTCGATACGGTGAATCGTTGGCATACAGATCCACTCAACAAGCCTTACAGATGCGCCGGTAATACCAGGCTTACAGAAGCAATTGCCTCTAGAGGAAGAATCGTATATCTGCAATATTATCACATCGCAATATAGCCCATGATTCATGTAACTTCTTGGCAAGAAATTGCGATTCTCCGTATATTTTCCCAACGGTGGGATTCATTTTGAGGAGAAAAGGCATGTCCAAACGTCTGTGTGCGGCATTAATACTGGTGATGTGTGGCAATTCCCTGCTGGCTGATGATTGGCCACAGTTCCGTGGGCCAAATCGCGATGGCATTTCTGCAGAAAAAGGTTTGTTGAAAAAATGGCCCCAGGGTGGGCCGAAGTTGCTCTGGTCAACCGATCAATTGGGCACCGGCTACTCCGGCCCCGCCATCGTGGGCGATACCATTTATATTGCGGGTACCAAAGAGAATCGGGAGTGCACCTTCGCAATCAATGCCAAAGACGGCAAAGTGGCCTGGACTGGCGATCTGGGGCCGGTTTTCACCTGGCGCGGCAATAGCTGGAATGCGGGCCCGAATTCCAGCCCTACCGTGGGGCAACAGGTGATTGTTCAAGGTGGCTTCGGCGATCTGGTGTGCTACCAGAAAACCGATGGTAAAGTCTTGTGGCAAAAGAACTTACCGAAAGACCTCGCTGGGGAAGTCAATCCGATTGGTGGCGGATTGGATGAACCTACCCCCTGGGTTGGGGCTATGCTGCTGCCCCACTGATTGTGGGAGAGATGGTGATTTGTGTTCCCGGTGGCAAGAAAGGTCTGCTGGCCGCCCTGGACCTGAAAAGTGGTAAAGTACTCTGGCAGAGCAAAACCATCACCGATCAGGCACCCTACGCAGCACCGGTGCTGGCGAAAATCCATGACACTCTGACGATTGTTGTCGTGACAAACCAGGGGATCTATGGCGTGTTGCCCAAGTCGGGCGAGGAACTGTTTCGCTACACCCGCAACGAACCGTACGATGACGTCGTCATCAGCACCCCCATTGTGGGGAATAATCGTGTATTCACCAGCGTGGGCTTCGGGCAGGGCTGCGATTTCATTGAACTGGTGCGTACCGCTGGCAACCCCCGCATCAGCACCATTATGAGCAATAAACTGGTGCAGAACCGTGATGGCAGCATGGTGCTGGTGGACAACCACTTGTATGGTCATTCGGAAAATCAGGGTTGGTTCTGCCTGGATTTCACTACCGGAAAACTGAAATGGAACGACCGCACCGCACTGGAGCGGGGGTCGGTGGCATATGCGGATGGTAAGTTGTACTGTCTGGGCGAAAAAGGCAACGTGGTGCTGGCGGAAGCCACGCCCGAAGGCTGGAGCGAAACTAGCCGCTTTCGCTTGCCGAAAGCATCCAGCAAACGCCTGCCGAGTGGTGCCGTGTGGACCAATCCCGTGATCGCTGATGGCAAATTGTATCTGCGCGATCAGGAGTTTCTGTACTGTTATGCGATCAAATAGCCCACAGAACAGCAGAAAGATGAGAGAATGATGAAAAATGAGAAAATGAGAAGTTGGGAGCGATGGGGCATTTTACCCACCTGATGTGGGTGTCAGGATCACCAGAAACGCACTTTCCAGTAGTTGTACGGTCCAGCCAGACGACCTAAGTACCAGTGACCGTCATCCCATTCGAGCACCACTTTCCGCCAGCCCAGTGGAACACGTGGGAAGGGATAGTATGGTCCGATGTAAGGGAAGGCGTTGTGGGGGTACGAAGCTGGGTATGCAACCCGTGAATAGTTATTGTAGGGTGCATACGTCGGCCATGCGTACGGAGGCAGCTTCGGTGCTGCTGGGTCCAACGGCATCATGCCCATGCCACCATTCAATGGCACTGGTTCGTTGGTGTTGAATGCAGGCATCCCTTGTGGGGGCATTGGCACGCCCGGGGTGGGGGGTGCCGCACCAATCATCGGCATGCCACTGGAATCGGGCAGAGTGCTGGGGCCGGGGCTGGCTGGCACCTGTCCACCAGTCTGCTGAATCTTGCGAGGCATTTCCTGAGGATAGGTTACTTCGCTTTCGATTCGGCGAAGCCCTTTCGAGCGCAGGGTAGCCACTGTCTTCAGAATGTTGTTGTGCTGGGTGCCGTCCATGGCAGTACCAGTGAGCGAGCACACCCCATCTTTCACAGAGATGCCAATTTTGGCACCATTGACCACGCCGGCATCAATCAATGCCTTTTTCACGGCGTCGGCCATGTCCTGATTCGCCTGTGCCGATTTCGCGTCCACTGCCTTACTGGGGGCCGTGGTTGCGTCCTGAGCCATCCCTGTTCCCACTAAAAACATGCCCAGAGTTGCTGCTGGTATCATCAGCTTACGCAGTCTCACGGGGACCTCCTTGTTCACATTTAATGCGAAAAATAGTAATTTCTGTTCCCTTCGCTACTTATGTTCGACAACTGGGGGCAGATTTACCCAACAAAGCTGGCAAGATGTGTCGTATTGATTGTAAAGGTCGCCCGATTAATTCGTACAGTTTCACTAAATTGCCAGAATTAACATGCGTTTGCCAGAGCGATCATCTCAAGCGAGATGGATTCATGAGAATCGTTGCTCGGTTCAGATCGGTTCCAGGGCAAAGGAAAAGTCCTGGCAGGTGATGTGGCTTGGTTCGTGAATTGCGGAAACACCCTGTGCCAGCGTATCATTAATCCGGTAACGTCCTTTTGAATGGACGTGCAGGGCACCATTCCGCATGGTGATAAACATCGATTCCGTGGCGTGTTCCAGTTGCACATGGCACTGGGTGTGATTGCCAATTTCCAGCATATCCGACAACAGAATGATGCCATTAATCGCCATGCTGAGCCTGCGGTTGCCATTCAGCATCAGGCGTGCGGTTAAGGAGCCTCTGGCGGGGATATCAAAGCACATCTGGCAGTTACTTAAAAGGAGAGTGTCTCCCGATTGCAGCACCGCTTTTTCCAGTGGCTCGTCATTGATACGCACCGATTGGCCCGATTCCAGCAAATAACACTCAGAATCTCGTTGCAAGGCAGCATGCACGCGCGAAACATCGGCAAAAAGTGGGACATCCACAGTCCCACCACCAGTGGCCATGCCCAGCGTCACCCGAGGCTGGGTGCAGATCATGAAGGCACTACCCCCATCGATCCACAGGTAATAATTTTTCGCCGGTGGGCGAAATTCGTTGGGACGCACCAGTTGTGGGGTGACTTCCAGCGAATTCTTCGGGGTGGACACTGCCACATGCAGTGCGGTTGCTCCCAGGTGCTTTTCCAGTGGTTCGGCGTTGAGTTTCAGCATCTCCCACGCCTGCGATTTCGCCTGTTGTGCCTCGCGGTGAAATTTCGCCACCTGCAATACCGCTGTGGCGTGCGTGTGCACCTCATTCCACGAACCGATCGACAAAAACTGTCGCAGTGCGGCAAGTGCGTGGTCGAATTGCTCTGCACGCTGCGTTAATTGAACCTCGAAAGTATCGAGAGCCGAAGAACGCTGATTCAGGACAGGCCGCACGCGCTCCAGTAGTTGCCGGGCGTTGCTGAAGTCGCCCGAATCGGCCTTTTCAATCGCGTGGCACCAGTTGCGTGCCGCATCGCCCAGTGGGGCAAAAGGTTCCTGGTCAATAGGCAACTCATTCAATTCCAGAAAAGCTGCGTGGGCAGAATCGGGCTTGCCCACTTCCAGCATCGCACGGATTTCAGAATATTTCAGCTTACTAAGGTTGGTGCGGAACTGGTTGACCCCGTGGTCGTCTTCGGCTGCAAACTTTAACACCCGTTTGAGCGTGGCCCACGCATCGGAAATCTGATCGTTGCGGAGGTGGCGTTCACCCACGCGGACAAACGCTTTAATAATATCGTTTTTAAGAGACCATACTTTGCGGTAGTTGCGGGCAATCAGGTCTTCGTAAAGCTGCACCGCCTTGTCCAATTCGCCATTGGCCAGAGCTTCATATGCAAGCTGTTTCATCGACCAAGCCGCAATATCCGGCATAGGAAAGTTGTACTCCGATCTAAGATAAGTGAAAGCAGGGCATTGTTGCAGTCAGCCCCGCACATCCTCATTATAGTGCGTTCACACCAAAGTTAACTTCTTGCTGAAGCAGAATTGATGTTGGGAGATGTGCGAGTCAGTTACCAAGACATTCTGGCAACAATCTTATTGATCGTTGCCTTTATTCAAACCTTCGAGAATATCTTCCACCGATTGATTCACTGGCGACTGGGGGTCCATTTCTTTTTCAACTTCCAGACGCACGCGTTGCTTTTCAACTCGTTTCTTCAGATCTTCCATCGATTGTTTAATTTTCGACAATCGGCTGCTGTCTTTCTGGTACTTGCTTTCTGCCTGTTGGATCTGTGCTTCCTTGATTAAACCTTCCAACTCCAGCACGGCGGCTTCCAGTTCTGCTTTCTGGCTGATCATGGTCTGCATGTGCTGAAAAGCCAGATTTCGGTTATGTTCCCGCATTGCCAGCATATCTTTATTGGCTTTCAGATCGCGTTCCAGTGCTTTGCAGGTTTTCACTTCCGAAGCCAGCAATTCTTTGGCACGTACGAAGGAAACGGAGCGGCCATTCCAATCGACGGTTTCTTTGCTGTTGACTTCGGTCAACATTTTGCCATGCTTCTGCACCACTTCCAGAGAGGTGGCATGGTCTTTGGTCAACTGTTCTACTTTGCGGGCCAGGATATTGGCTTCCACACGTTCTTCCACGTACTGGCTTTTCGCTTTTTCGATGTCTCTGTCCAATTTAGAAACATCTTTGCGAATCATGGCCAGTTCGTCGGTCATCGAAATCTTTTCTTTGAGACGACTTTCAGCACGATCGGCCCAATGAGAGGCGTATCGGCCAACAAAGGTCTGGGTCAGTACTACGGCAGCTAACAGCCCTGCCGCGGTCAAATAGCACAACTTCTTACACATTTTTCATACTCCCGGCGGGGGTAAACATGGTTTGCGGCAGTGAACAGATCAACTGCACCACAGAAAGTATTTCGCGGCGGTGCGTCCTGCATTTTGGAAAAAATACTTTTTTCAGAAGTTTTTGAAGGATTTGGAAAGAAAAAGATGAGTGAAATCTCATTAATTAGAGCTTACGAGATGGTTCAATTGCTCGTTTGAACATTATTTTTCCGAAATAATGCATTAAAAACTAGTTATATTACTGTTAATTTGTATATTTTCCGTCTGAATCTCTGGTGCTCGCACCTGCCGTTGAAATTACGGCCTTTATTGAAATTATTCTCGTTGTGTTCTAAAAATGTTCTCATAACGCAGTTCAAATTGAAAACAATATTGGATAGTACGCCCCAAAGTCTGCTTGATCGACTACGAGACACGAAAAACTCTCAGGCACAGGCGGATCTGGTTGACATCTATTCCGATTGGATCCGCGGAAAACTACATTTTCTGGGTATTCCAGCACAGGAAGTGGATGATCTGTTTCAGGATTCTATCCGCATCATTCTGGAAAATATCGGCCAGTTTCAATCTCGCCAGCACGTGGGGGCGTTTCGAGGCTGGTTAAAAGGGATCCTGCTCAACCGTGTGCGGTATTACTGGCGCGAATCTCAGCAGAGGAATGTACCAGAGAATATCGATCAAATCATCAAGCAGCTATCAGATCCTTACAGTGCTCTCTCCCAACAGTGGGATAACGAACACAATCGCCATATTCTTCAACGCCTGCTCCACAAATTGCAACAGCAATCGTCGCCGGAATCGTGGCAGATTTTTGAAGAGCTGGTGGTCCGTGGCACACCTGCAGCCCAGGTGGCAACAGTGCGAGGTGTTACCATCAGCACCGTCTGGATGACGAAATCACGCATGTATCGGAAACTGCGGGAACTGGGAAAAGTATTAATGGATGAATTTTCATAAATGAATAAAATTTCATTTGTTTGGGCAAGGTGGCAGTGGCATTCTGCCGCTGAATGAAAATGGACACCAGCTGGAAGCAGGTGCCACTTTGCGCATCACTCCTTTGTTCCCGTAATAGTTGAAAAGTTTTTTCTGTAAGTAATTACCAGAAAACTACTTACAGAATGATCAACGATAATTGAGTTTGCTGCGCATGCGTTTGGCCGTTCGATTTCGATTCAGGTCGCTGGACCGACGACGGTCGCCACTTCTGCATTACCCAATACGGTGCGATGTACGTCATGCGGCTGGAATCCGCCCCGATGAAGAAATAAGACAGTTCAACCGAGCTAAATTGACAGATTGCCTGCATGTTCGAAAGTCGTCGTACATGTCAAAATGAGCTCTGTTTGCGTGCTATTTGTACTGATGGGTGAAACTCAATCGGCTTCATCCCTTCTTGCCTTTTACAGTGGTGCGGATCTGATCCCAACGAGGAATACCAATAATTGAGTTTCCATTTCAGTGGGGCACCTTAGCAAACATTCCAACATTCGCCTGATCGTTATTTTCACTTTTCCGAACATTTTCCAGCATCATCGCAAATGATTATTTCACAATAACTTACGACGATGATTCCTCCCATCTGACGTGCCAGTTTTCCACAAAAATGTGCCAGCCGAAATCTGAGAAGGATATATAAGTATATGTTGGAAATATTTCCACATGTGGGTGCGGTGCGTTCAGAAAAGTTCCAGATGCAGAATTGCAGATGAAAGGAATCAGAAATTAACGGGCGGCTTCCGCTTCCTGGCGACTGATCAGGCCGTCGCCATTGGTATCCAGTTTTGTGAATAGTTCTGGATCCCCCGGAAACTCACGTGGGGAAATATCCCCATCTCCATTCCGATCAAACTTGCGAAACCAGACCGGACCGTGGGTGGGAATCGGCAATGTGATGGCACCGGGGTTGCTGGACTGACCAAAAGTGGGATTCACGGTCCCACGCACCAGGGTGACCATGCCCTGAATATCCTGACTCGACCGCACGTAACCATCGGTGAAACTGTTGGGCAAGAGCCGATTTGCCAAAGATCGTGCCTCTCTTAATGAAATGATCCCATCGCCATTTTCATCAACCACACCAAACATTCCAGGATCGGTGGAGCCAAATCCAATGGTAAAATCCTTGCCCATCAATGCACTTTTCGCCTTACCATATAGTTCTACTTCCTTTTTGGTTACCACATCGTCGTTATTTCGATCTAACGCATCGAAAAGAGGTGCTACCAGGCGATACTGTGGGTTTTTCAGATCGGCTTTTTCAATTGTTTTTTTGGTGTTGAACAGATAGCTGAAATTGTTGCCCTGCAATACTGGTGGCCGATTCTGAATGGTTAACTGGCACTGCATATGGATATTGTAATTTCGTATTTTTGCATTTAACTGGGTATCCGAAACACTTTTCCACCGCGTGGGAGAAATGGTTAACTGACCTTCGGGCTTCACCAGACCCACTTTGGCAGTGCCGTTTTTCAGATCAATTTCGAATCGCACAATATCATCGGTACGCATTGCCCACAGCAGATTACATTCCGTGGGCGATACCGTACCATCACGATCAATATCCACCCGCTTCATGAAAGTACGTTCAAACGGAATCTCGTCGTTGGTCAGGGTGCCGCTGTTATCCTTGTCGTACTCATTCATGAATAACTGCGACATATTGCTCGGTACCGCGTTTTTGGAAAAGAACATCAGCGTGCCAGATTGCGTGTTAGGACGCATCATGCCACCGTTCATTGGTACTGCCATCCGCCCATATTGCTGAGTGGGCATGATTTCGTTGATCGTAATGCACTCATCATCGTTCGTATCCAGGCGGGCAAAGTTTTTGCCAAAAGATTCCAGTTCCGCACGCTGCAGGATATCGTCTTTATTTGTATCCAGCATTCCAAACAGGGCGGCAGTAATCTGTTGCCCGTATAAGTTCGGCGATACCATCGGCCGCAAACCAAACAGGATCCCTGGTTGCTGACTATAAAAATAGGTAAATTCATCGAGATTCACCAGCGAATCCTGATCCTGGTCAAAGTCACTTGAAGTCAGTTTCAGATTCTCAGGCTGATAGATGTTCCCAGTTTTCATCAGTTGTTGCATTGCTGCTTTGGTAGGGGCATTCGCAATTTCTTTCTCATCCAGCATCCTGTCGCCATCTTTGTCCAGAAATTCAAAGTATGGCTTCAATACCTCTCGCAGAAATTCGTTTGGTTTCATTCCTACAAACGTAATATCCACGCGGTAACGCAATAGCCTGCCTTCTGCAAAGACAACCAGCATATGTTCGTGGGCAAGCGAAATTGATTCTTTCAATTGGAACTGTTCTTTCGCACCTGCGTCGGGCAAGTGGGTGCAGAACAGACAGGCCCAGGCAAGCAGGAGTAATTTTTTCATCGTCTTATCCTGTGAAGGGTTAACTGAGCAGTGCCTGAATTGGTTTGCCCACGCGATCCACAATCCGGATCGGTCGTTCGACATTGGAAAGATTCTGTTTGCCAGGATCAATACCCATTGCCTGACATAATGTTGCCAGGAAATCCGGTACCGATGTGGGTTCACTTTCGACGGTAGTGCCATCTGCCGAAGTTTTGCCAATAGCCTGCCCACCTTTGATGCCACCCCCACCGAGCACAGCAGACCAGGCATTGGGATAGTGATCTCGCCCTGTGCCCTGATTGATTTTCGGTGTGCGGCCGAATTCGCCCATCCACACAATTGTGGTTGTTTCCAGCAACCCACGTTCCTGTATATCGGCCATCAGTGCAGCCCAGGCGGGGTCTAGCGTGTCGCACCGTTGCTTCACCTGATTGAAGTTCTGGGCGTGGGTGTCCCAACCGGTCATCGACACTTCCACAAAAGGTACCCCCTGTTCCACCAGCTTTCGTGCAAGCAGGCAGCCACGGCCAAACAGGTTATCGCCATAGCGGTCCAGCACTTCCGCTTTTTCTTTGGAAAGATCGAACACTTTCGATCCCACCGATTCCATCAGACGAACTGCACGTTCGTAGGCGGCCTGGTGCGACTTGCCCACAAAGCTGGGGTGGTCTGTCTGGAACTGTTCATCCAGGTCTTTCAGAATATCCAGACGTGCCAACGCCTCCACCTGAGTAACGGTTTCCGGACGGTCGAGGTCTTTCACTTTCAGTGCGGCATCCAGTTGCTCAGTGGCCACATTCTGGGCAAAAAACTGGTTCTCTCCCACAATCAGTGGGGCAAAACGTGGGCCTAAAAATCCCGGCCCGAACGCTGCGGGTGAAAAGCCGCGGAACGGTGTAATGCTGACATAACTGGGCAGTTCGAACTTGGTATCGGCAAGTTCCCGTGCGACGAGTGAGCCCACCGAGGGAAACTGAATGGAACCCTGTGGCAGATAACCCGTACGGGTGTAATTCGTTGCCCGGGCGTGGTCGCCTTCTTTGGTGGACATCGAACGCACCACGGAAAGGTGCTTCATCTGCTTCGCCAGAAGTGGCAGGTATTCGCTGATTTCCAGCCCAGGTGCCGTAGTGGCAATTGGTTTTACCGGCCCACCATTTTCATGTTTTTTCAGATCGAACAGATCGATCGTGGAAGGCCCACCATTCATCCACAGCAGAATACACGACCGCTTCCGCTTGGGGTTTTTGGCAACTTCTTCAGAAAAGGCCGGTAGCCATCCTGCCATCGGCAGACCCAGGCACCCTGCCAGTCGCATGAAATCGCGTCTGGGTATTTTCGGTAAGCGGTGCGTGATAGACATCGTTATCTCCCCTGAGTGCTAAGTAACTTTTTAATGATTAACACTGAATTCTGCTGAGTTCAATAACGCCCAGAACAGATCGCTGAGTGCTTTCTTCTGATCGTTACTGCTGCCCCCACGTTCGACATAACTTTCCAGTTTTTCCAGTTCCTTTGCGGTGGGAAGTCGATTCAGGCTGGCCAGAAATAAGGTTTCGATCCGTTCTTTGGTCTTCCAGAATGGAGCATCCACCACACCGGCCAGGATTTCACTTTTCTCCAGGCTGGTCTGATCTGTCACAATGCTGCCATTCATCAGGGTCAGCGCCTGCAGAATTGTCTGGTGGCGTTCAACTGCCCGATCGGTGCTGGCAAACTGGTCGAGAAATTCACGGTAAAGATTGTTAAACTGTTGCCCGGTGCTGTTGACATTTCGCAAACCTGTGGCCTGAGCCAGACTATCGAGTAACTGCTCAGGTTTCAGTCCACGTACGGACATTCTGGCAAAGTGAATCGGCTCCGCCTGGGTGGGGTCTGATTGTTTCGAAGAGAGCCCGTAGACACGTGTCTGCAGAATTGTCTTCACCAGCCATTTGATATCGTATTGGTGGGCTTTGAACTCATCTGCAATGGTTTGCAGCACCTTCAACCCAATCTCGGTGGCATCGGACTCATCGTCCAGGTGGGGCACCAGGGGTAGGCCGGTGAATTCTTCCCACAAACTGTTCACAAACTGACGTGCAAAAAAGGGATTTTCCTTCGAAGTAACCCACTCCGCCAATGCAATGCGTGGGGATTGAGCAGGATTGAACTTGGGTTGTTTCCCATCCAGAAAGCGGGCTTCCACCACCGTTTTGCTGTCGGGTATTGTCACGGTGGATTTCAATTTGAAATCGTTACTGTTCGCAATCTGTGGGTCAACATCACCAAAGAATGCAGAAAACTCCCAGAACTGCGTGCGTTTGTACGAACTGAACGGGTGGTTGTGGCACTCGGCACATTCAATGCTGATTCCCAGAAACATCCGACTGACGGCTGCGGCTGTTTTTTCAGGTTTGCGTTCGTTGGCCAGAATCAACGCACTGGCCCCCGCGTTGTAGACAGGATTGCCGGGTAAAGTGCCGTTGATCGACGCTGTGATCATCTGAAACACAATTTCATCCAATGGCGTATTCTCCCGCCATTGCTCTGTCATGTAGCTCTGAAACTGCGTGGAATAAAACTGCAACTGTGGATTGTTGCTGGCGGTGGCAATCCAGCGATCCCGCAGGATGGTGGCCACAAAGTTACCGCTGATCGCTTTTTCAACCAGAGATTCAATCAGTTTGGTGCGTTTCTCGGGATCAGTATTTTTCAGAAATTGCCGAGTGTCCGCCACCGATGGGATTCTGCCAGTAACATCCAGGTGCACCCGCCGAAAGAACTCGCTGTCAGACGATTGCTCTGCCGGTTTAATGCCATTTTCCTGCCAGTAATTGGCAAACAATTGATCGATCTGCTGGGGCAACTGTTTGGTGGGTTTGTCGGCAGCACAAATGGCAGATCCGACGCCTACACATAGCACAGCGGTGAAAAAAATGGATCGCATCGTTATTCCAATGATCATATCACGAAGGAGCTGCATGGGGCTGTCGTACTTCCATGGTACCAGATATGACGCGACGCAGGTAAATAATTAACCCCACCGTTACAATAACTGTCAGAATGTTGTCTTGCGTGCGTCGATGATCGATGTCGACCAATCTTGCGTAAATAGTTTCCGGGGCGGCACTTCAGAAAAAATTAGCTGAAATCGAAACCCAAAATAGTGAAAATAAATTCACAATTAGATGGTTGTATATGCACTTAAAGTTGATCTTTTGAAAGTTAACCCAGGGGTCCGCCCCGCTTCACTCTGCAAATCAGCTGCAACTTTGATCTGTTGATCGGACGTAAATGCATTATCAATCTGTCAAGGCTTCACGGTATATCTTTTCAATTGCTTGGACGACTTTACTATTTGGATTTGAAATCAGATTTATTTGTTCTCCACCAATTGTTAAGGTGTAAATTCGCCGACAGTCTGGATCGTCTTTTCCTTGATCGTAGCCAACATCAAATTTTTGACCTGATTCGTTCACTGTAAAGTAACCTACATCGATGAACTGAATCTGGTTTAAATTAACAATTCGTTCAACATTCTCGCCATCAATCTTTTTAATTATTCTTGCAAACATTCGATACTCCTCCAAAGTCATACGCTTATTCCACTAGTGGAAAACAAATCGACCAGCATCAGAACTGGACGCAGCACTACTTTTCCAACCTCTTGGATCAGGTTCAACCCAGGTTGCAATCTATTTATTGCTTGGTTTAGAGAACTGGCACTTACAGTGCCACAAAGGCAGTCTGATTCAGCTAATGAGATAATCCAGCTCTATTGCCTTGGGAGTGCACCTACGGCAGTTCTGCAGTCATTGATTCTCATCTTCCTTTTCAGGTGGGATCATTTTTCGCAGAATGCTGTCCGGTAGGAATCGAACCAGATTCATCAACATGGTCATTCGTTTTGGAAAAGAATAACTGGTTTTTTTGCGGCTGATCGCCCTTCGTATCCTCCGTGCGGCCTTTTCCGGAGTTTGCACCCAGAGCCTCGTGGGATTTTTCTCGGTCATCGGCGTTGCCACGAAGCCGGGATTGATAACCGTTGTGGCGATGCCTGTACCGTGCAGATTCATGCGTAGAGAGCGCATGAATGTATTCAGGCCTGCTTTACTGGCACAATAAGCCCCCACATTGGGTAGGGCCCGCCAGGCTGCCATGCTGGAAATTGCTACCAACTGACCCGATTTCTGTTGTAACATGGTGGGTAAGATCGCTTCGAACGTGTACAGCGGTCCCAACAGGTTGGTGCGGATCACCTTGTCTGTAACATGAATATTCAAACTGGTAGCAGAATGATGCCCGCCCACGCCTGCATTGGCAATCATAATATCGCAGCCACCAAGGTGGGTGAGTAATTGCTGTACCGCCTGTTGAACCTGTTGGTAATCCTGGATGTCGGCAGTGGCGTAGGCTGCCTTGCCACCAGATGCTTCAATTTGGGCAGATAATTCCTGTAAGGGGGCTTCACGGCGGGCAACCAACCCCACGTGGGCACCAGCCTGAGCATACTCTCGGGCCAGTGCATGTCCAATACCACTGGAAGCACCTGTAATCATTACGCGTGTTTGCGCCATCTTGGGTATTTCACCGTTTTTGCGGGGTGCACGGGGGATATTATCTCTAACGATAGAAGTTCCCGTGATTTCTCGTTTCAACGCTTGGCAAGAATGCCAATTCCGTTCATGATGAACTTAACAAACTTCAGACGGGCCTGATGTTATGCGCTGGTTATTGTACGATTTCGTTTGCTTGTTGCTCCTGGTCGCCTTCAACTGTGGGGCTGGCTATGCGCAGGTAAAGTATCCTACGCCGCCGGAAAAATATCAGGTACAGATCCGCTACCGCATTGAAGGCAGTCGAAATGTTCGCGTTCTCCAGTATGAGGAGATGACAAAGTATTTTGCCAAGTGCGGTTTTGAACAAACACCGGATGATGACAACGATCTGGCAGCATTTGACTTGACTGCCGAAATGATGGATGGCACCGCCCCCTCCAATAACGTGCGGGAGATTCTGAAAGATCGTCGCGTGCAGACAATGTTGTTGCTTCCGGATGGGCTGCAGATGGATACCCCCACTGATGAGTATCGAATTGCAATTTATCTGCGGCAGAATCCTTCACAACGCCTGTTGTTCGATCAGGCGTTGGTTGTTTTGAAAGCACTGAAATTTTCCCAGGATATCGGTTACGATAACCGTGGATATCAACTGATACGTGGGCGGATGCCAGCCAGCGAAATTCCAAAGCTACTGCGAGATCTCCGCAACCAGCCATCAGGCTGGTTTTTGCCAAATACCCCGGAAGGAGTACGGAGTAAGACGCTTGCAGGTAACCTCACTGGTGGGTTAGCCGCACCATTACGCGATGTCGTTCCTGTGGTGCTGGCGGAAGTATTAGGCAAGTATCAGCCACCTGCGATGTTGGTGGAACTGCCACCGGTACCCGAAGACCAGCCATACCAGATCAAATGGACTCCTGGTCTGCGACGTTTTATGGCTGATCCGGAACGGATGGAACAGCCACTCCGTCTGGAATTGATCCTGAGTGCTGCACCCGAAGCACGATCTGTCACATGGCGTGAACCATTTGAGGCAACCGGTGCTGTGATCGAAGGTCAGTTCGGGCCGATTGTTTCTGTATACCTGAAATCATCGGCAATGCTGGGCAAAATCAGCGCATTGCAGTCGGTAATCACGGTACGGCTGCCTCGCACACCAGACATCGATCGTATTCCGATGCCAGAACCAAAAGAACCGAAGCCGGATCTTTCCGAAATCAAATTGCCGATATCGAATCAACAGTTACGACAGGCCACCGATACTATCCAGTTACCGTTAACTGCCCCCGATGCTGACCCACTGAAAACAATGGGTTTAACCAAACTGCATCAGTTTGGTGCCCGGGGTGCACGTCAGAAGGTGGTGATTATCGATAGCGATTTCAGTGGCTGGGAAGACCACCTGCCCCCCGACCCCAAGAAGCCGAACCAATATACTTTGATTGACCTGACTGCGGCTCGTAATCGGAATGTGGAACCCGATCCAATGCCGGGCGAGCTGGGACGTGGTGCCCATTGTGCCAAGATTGTTCACCTGACAGCACCCGATTCTGATATTTTGATGATTCGTGTGGCCCCTGATTCCGCTTATCAGGTCAGTGACATCATTAATTTTATTCGTGGCACTTCACTGTCGATGAATGCGATCAAGGTTCGGCGAGATGAGATTGCGTTCGATACAAATGCACTACGCAATCGGCGTGCTGCCGCAATTGTGGAATATAATCAGGCATTTGCCGATTTCAGTGCTGACGCCGCCGCTGAAAAACGTAGACGGGATGCCCAGGCCGCATTCATCCCGCTTCGGGAAGATGAAGAAAAATTACTGGCACGAATTAAACGCCTCGATCTGCTGGAGCAGAACCTGATTGGGATTTATGGTGCCAACGTGGTGCTTAACCTGATTCACTGGAACCATGGCTATGGCCTGGATGGGGCCAATCCTTTTACCCGCGCACTCGATAATTGGCTTGTGCCTGTGGCATCATTTGGTCGCACACGGCAGTTGGTGCGTCGCGAGATGCCACCGCCACCGGTTTGGATTCAGGCAGCAGGTGATAATCGTGGCCAATCCTGGGTGGGACGATTCATCGATCGCGATGACAACGGCGTGATGGAGTTTGCCGGTAACGATCAACTTCTGGCAAATGATCGCTGGTCGCGGGAACTGAACTTTCTGGCGATTGACCAGGGAATGAGTAAACAGTTCCTGCTGCCTGCTGGAACGAAAGTTCGCATTTCTCTGCAATGGCGCGAGCCCCACGATGAAACTTTCTCCGAAGATGAATACCGTATACCAATTCTGCCTTTCCAGGTACAGTTGATCAAACAGCGTGATCCAGAAGGTAAAACTTCTGCCAGTGATGAAATCGATCTGGTAGCTGTCACAGAAGGATTGGCAGAACGCCTGCACTTCGAACCAAACTTTGCGGTGTACGAACGAATGCTGGAAATGACGATTCCGGAAGATGGTCATTTCGCAGTACGAATCGTGGGACAATTACCGATATCATTCCGCCCCGTTGGTTTACCCACGATTGGTGATAACCAGCAGAACATTCAGGTATTCCCCCGCCTGTTTGTGGAAGGGATGAACGGAAAACGAATCATTCTTGGCGATTTTGCCAGCGAACGCTCTGTGGTGCCTGTGCCTGCAGAATCACGTGGGGTCTTTACCGTTGGTGCGGTGGGCAGCGATGGCAAACCACGACTGCGAACCAACCTCGGTGCGGGTCCGCTGGCAGAATTAATGATTAAGCCAGATTATTACGCTCCCGACCAGATCCCTGGTCTGGTGGAAGAACCAGTGGCTTATGGCAGCGATGTTTCTGCATCACTCGCCGCAGGCTGGTCTGCTTCGATGCTCAGCGTGGGTGCACGGCCTGTCGACTTCCACCGTGGCCTGGGTCTACCGAAAGGCAGCCTGATCGTTGTTCCCAAGTTCTACACCGAACGACGTCGATAACCCCCTGCATCTTTCGAATTGGCTGACAATTTTCCACAATTTTTACCAGTCGTTCTCACATTAAAGTTGCATTCTGCACTGTCCACGTTATAGTGGTGGTGAGATTGACCACGCCATTTACCCCCACCTGATTCTCATGAGAATTTGCACATTATCCGTTGTACTCTTCTGCATCAGTGGTTTTTCCCCAGCGTGGGGGGATACTCTCAGCAAACAGATTGATCTGGAAATTCTCAAGAATGCCAGGCAGCAGCCAGTAGCACCCGTGGCAGACGATGCTGAATTTGTGCGTCGGATTTACCTGGACCTCATTGGTTCGATCCCCTCGGTCCAGCTAACCACTGATTTTCTGGCAAATAAAGACCCTAACAAGCGCACTTCACTGATTGATCAATTGCTTGCCAGTAAGCAATTTACGCATCATCTATCAGAGCAGCTTCACATTTTGTTAATGGAGCGGCTGGGCGAAAATCCTCTGTGGCAGGAATATCTTTCCGATGCCACAACAAAAAACAAGCCGTGGGATCAGATGGTGCGGGAAATGCTGCAAGGCAGCAATGTGGAAGGTGCCCCCAAGGGTGCGTCTTTTTTCCTGTCCAAACGATTGGAAAATTATGGTCAGAATCCGGTGGATTACCCCGCACTGACGCGGGATATTGGCCGACTGTTCTGTGGGGTGGACCTGCAATGTGCCGAGTGCCACGATCACCTGTTTGTGAAGGAATATAAACAGCGGGATTTTCAGGGGTTATACGCCTTCGTGCAGCACGCCTATCTGGTAGATGCCACCACTGCTCAGGTGGGGGAAAAACTACCAGGTAGCAAAGTTGCTTTCTCATCGGTTTTTAAGAAATTGCCATTGGAAACTGGGCCCGCACTGCCCGGAAAGCCAGAACTGGACCTGCCGATGTTTCCGAAAGGGGAAGAATATATCGTCGCACCCGATCGCAAGACGAAAAGCCCAGGAAAATTGAAGATCAGCTATTTGCAGCAATTGGGGGAAACGGTTGCAGGTGTTGGCAACGACCGACTCGCCAGTAATATTGCCAACCGAATCTGGCACATGCTCATGGGCAAAGGGCTGGTGGAGCCACTGGACATGTTTCATGCGGAAAATCCCCCATCCCACCCGGAACTGATGAAATTGCTGACCAGCGAATTGATTGCCCACCGTTATGATCTGAAGTGGCTGATCCGCGAGGTGGTGCGATCCGAAAGTTACCAGCGGTCCAGCAAATTGGCAGAATCCAGCACCTACGCTTACGGCAGAGGTTTGGAAAAACGCATGTCTGCAGAGCAGTTCAGCAGGTCGCTGGGTATTGCCCTGGGTAAGCCATTCACCAAAGCCGAAACGGATCGTTTGCTGAAAACCTTCGCTAACGCACCGCGGGAACCAGAAGTGGAAATTGCCCCCAGCTTAAAAGGAGTGCTGTTTCTACGCAACGATCCATTGATTCACGAACGGTTGAACCCCACCCCCGAAACGCTGGTGGGGCAAATTGCCACCATGAAAAACGATGAGATTCCAGATCGCCTGATGTTGCAAGTGCTTACCCGCAAAGCATCTGCGGCAGAAAAGGCAAAAATTGTCGCATACCTTTCTGATCCTGCCACACGCCAGCAACGCCTGCCTCATCTGGTGTGGGCAGTCATTTCCAGCACTGAATTCACCATCAATCATTAAAATATCATGCGTAATTCTCATTTTCTTTGCCCCACGCACGAACATCTGCTGAATCGTCGCACGTTGATGCAGTGGGCAGCAGGTCTGGCAGGTGCCGGTGTCCTGAGCAGCACTGCTCAGGCGAAACCTACACCCAAAGAGAATCCGAAGCAGATTCTGTTCATCTGGCTTGATGGTGGGATCAGCCAACTAGAAAGTTGGGACCCCAAACCGGGCACGCCGTTCGGTGGGCCTTTTCGGGCAATTCCTACGTCGGTACCAGGGATTCATATTTCTGAATTGTTGCCCCACACCGCGAAACAGATGCACCATCTTTCATTGGTGCGAAGTCTGCACACGCAGGACAATTCCCACTCGGCTGGAGTGGATCGCATTCAGCGGGGCGATCCCAAAAACCGTGGGGTCACCTATCCTTTTCTTGGTTCTGCAGTGGCAAAACTGCTCGGCCCCACGTCCAGTGGCCTGCCACCCTACATTTCAATCAAGCCAGGCAGTGGCGGCTTTATTACCAAAGATGCTGGCTTTCTAGGGCCGGATTTTTCCGCACTGGCACTGGGCGATGGCAAACCACCAGAAAACCTGTTGCCACCACCAACCATTTCGCCCACGCTAGATGAACAGCGAGATGAACTCCGTGGCTTTT
The DNA here is from genome assembly GCA_041399155.1 of Zavarzinella sp. Taxonomy (NCBI): domain Bacteria; kingdom Pseudomonadati; phylum Planctomycetota; class Planctomycetia; order Gemmatales; family Gemmataceae; genus Zavarzinella; species Zavarzinella sp. The sequence continues at coordinate 377,067 of JAWKTI010000003.1, forward strand.
TCGATGCAGAATATGCAAAAGAACGCCAGTCGAAAACCGCCGAATCATTAAAGAAAATTCATGAAATTGCCCAACAGCTTCGTAAGCATCGTGATTTATTTGATGAAAACAGCTATTCCGCCAAAGACAAAGAACGTTACGGCACCCACGAGTTGGGGCGGCACATGCTGATAGCCCGACGGATGATTGAAGCGGGGGTACGATTTACCAAAGTAACCTCTTACGGATGGGATACACACGGTGACAATTTTCACGGATCGGCATCGCTGGTGCCACAGTTTGATCAACCATTTGCCGCACTGTTGGAAGATCTGCATGAACGCAAATTGCTCGATCAGGTGCTGGTGATTGCGATGTCGGAATTTGGCCGCACCCCACGAATCAATGGGCATTTAGGCCGGGATCACTGGCCGGAAGCCTGGTCGCTGGCCATGGGTGGTGCGGGAATCCAGGCGGGGGCAGTGTACGGTCGCACCAATGATAAAGGCACCGATGTTGCGGAAGGTGAAGTTGATATCGGCCACCTGTTCCATACCTGGTTCCGTGCGGTGAATGTGGACCCGTTTTTTGTGGAATACGACAACAACGGCCAGCCACTCCCGATCGCCCATGATAATTGCAAGCCAATCACCGCACTGTTGAGAAAGTGAGAATATTTTCATATCTCTTGCGGTTCCGTACAACCTGTCCCACTGCAAGAGCGATAGGCCCACAACTGAACCAGCATGGGGCATCCCTTGCAAGCCCCTCTACGTCGAAAATAAATTGGTTCGTGATTGAGTGGTGTGCGATTAGCACGATACTGGGTGCTTGGGGTTGTGGAGTTTTCAAAAATGATCTGGCAAACTTTGCAAAATAGTTTCATCAATTTCTTGTTGAGGATGATCGTTTTAACCACGCATTCCGCCGCGTGATCTTTGCTGTGCTCGACAATTCCCCGAGGCAGGAAACATTGGAGGCATTTGAGAACCAGTTTGATTCCAGTTGGATTGTTGATCGGCGAAATTACCGATTATTCACGGCTTTCAGGGGTGTAAAACGGAGTGGGGCAAATGGCAGAGGAAACGGAATATGATCTCGACCTGACTTCACCAAATGATTTGACGGCACTTACCGGGGACAACCAGGGCTTGCGTTGGTGAAACAGATTGCCCACAATGAATGGTTTTGTGGTTTCACCTGAGGTGGGTACTGGATCACCGAACCGTAACAGAGAATCTTCGCAATTTCGGGTGTTGTCAAATGTTTCCAAATTCGGCTTGTTCTTGAATTATCAGTTCGGTCTGCAGATATGATTCTACATGCAGGAACTATTTACTTTTCACTGGAATATACAGCGAATAACGCGCCGTTCCGGAACTCGATAGAACGCGATGTCTTCGTTTTCAGCTGCCACCAGAAATCACCTCCCTTCAGCCGAGAGTTCCGATCTCCTTCCAATACTGTGTCGAGATCGCACCACCAGGTTCCTTTCACGATGCGATTTTCACCTTTCGTAGCCACCCCACCGTCCTTGTGGTAGGTCACCCACTTTATTTTCAGGTCGGTCCCGTATTCAACAATCATGAGCTTGCCGTATTGCTTATCACTGGTGACATAAACCAGAATGGTACCCGTGGGGATCTGATTTTCTTTCGAATCACTGCCATCAATATTTTGCCTGCCTTCTTTTCTGGCATTTTCAACCAGTTCTTTGATATATTTGTGGCTGAGGGCATCAAAAGGTTCCATATCTTTATTCTTCGCTGGCACCGGTGCGGTCCATGCCTTTCCAAGAAACAGGAATAATACTGCAAGCGAGATTCGGAACATGATCAGCACCCTCGAAAACCGACTGACTGTTTTTCCATTATAATGAAATCCTTTGGCACGGATGCATTTGCTCGATTAATCGAGCAAATGCAGACCCATGGTGGGGCAGAAATGGGCACGCTTGTTACCCCTATTCAAACGGAAGATGTCTACCACAACCCGAATTGTGTGAAGGTTGTGTGCGATGAAAGTGGCAGGGCATTGTATTTCAGCCGCAGCAATCGCTTGTTTTCAACTCCGCGACTATGCTACATCGCGGACTCTGTTCGGGCTCATACCAACATCATCGGAGGTTCCATGTCTGAAGTGAAACGCATCCAGTTCTCGACTACTATTAATGCGAGTGCAGAAGTAGTGTGGCACCACATCACCACACCTGAAAGTTACGAGCAGTGGACATCAGTATTCGCAGAAGGGTCGAAATTCGAGGGTTCCTGGGAAAATGGCTCGAAGATCCGCTTCCTATCGCCAAGTGGCGATGGAATGATTTCGGAAATCGCGGACAGTCGGACGAACGAGTTCATTTCTATCAGGCACCTCGGCTTTATATCCAATGGAGTGGAAGATACAACAAGTGAAGCTGTCCGCTCTTGGGCGCCAGCATATGAGAATTACACGCTCCAGGCGACACTTGAAGGCACAGGAATAGTAGTCGACCAGGACGTATCCTCCGAATGGGAAAAACACATTAGCGAAGCATGGCCGAAAGCACTCAATCTGCTGAAAGGGCTTTGCGAATCCTCAAGTGTAGCCTAAATATGCGATTCGAGCAGGAATCGCTTTGTATCCACTTTCGCGACTCTGCTCGATCGCGGACCAGTTTGGCGAAGAAAATGCCCACGAACGTTGCTATCTACATATTTCCAGATGTTGAAGTCCTTGACTTTGCTGGTCCTTATGAAGTGTTCACCACCGCATCCAGACTTTTCAAGCGGAGGAATCCCGATGCGGAGGACTTATTTCGTGTGTTCCTGGTTGCCAAAGACCAGAATGCAGTATGTGCTCGCGCAGGCCTCAAGGTGCTGCCAGACTTCTCACTAAAGAACTGTCCCGCCACTCATTTACTGATCATTCCAGGCGGAGTTGTCGACAGAGAAGTAGGGGACGCACAGGTAATTGAATGGGTGAAGACTCATTCCGCTCAGGCAACGATCACCGCGTCCGTATGTACAGGTGCATTCATTCTTGCCAAAGCAGGCCTGCTTGAAGGCCGAAATGCGACAACCCATTGGGAAGACATTGCTGAACTACAGACTCAGTTTTGCAATGTGCTAGTTCGTGAGGATGTTCACTGGGTTGACGAGGGAACAATCGTAACATCGGCGGGTATCGCGGCAGGAATTGATATGAGCCTTCACTTGGTTACGCGCTTCGCAGACAAGGAATTGGCCGCCAGTACGGCAAGGCAAATGGAAGTTCCATTCGGTAATAACTAACTTCTTCTAACGGAGCCTCGATTGAGTATATATTAATAGAGATGCCCAAAGGATGCGATTCGAGCAGGAATCGCTTTGTATTCAGTTTCGCGACTCTGCTCGATCGCGAACCAGTAAAATTGCATGTTTCGCTGCTCATATATCCTTGACGGCACCGGCTGGGCCACTGTCTCGGTCAGTGAGAATGACCGCCAGGTCGCTATGACCGCTTCGTATCTGCATGATTCGTTGCGTGAACTGTCGCAAGCAGCCCTCGACCTTTGCGATGGGAACTCAGCCGTAACAGTTGTTTTCATGGCCGAACCTGGAGAACACCACTTGATAGTCACTGGTTCCCAAAATTCAGCCTTGGTAGATATAGAAGTCCGATGGTTCGATGACTGGGCGAGCTGGAATATGTATCCCGCTGACCAGTTCAATGTTGTGTTCAAGTGTCAGACTACCGTGTCCGAGTTCGCATCTGCCGTTGTTAGTGTGCTTGATGACTTGCTGGAAAAGTGGGGGCTTGACGGATATCAGAAAAAATGGGCCGAGCATCCCTTCCCAAAAGAACTTCACAACCAACTGGCTGCGCTGAACAGTGGCTGCAATTGACTGGCTTCCCCCACGCGATTATAGTCTTGCCAGTACGTACCCTTGTCTGGACGGTTGGCTTAACGGTCGGAAATCGAGCATATACCTGTTTCGGCACCTAAGTACCAGTTCTCTAAGCTCAGGGTGAGCATCGCGAACCATGGGAAGCATATGCCGCCAACACCAACCCTGAAGGGGTTGTTTCCGACCGTCGAAAATAAATTGGTCAGCGATTGAACATACACTAAGTGTGATGGCAACACGCGGGCTATCCAGCGATTGGGGCAGGAATCGCTTCGTCTCAACTTTCGCGACTGCTCGATCGCGGACCATTTGGCAGCAGTGTTCACCTGTTATGGCTCGTCGCAATATCTATGATCCGGCATTTGTCCGTCAACTATTTGACGAAATGGCGGCTACTTACGGCATCGTGAACATGATCTCATCATTTGGCTTTGCACGACGCTGGCGCCGACAGTGCGTTGGTTGCATGGAAATCACCGATGGCGCAGCTGTCGTGGATTTGATGACGGGCATGGGTGAGTTATTGCATCTCATCGCATCACGAACAGGCCCACATGGCCAGATTATGCTACTCGATATCTCGCCTGCAATGTGCCGTGTTGCTGCGAAACATCAATTGGACTTTCCGTATCAAGTCGTCGAAGCTGATGTTCTGCAACACGGACTGCCGGATGAATCCTACGACTACGTTGTGTCTTCCTTTGGCCTGAAGACGTTTAATTCCGAACAACTCTCGGAACTTGCCGGGGTTGTCTTCCGCCTCTTGCGTCCTGGGGGGCAATTTGCTTTCCTGGAGATTTCATTACCTCGATCGCGCTTGCTCCGCATACCATACTATTTTTACATTTCGTACGTAATCCCTCTCATCGGACGCATTTTCCTGGGAAATCCAGAAAATTACCGTCTCCTCGGAGAATACACGAGAGCATTTCGCGATTGTCGTGAAGCCTATGATCAATTTGCAAAGACTGGTCTTGAGGTCGAGTATCGTTCCTTTTTCTTTGGCTGTGCCACTGCGATTGTTGGCAGACGTTCCAGGGTACCTCCGAACCACGAGACGCAGGCTTAAGCAGTGATTGGTATACATCATGCGACTGCGAAACCACCGTACTTGGCCCCTGCCCACTTACGATCATTACAAGAGGATGAAATGAGTTCTCATATTCGTGTTGGCAGTCGAATTCGGCGCAGATTTGAAGACCGTGAAGGCGTCATGCAAACAGAATGCGGTGTCGTTGTCCATATCTGGAGCGATCCTGAAACTGGAGACGAAGATGCGTATATCGCATTTTTTGGAAATCAGTTTCCTGATGGCAAGCCTGCTTCAAAGCCTTATATCCTGCGTTACTTTGTGGCTGGCCTGGAATTGGTTGATTGAACTTTGCGGGATTCGGGAACCTGAAACTCGAACTTTTCGCTTCCAATCCAAATAATTAGGGACGTCTGTCCGAAATCGTGGAGATCCAGCATCTATAGTAACATGTTGTTCCATGCAAATAGATTTGAATATTGTCAGTAACAACAAGACAAAGTGCCTTTCAAAAAGCTATTGATGCGACCAGCACTACTATTCATTTCCTCGGTTGCCTTTCTCGTAGGCGGCAGCATTACCTTTGCTATTGTGCACGCCTTCGATCTCAAGAACGCCGAGCTTTCTTTCATCGTTGGCGCAATTTTGGGTACCCAAGTGGCAGCATTCGTTCATCATCGTACCGCTGGGGCACAGAACAGCTTTGGAGTGAAATTTGCAGTTGGTTTATCCTTGGCTATTTCAGCCTTGGTTCTGGGAATGACATTACACTCGATTTTTCGGCCGTTCAGCAATGTCGAAGTCAGCGTATCGATTGCAGTCATCGGATCTTTGATCTTTCCCTTTGTATTATTCGGAACAATATGGAAGGCATTGGCGAAGAATAAGAATGCCTAAATTGGCCACATTCGACGGGCGACTTTCAGGATTAAGCTAACTTGGTGGGCAGAAGAAACTGGGCGTTTCAGACCTTACCGGACGCCGTGCATCCATTTCTTCATCAACGGCGAGATCAGCAACAACAGTGCTGCACAGGCAATCGCAAAGAATCCACACTGATTGAACACTTTCAGTGCCTGATCGAAGGTTTCTTGTGGGGTCGCTTTATCTGAAACTTCCGTCAATTTGGCAATATGCTTGCCGGCCTGGTGGGCAATCGACGAGGAGAGGAACCAGATCCCCATCATCATGCCCACAATCTTGCCTGGGGCCAGTTTGGTTACCAACGACAGTCCCACCGGGGAGAGTGCCAGTTCGCCCAGAGTGTGGAGCAGGTAAAGACCAATCATGAAAATTGATGGCATGACAAAATCTTTCGCTGATTGTTTTCCTGTGCTCAACAACAGGAAACCCAGGCCAAGCAACAGCAAGCCAATCGCAAACTTGATTGCGGCATTCGGGTCCAGCTTTCTTCGCCCCAGATACGTCCACATATAGGAGAACAGTGGAGCGAAGATAATAATGAAGAACGCATTCACCGATTGAAAACTACCGGTGGTAATTTTCAGCCCAAACAGATTCTTACTGATGTGTCGATCGGTAAAGATTGTTAGTGCACTGCCCGCCAGTTCAAAGAAGGTCCAGAAGACTGCGGTGAAGAACAACAGAATCAGAATGACGAAAATCCTCTGCTGTTCCGGCTTGGTGTACTGGAAGGAATCGTAAATCATGTAGGCGATCACGAGTAAGCCCAGCACAATCAGCACAATATCGACAATATCATTCTTGTAAATTAACAGTGTGGACAGGCCCACAAACAGGAACGTTCCACCGTAAACGACGTATTCCCACATTTTGGGTGAACTGGCGAACACGGGTGCTGGCTTGGGTGGTTCCGCATGTTGTTGTAGAACGCCAGTAAATACTGTTACCAGAAAGATGATTAGCCCTAGAACCATGCCGATGCCAGCGAGCAGAAAACCGTATTGCCAGCCTTCTTTCTCCCCAATCGCCGTGGCTGTCAGTGGGGCCAGAAACGCCCCCATGTTAATGCCCATGTAGAAAATGGTGAACGCACCATCGCGGCGTGGGTCGCCCTGCTGGTAAAATCGACCGATCAAGCTGGAAATATTCGGTTTGAAGAAACCATTCCCCATTACCAGCAGTCCCAGGCCGAAAAAGGCCAGTTGCAGACGCAAGGTTTGTGTGATTTCAGCTCCCCCTCCCCAGGCACTGCCAGCCAGCGCAAACTGACCAGCAGCCATTAGAATAGCCCCCCAGACAATCGATTTGCGGAAACCGAGCAACCGATCGGCCAGCACCCCGCCGAGTAGTGGGGTCAGGTAGACCAGGGCACCGTACGCACCATAAATGCCGTAGCCAGCATCTTTGGACATCCCAAAGCCACCGAACCCAGCAAAACCAGCTTTTTGATCCAGAATTGTTTTGGTGACGTAGAGGACCAGCATCGCCCGCATACCGTAATAACTGAAGCGTTCCCACAGTTCCACCATAAACAGGCAAAACAGTGCCGCAGGGTGCTGCTTGCGGTTCATGAAAATCACCGCGATCACCCAAATGATCACGAACGCCCACGCACCGATCATTATCTTGTAAATTGAATCCATGAATCACTCTCTAACGCCAAATGCACAAATAACACCACTGGTGGAAGGGAGAGGCGAGATAGCACCAGCAAACGAAACCACGATAGTAATCGTTTTCGTATCTTACGCAACTGTTTTTTGTGGGAAACCGTGGGTAAACAGAAAATAGTGCTATTTTCGGTACCCCACCGAACCAAACTTGCTTGCCAACTGCTCTATATTTGATAACCTTTTAGAACGAGGGGCGTTTAGCTCAGCTGGCTAGAGTACCACATTGACATTGTGGGGGTCACTGGTTCAAGTCCAGTAACGCCCATTCCCTCTTCTCTGCATTGATCACATTTTTGTTATATAGACACTCAAGCACCTATCAGTGTTCCACGTGGAACATTTTCGATATTCATTTGAATATCTGATCGACCTGCAGCCTTTTTGCTGATGGCCCCACAGCCGATTGTGGTATATTAACGCCAATGGATTCCCACTGGAGTTGTTAATGGTCGGCCCGAGCAAATCTCCCATTCCATCGGAAGTGGATTTCACCGAAGAAACCGTCACCAGCCACGAAGCGGTGGCAGGAAAACAGTTACTCGGATTTTCCCCACCTGCCTTAGCAGGTGAAGTGGGTACGTTGGGGCCCTACCGAATTATTAAAGAACTGGGCCACGGTGGCATGGGGGCTGTATACGCAGCACTGGATACGCGGCTGGATCGGCAGATAGCCCTGAAAGTGATGCTGCCCGAATATGCCGCCAACCATGCTGCTAAAGAACGATTCCTGCGGGAAGCCCGTGCCGCTGCCAAAATCAAGCACGACAACATTGTAACGATTTACGAAGCCGACGAGCGGGACGGCATCCCTTATATCGCCATGGAATACCTGGAAGGCTACCCGCTGGACGAGTATTTGAAGAAAAAAGGCACGCCCAGCCTGAAGCACATTATTCGGATTGCTGCAGAAACTTTTGCCGGGCTCGGCGCAGCCCACAAACTGGGATTGATCCACCGGGACATTAAACCGGGTAACCTGTGGCTGGAATCACCCAACGCACGGGTGAAGATTCTCGATTTTGGTCTGGCAAAGCCAATGGATTCCGAGGTGGAACTGACCAAAAGTGGCACCATCGTGGGCACACCTGCCTACATGAGCCCGGAACAGGCCCGTGCGGATGAAATTGACCACCGATCCGACCTGTTCAGCGTGGGGGTGATGCTGTACCGGCTTACCACGGGCCAATTGCCTTTTGCAGGCAAAACCACGATGGCGGTGCTGATGGCCTTAGCCACGGAAGAACCCAAACCGGTGCGGGAATTGAATCCAGAAGTACCCGAATCGTTGGAACGGCTGATTAACCAGTTACTTGCAAAAAATCCCGACCAACGACCGAAAGATGCTGCAACAGCGATTGCCCACCTGCGGGAAGTGGCGGAAGAATTGAAAAACCCGGGTCACACGCAGCCGATTGTGGAAGCGATGCCGGTGACTTACGTACCGATGTCGATGCCCACCGCAGCAGAAAATCCTTTTGCCGACATTGATGCGAGCAGTGGTAGTGCGACAATTGCCCAGCCGCAGGCATCGGAAAAGCAGCCTGAAGTACGCCACGGCCGAAAAAAGGCCCCACCTACTGGAAAAAAGCCGTTCTGGATTGCCGCAGGTTCGCTGGCCGCACTGGTGGCAATGATTGTTGGTGTGGTGATCATCATCAAAAATAAGGATGGCACCGAAACCAAAATTGAAGTGCCCGACGGTGCCACCGTAATTGTGAAGGGGAAAGACGGAAAAGAACTGGCCAACGTGGGGCCGGGAAAAGTTAATCCAGCCCCACAGATGGATGTTGACCGCAAAGCCGCCGAGTGGGTAATTGGCCGCAGAGGCATTGTTCAAGTGAATGGCGAATTGAACGATATTAATTCAGTGAAATTGTTGCCAAAATCGCCATTTCGGCTGACGTCAATTAAGCTAATCATTTCAAAATTAACAGACGAGGATCTTGGTAATATCGAGAATTGTGAACATTTGATGGAACTCAATTTAGGTGGTAACACATCGATTACTGATAAAAGCATCCTTCGTTTAAAACATATTCATGAACTACGTACTCTGGAATTATACTATTGCAAAATTACTAACAAAGCATTAGAACATTTTAAAGATTGTAAAAACTTACAGTTTCTCAATATCAAAGGAACGCTTATCACTTTAGAGGGTATTGAACAGTTGCAAAGCCGTTCCGATTTGACAATACTTAATGTGTCAAATAACAATAAAATCAGAGACAGTGATTTGGTACATCTTTCTGATTTTAAAAAACTACAGGAATTATCGCTCACTGGCACGCATATTACAGATCAAGGAATTCTTCATCTCAAAGAATTAAAGGGACTGAGTGGATTGGATGTAAGTAGAACAAAAATAACACCCACTGGTATTGAAGAACTCCATCAATCGCTACCCAAATGTAGAATCACCCACGACAGTGGGGTCATTGAGCCAATCGATATTGACCGCAAAGCCGCCGAGTGGGTGATCTCAAAGGGTGGTAGCGTGCGGATTAACGGGCAAAGATCCGACATCGTGGCCCTGGAGAATCTGCCAAACGATTCTTTTTTCCTCACTCAAATCAATCTGCCTCAAACACGAGTAACCGATGCAGATCTGAAAAATATCTGGAATGTCAAACACCTGTTAGGTCTCAATCTGGCCCATAATAATCAGTTAACGGATGGTATAATTCAAAATCTGCTACAACTTAAAGATCTTGAAACTCTTGATTTGGCAGGAACCAAGGTAACTGATACCGGAGTGAATCAGCTCAAACAGCTTGTAAATCTCACTAGCCTCAATCTGTTAAAAACTCTGGTTAGTGATGCTGGCAGCAAGGACTTCAAGGATCTCAAAAGACTGACACATCTCGACTTATCCGATACACTGGTCAGCGATGCAGGGGTAAAGGAACTCAAAAGCCTCACAAACCTCAATTACCTAAATTTGGCATTCACTGGCGTTGGTGATGCTGGAATGCAAGAACTCAAGAATCTCAAAAACCTCAAAGCACTTACTCTGGAAAAAACGCTGGTAAGTGACCTGGGGCTAAAGGAACTCAAAGAACTCAAAAACCTTAATTACCTAAGCCTTGGACAAACAGAGGTAAGCGATACAGGACTGAAAGATATCGGATTGCTCAAAAACCTTACTCAGCTTCACGTTCACAAAACAAAAGTCAGTGATGAAGGTATGAAGATAATCAAGGTTTTAGAGAAACTCGACATTCTCGATCTTTCTGGAACGCAAGTGGGTGACTTGGGATTAAAGGAACTTAAAGATCTAAAAAACCTGAACCATCTCTTTTTGAAGGATACAAACCTTACAGATGAGAGTTTGAATCAATTAAAGGAATTCAAAAAGCTGACATATCTTAAACTGCAGAACACAAAAATTTCCCAGAAGGGATTTGCAGACCTAAGGCAGGCCTTACCCAACTGCAAAATCGAGCATGATGGTGGGGTAATTGAACCTGAAAACGGAGTCGATTTCCACCGCACGTTTGCTGCATTTGCCCTTTCCAAAGGTGGCACCGTGGGCATTTTATCTGAAGGGCAATTTCAGGATGTTGCCCCACCGAAAATGCTCCCAGGTGGGGCTTTTCAGGTAATTACCTGTTCGCTGGCGGGCAAAAAGATCGCTGCCCACGATTTGCAGCACCTGCATGCGGTAAAAACAATCTCCACGCTTATTATTTCCGATACATCACTGGATGATGCAGGATTCGCCCAGATTGGCAAACACCAAACGATCGAACTGCTCTACGCGAATGATCTACCAGTGACAGACGTGGGCATTGCATCAATTCAGCATTTACCGCTGAAAAAACTGCACCTTTGTTCCACAAAAGTGACCGACAAGTGTGCGTCCGCACTGGCAAAAATGCCTCTGGAAGAACTGCTTCTGAACAGCACTGCGGTTACAGATGAAACTTTGGTGAAACTGGCGAAAATAAACTCATTAAAAATACTGTCGGTGCCACGCACGAAAGTGACGAAAGCGGGTATCGACCGTTTTCATGCAGCACTGCCCACCTGCAAAATCACCTGGGACGGTGGGGAAATTGCCGCGGAGCCAGCGAAACAATAATTTGATTGGCAATTTGTTATATAGTCATTCGGATATGCATCTGTGTTCCACGTGGAACATTTTCGACACTCGTTTGAGTGTTTGACGAATCAGCGTTTGAACTATTTCGGTTGATTCAACACAAATGCAATCCATGTCTCTTTATCTTGAATCGCCATCCGTGTGGGACGTGGTTGGCCCGGTGCCGCGAAGCAAATTGTTAATTTTTTCTCATCCAACTGATACACACCCAGTTCTTCACCATTGAGTGGGGAAATGAAGTCAATTTCACGCAGCTTCGGTTTGTGGTCGATCTTCACTTTCACGGTGCGTTCATTATCAATGGACTTCAATTGTGCATATATGCCGGTGCCATCGTGGAAAAACCGCACTTCAGGCTTGTTTTTCTGCAGCACATTGTCTGGTGTTTTGGTGCCTTTGATCCAGATTTCCTGGATCTGCCATTTTTCACTGAACCGCACCGCATCGGACGATTTATCCAGCCCCACGGGCAGTGCAGGCACCGCTTTGTTGGGAATTTCTTCTGGCTTCAACAGTGGTAGCGGGGCATCATTTTTCGGCGGAACTTTGACGACCGAAGTGCCTTCCGGCAAGAAGTTCTCCCCACGCCAGTATTGCTGGGTTTGCCGCACGGTATTGTCGAAGCGATCCAGCTCTTTCCGCACCAGTTCCTGAGTAAGCGAATGATTTTTCACTGGGCAATACAGGTGAATCCGTCGATCGGTGCTGTCGAAGCTGAAATGAGCAGGCCCAATGACATCATTAATTTCAAGTAGTTGCTTCCAGGCCTTTGGTGGCACGCGATCCGGTTCGGCAATGGGCGAAAATTTGCTTTCCAGCCAAATTCGGCTGCCATCATTACTTAAGGAAAGCAGGATATAAACCGGCCAGCGATCCCGCACAATTTCCACCTGAAATACTTGTGTAGAAAGGACTTTCGGTTCGTAGCCCAGTTCGCGCAGCCATTTCCCCAGGATATCGGTGCTGATGGCACCGCTGGGAATTGGTCGCATCAGGGGAAGTTTTTCGTCTGCTGGTGCACTCCCCAGGCCGAGGCACGCACCGATAATGCAAGTCACGAGTAATCGGCCCACCGTGGCATCCTCCTGAAAACCGAACGGAAATCTAGCATGTACCAGATTGTGGCAAAAGACGCAAGTGGAAGAAAATGGGAATTAAGGCGGGAGAAAATGAAGGAAATGTCACAAAGAGACTAATTATCTAACGACCCCACTTCGCCCCCACCGCGGGTGCAAGCACCACGCCACAGATCGAGGCGGATATTTCTGGTGACGGAACGCACCGATCCGTCCATCAACAGCACATTTACTACCCCACCTGTATGGTAACTTCGACTGGTTACCGCAGCATAAGTGGGCAAATTGGTTGTCAGTCCCTCTCGGCTCGAATTGAAATCGACATCATAAGTGCCAGACATCACCGCAGTATTCGGTGCGAAAGTACTGGTAAAACCAGTCTGGTGCACGCGGGCATCCACCCACTCGGTATGGCCGGAATTCGTTTTGAAATCGCCACCAAGAGAAACCACATCAGCCGGCGCAGTGGGAATGGGGGCGTTCAAAGCAGCAGGGTTTCCACCATCGCGAAAATAAGGTGTGTAGGCTTTCACTTCTGAAAACGCCACAGTATTACTGGTGCCATCAATCATTTCTGCCATGCTGGTGCCACGGTTCAGGACAAATGCCCCATCGCCCGTTTGGCGAGTCAGTGGGTTATACAGAAACCAGGTTCCGAAATTCCCACCATAGTTAATGGGGTAGTGCGTCAACGCACCGTCGGGACGTGGTTTATCATTCACTTCGCTGGGACAGATAAAGATTGGCACGCGAAATTGGGTTACCGCTGGCTGAACCGAGTAAGGTAGAGCAAAATTAATGAGATTGTGCAGATTTTCCTGTTCGACATACGGCAGCAAACGTGCCTGCAGCGAAAAACTGACACCTGTAGCACCGTTGGGATAGTCGCCCGCACTGGGAAAAACGAAAAGTGCTGATTCATGGTTATGCAGTGCCAGGCCGATTTGTTTCAGATTATTCTGGCACTTCGCTCGATTAGCCGCTTCGCGAACTTTCTGCACTGCGGGCAGCAGCAAACCAATCAGAATCGCGATAATGGCGATTACCACCAGAAGTTCGATCAATGTAAATGCACTTCGACGCATCGCACAGCACCTTAACGATAATGATATGCAGTCTCAATATACTTGAGGCCTTGTGACTGTCAATGGTGAACTCTGTTGGTTTTCTTCTTTTCTCTCGTGCTGGTGCGACAGGGTATCCTTTCCGGTGTGGCACCGAAGAAATGGCATGAGAAAGTTTTTTGGAAAAAATCCAAAATATAGGGAACAAGTTAACACTATGATCGTCTATATAGTATCTAGTGTCTTGCAAGAAGCGATCTCGCTCGGCAGATTGAAAAATATGTCTGTATCGCAATATTGTGATACGCCGAATTTGGTCGCGATTGGAGGTTTTTGGACAAAAACTGGCCAAAAAATTCTCATTAAAAGCAGAAAATGGCCGTAAATGGCCCCAGTGTGTGAGAATAGCTAAGTTGGATCGTCATTACCACATGGGCTTTTGCGCTCAAACGGAACCAAACAGGGAGTCAGACGAATGAGACATTCCATTGTCGCCTGCATTGTCGCAACTGTTTTGACAGCAACCACTTCCGTGCGTGCTGATGAAATAGATAACGATCAGGTAAATGCGTCAATCGAAAAAGGTTTGACCTGGTTGGCAAAGCAACAAACCAAAGCCGGTAGTTTTGAAGCCAATGGTGGACAATATCCCACGTCGATGACGGCCCTGGCTGGCATGGCTTTCCTGATGGAAGGCAGCACCATGCGGGAAGGGAAATACAGCGACAACATCCGCAAAGCCGTTGACTGGTTTTTGAAACGATCGATGCCGAACGGATTGTTGGGCAACACCAATAATCCCACCGAAGCACAACGATATATGTATGGCCACGGGTTTGGCATGTTGTTCCTTGGGTGCGTCTATGGTGAAGAAGACGACGAAAAGACCCGCAAAGATCTGGAAAAACTGCTCACAAAAGCAGTCGATTTCTGTGGCAAGGCCCAGACGAACCGAGGTGGCTGGGGATATGTTTCGGCAGCGGAAGGTGCCAACTTCGATGAAGGCTCTGTGACAATCACCCAGCTTCAAGGATTGAGAGCCTGTCGCAATGCGGGTATTCCAGTGCCCAAGTCAATTATCGATAAGTCTGTTGAATATCTGAAAAACTCCACCACACCAAACGGTGGGGTGATTTATTCTCTGGCCCATGGTCGACCTGCAATTGGTGGCGAACGCCCCGCACTGACGGCTGCGGCCATTGCATCTGGTTTCAGCCAGGGCGAATACAATTCTCCACTCGTCAAGAAGTGGCTGAGCTACTGCCAGAAGAATATTCGATTTAACCAGGCCGGATCCGGCTTTGGCGAATACATGGATTATTACTTCTCCCAGGCCATGTATACGCTGGGCGATGATGGTTGGGAAAAAATCTTCAATGGCGACAAAAACGGTTTGAAGTGGTCGGAATATAAGAAAGTGATGTACAAATACCAGGTTGGTCGCCAGAAAGCGGACGGCTCATTTGGTGCCAGTTATGTTGGTGGTGTTTACGATACCGCCCTTTCTTTAACTATCCTCCAGTTAGAACGTGCCACCTTACCAATTTATCAACGGTAAGTGGGGCAGCATTCCAGCGAGTATGATTGTTTGAAAAAACCCTGGTGGCCGGTTTTCCGGTTTATCCAGGAACCGAGTTAATAATTTTTGAGCAGGGCTTCCATGAGCAACGGACAGACGTTAGGTAACAGCGATATTGATGCCATCAAGAATGTGCAGAAGGCATTCCAGGAAATTAAGAATCAGCTAGCCCGCGTGATCGTGGGTCAGGACAAAGTAATTGAAGAATTGCTGATTGCCCTGTTCAGTCGAGGTCACTGCATTCTGGAAGGGGTGCCCGGTCTGGCAAAAACCTTGATGATTTCATCATTGGCCAAATCGCTGTCGCTCGATTTCAGCCGGATTCAGTTTACACCTGACCTGATGCCCGCCGACATCACTGGTACAGAAGTGATTGAAGAAAACCGTACAACTGGTGCACGCGAATTCAAATTCCTGCCCGGCCCATTGTTTGCCAACATGGTGCTGGCCGACGAAATTAACCGTACCCCACCGAAAACCCAGGCCGCACTGCTGGAAGCGATGCAGGAACGCCAGGTAACCGTGGGCCGTACTCGTCACAAACTGCAAAGCCCGTTCTTTGTGCTGGCTACCCAGAACCCGATTGAACAGGAAGGTACCTACCCACTGCCGGAAGCACAACAAGACCGCTTCATGTTCAAGATTTTCGTGAAGTATCCAAGTTTTGAAGAAGAAATGGAAATTGCCCGCCGCACCACCGCGTTAAATATGGATGAGCCTACTGCTGTGCTGACTGGTGAGCAGATCCTGGAACTGCAGGCACTGGTTCGCAAGGTGCCCGTGGCAGACGAAGTGATTAAATACACCGCGGTACTGGTGCGTCAAACCCGCATCTCGGAACCCGGTGCTCCCAAGTTCATTAAGGAATGGCTATCCTGGGGTGCTGGCCCACGTGCCGTGCAGAACCTGATTATCGCTGCCAAAGCACGGGCGTTGCTGTATGGTCGCGAAAATGTCTCCCACGAAGATATCCAGCAGGTAGCACTGCCAGTGATGCGTCACCGCGTTGCAGCCAACTTTACAGCGGCTTCGGAAGGTGTATCGACCGACCGCGTGATCCAGAAACTGCTGGATGAAACCCCCACCCGCATGGGCGATCTGGAACGCGATGAGCGGTTCCGCAAAATCTTTACTTCGTGATGATTGCCAGTTCGCTGGTTAAGTATTGTGTCGAAAACAGTGTGTTGATGGAATCGCAAGGTCTTGCACCGAGGTTGGTTTCAAGCGATGGCACCGAAAGAGCAGGAAGAAGCACGTCGGTTTTTTGATCCGAAAGTAATTTCCAGGATCAGCCGTTTAGATCTGCGTGCACGTCAGGTGGTAGAAGGGTTTATCTCCGGGATGCACCGCAGTCCGTTTTTCGGCCACTCGGTTGAATTTGCCCAGCACCGCGAATATGTTCGTGGGGATGACATCCGCCACCTGGACTGGAAAGTCTGGTCCAAGACCGATCGCTTTTACATCAAACAGTATGAAGCGGAAACCAACTTGCGTTGTAATGTGATCGTTGATGTGTCGGAATCGATGCATTACGGTCGCGGTGCGATGAACAAGTACGAGTATGCCTGCACCATCGGTGCCTCGATTGCGTATATGGCAGTCAAGCAACAGGATACCGTGGGGATGTTTGCATTCGATCAGGATGTGCGTGCCAATTTACCCGCCAAGTCCAGTCAGTTGCACCTGGATGCCATCGTTCAGACGTTGCACGTTTCCAAGCCACGCGACAAGACTGACATCCTGAAAATCCTGCGAAGGATTACGGAAAGCGTTGGCCCACGTGGGTTGATTGTGTTGATTTCCGATTGTTTTGTTGATCGGGAACCGCTTCTCAAAGGCCTGGAAATGCTGCGTTCACGCCGCCACGATGTGATGGTGTTTCACGTACTGGATGAAGAAGAAGTAACATTCCCATTCAGCGGCATGACCAAGTTTGAAGGGATGGAAGAAATGCCCGACCTGCTGTGCGATCCCAAGGCACTGCGGGATGGCTACCTGGAAGCCCTGGAAGAGTATCTGGTAGAAGTCCGTCGTGGATGCAGTCGACTTGGTGTAGATTATTCACTGGTCAACACCAGTGACTACCTGGATGCCATAATGTCGCGCTTTCTGCACCGACGTATTGCCTCCCGCGCTCAACAGGGCAAACAGACTTACGGCTAACAGTATTTGTGTGGTGATCGCGATACTTCATTAACATGAGCCGCACCCCACCTGGGGAATGGCGATACCGAACCAATAGATATCCATGCTTGCTTTGTTTTCAAACCCATTTGCGATGATTGCCGGTGTGTTGCTGATCAGCAGCCCGATCATCATCCATTTGATTAACCGAATGCGTTATAAACGTATTCGTTGGGCTGCGATGGAGTTTCTGCTGAAATCGCAGAAACGTGCCCGTCGCAAAATGATCATCGAACAACTGATTCTGTTGTTGCTTCGATGTCTTCTGGTGGCGCTGATGGGCCTGCTACTGGCACGCTTCATCGGGTGCGACAAAGCGGGCAATGAAGGGCAGAATACTTTCCACATTATTCTGATTGATGACACGCTCAGCATGTCGGATGAAATTCGCACGGAAGAAGGTCAGACACGCAAAGTATATGACCGTGCCAAAGTGCTGATTACCGATCAGATCCTGAAATCGGCCAACCAGGCTTCAAGCCCACAGTTTGTTACAGTGGTGCGGCTCTCGGAACTGAATGTTCCACGTCCTTTTGGGCGATTGAACAGCACAATCACTGAAGAAGTGGGAACATATCTGGCCCCACTGCAACCTACGTTGAAGCACATTGATCTGGTGGATGGTATTAAAGCAGCCCAGGCCCAGTTTAATGACGAAAAGAACATGCGTGGTGTGCTGCATATCATTTCCGATTTTCGCAATGCCGACTGGAGCGAGAAGAACAAAGAAGCTCTCAGCACCGCACTGGATGAATTGAACACCCAGGGGGTAGAAATTCATATGCTCGACTGCGTTTCGCCAGAACGCACCGAGCAGAATAAGTCACCACTGTCCAATGACAATCTGGCGATTGTAGAACTGATTCCCGATGCCCGAATTGTGGCACGTTATCAGCCAGTGGAATTCACTGTCAAAGTGCATAACTATTCCAACAGCGAAAAGAAAAATATCACCGTCCGCGTGCGAGTGAACGGTGCAGAACGTGCGGAAGGTCTGGTGAATATTCCCAGCGTGCCTCCGAATAATGATGCGATTGGTCGCTTTACGCTGGCATTTGAACGCACCGCAGCAGAAGAGAATGAAGAACTGATTGTGCTGCAACGCTACAACATGGTCAGTTGCCACCTGGAAGGTGAATCAAGTGGGCTGTCGGCAGACAACGTGCTTTATTCGGTGGTGGAAGTTCGCGATCGCGTGCCACTGCTGATTGTTGATAACTCGCCCAAAGACCGTGGTACCAAGCAGGCAGAATCGTACTTCCTGGAAACATTGTTCACCGCACCGATCCGCGGTTATGATGTGCAGTTAAAGAATGCCGTCGATCTGGATACACTCAATCTCAGCCAGTATGCAGCAATCTTCATCTGCGATACCCCACGACTGAGCCAGCAGGCGATTGCCAATCTGGAAAACTATACCCGCGCTGGCGGCGGTGTGGCCTTCTTCATGGGACCATCAATCCGCTCCGACAGTGTGCAGGAATACAACGAAAAACTCTATCGCGAAGGGAATGGCTTGTATCCGGTCCCACTCGAACGGGTGGTTGCGGATATTCCTGATGATCGCCGTGATGTGGAACGGCTCAAACTGAGTTTGACATTTAACAAAAAGTTACTGATCAAGAAAGACAGTCGCTACCACCCGGCATTGTCGAAGATCTACCGCGAAGCCGCAGGTGGCACCATTGCAGATGTTGAAGCGTACGAAAAATTCTTCAACTTTGTCGTGATTGATCGCTATGTCAAAGTGAACACGCGGGCAATGGCTGCTGGTCCCGGTGGGCCGGAAACGTTGGTTTATCTGGCCAATAACAAGCCAATCAAGGATTTTGAACCAGCGGTGCGATCTCTGACTGATAAACTGGCTGAAAAACTGACGAACGCCAGTGAATACCAGGATTATCTGGGACGTTTTCGTTCGGAATTGCGAACCTTGGCAGGTTCGGACCGTGACTTGTACGAACTGTCGATTGCATTGACAAATCTGCTGGAAGACACCGGGGATGAAACTGCCAAACGACCCAACCTGGTGAAGTTTTGGGAAATGGAAGACAATAAGCAGTTGGCCAGGGAATTTGCCGCACTGCGGGATGAAGTCACCTATGGCGACCCGCTCTATGTGACGCGTCGGTTTGGTAATGGTCGCGTGGTTGCCTTCATGGCGGGGGCCGGTTCCAACTGGAACGACCTGGAAGGTTTTGGTCGACCGTATTACCCACCGATGATGTTGACGATGAAAGATTATCTGGCAAGTGCCGGTACCGATACCGCACTGGTGCTGGGGCAGACACTGGATCTGGAACTGGATCAGACTAATTACGACAGCAAAGGTAAGCAGTATTTGCTGTCAGAAGATATCAAGAAAAATCAGACCACCTACAAGAGCCTGGGCGATATCTCTTTCAGCACGGGTGAAAGTAAAGGGAAAATCAATTTCACCTTTAATCAGGCTAATGAGCCCGGGGTGTATCTGTTTAAACTGTTCAGCAAGCAGACCAGTGCTGGTGGGGCACCCGATGCCGCACCCACACCGGTTTATCGAATGATCCCTTGTAATATTGATGTGGAACGGGAATCTGATTTACAACGTGCCAACAGTGACGATATTGCGATGATTGCCCCGAAGGCACTGTTACATTCTGCAAGTGATGATTCCTACGCCGAGGCATTAATGCGGAAGCGGAAGGATTTTTCCGAAAATCCCTGGATCTACTTCATCATTCTGATGGTGCTGGTGGCGGAACAGGCAATGGCAACACGCCTCAGCTATAACAGTCGCAGTGCAGAAGGGCCTCCTGCTGCACAGACCAAGCTGCCAGTTACCACAGATATTTAAGAAATTATTCAAGCCACGATTCTGCTATCAATCGTGGGGAAGGTGCAGGTGGTAGCTGGTGTTCCTGGAAATTTTCTGGCAGACTTCTGCCAGCGATATATAGGTTGAGTGATCCATATGAACGACCAGAACGTTCAAGTAGAATCCGAGTTTATCTTTCGTCGGCTTGCCGAAACCTTCAAGATTTACGGCAGCAAGTCGGAATACAGCGGCACCTGGTGGCTGTTGATTCTGGGCGTGGTGCTGTTCCTGGCGGTCGCATTCGTCATCATGAAATATATTCGTGATGCCCGCAGTGTCCGCTGGTACTGGGCAACGCCGCTGGCGATTCTCCGCCTCAGCGTTTATGCCATTCTGGCAATCATGTTTCTGCTCCCTGCGAAACAGGATTATGAGAAATCGGAAAAACGATCCCGCGTGATTATTGTGCTGGATGTTTCCGGTAGTATGGCAAATGTCAGCGATGATGTGACCACCTCCAACAGTTCAGCAAACCGCACCACCCGCTTGCAGAAAGTGGTTGATTTTCTGCTGGATGATGCCAACGGTTTCATGCAGAATCTTTCGGCAAAGAACCCCGTTTACATTTACCGCGTGGGTAGCAGGCTGGATGAAGAAGTACAAACTTTTGAACGCAATGCCAGCAATCAACTGGTGCCTGTGTACCGTGCAGTTGCTGCCGATGGCAGTGCCCGGCGGGTGCAGGGGAATGCCTGGACGAAAGAAGAATGGCGAGCCTTTGCCAGTTATGATTTTAAACCGTGGCTGACCAGAGGACTTTCGAACGAAGGGATTCAGCAGCTGGCAGCTACTGCTCAGTGGGACGGCGAGGCACCCGGCACTGCCGACTGGGCTCAACAATGGTTCGATGCCAAAGATGCTGCCATTCCCACCACACTGGCACCTGAAGACAAAGCCACGCTGGAACGCAACCGCGATAAGCTGATGGGCCGCATCGAAGTTTACAAAACAATTGGTTCTGCCACCAACATTCCGGATGGTGTCACCAATATTCTCAACCGCGAAGGTGGGAATATGGTCTACGGCATGATCATCTTCAGCGACGGCCAGAACAACTTTGGCGGTGGGGAAAACTCCATCAGCGATCTGCGATTACGTGCCAAGCGGGAGAAAGTTCCTGTCTTCACCGTGGGGATTGGTTCTCAGGAAAAAGTAATTTCCGTGCGAATCACCGATCTTTCCGCACCAGAACAAACCCCACCTGATGATCCCTTTAAGATTATTGTGGAAGTGGATGGCGATGGCCTGCTGGGCAAAAAAGCCCCGGTCAACCTGGAAGTGCTGGTACCTGGTGCCCCAGAACCAATTAAACTGCCATCCGAATTAGTTTACAAGCCGGGTGAACCACCCCATGGTACTGCCGAGTTTGTGATTGATCCGGCGAACGTGCCCGATGTCCTGCGTGCCAAAGATGAAGCGGCTTGCCCACCAATTCATTGCTGGAAGCCGACTGGTACCCGCGCCACCACACCCAGCGTCAAGGGAGAACGGTACGCCGAAAAGGAACACGTAACCGACTGGCAGATCCTGAAAGTGCAAAAACGCCCACTGCGAATCCTGTTGTGCTGCAGTGCACCCAACCGTGATTTCCAATTCTTGCTGACACAGTTAATTCGTGATAAAGCCGATCTCAGCGTGTTTGTACAAAACGATGGTGGGACCGGTGGCAAAATTAACCTGATGGAAGATGCAGAGCGTCAACTGACGAGATTCCCAGATAAGTTCTTCCTGGATGATGCTGCGGTGCCACCTGAAGACAAGTGGTACAATCTCAATCGTTACGATGCCATTATTTCTTTTGACCTCGACTGGACTGCCCTGACAGCAGAACAGATCCGCCTGGTCTTCAACTGGGTCAACACACAGGGTGGGGGACTGATGTTTGTGGCTGGTCACATCCACACGGAAGAAATTGTGCGGCCAGACCCAGAAAACAAGTTCAAGCCGCTGTTGAATATTCTTCCAGTCATTCCTGGTGACCCACAACTTGCAGCAGCACGTCGTGAAACGAACAAGCCATGGCGATTGGAATTCAAGAATATCGCTGGCGATATGGATTTTCTGAAGATCGATGATACCCTGCCGATTGAAGTTGCGTGGGAGCGTTACTTTACTGGTAACGACACACGCACCGATACCTCGCAGGTCATCCGTGGGTTCTACAACTACTTCCCGGTGGCAGACAAAAAGCCAGTTGCAACCACGATTGCTACATTCCCTGATCCTGATGCTATCAAACTGCCTGATGGCAGCAGCCCACCTTGGCTGGCTGTAATGAAGTACGGCGAAGGTCGCACCGCATGGGTGGGGAATCCAGAATTGTGGCGACTGCGTCGTTATAAGGCTGCCTACTCGGAACGATTCTGGACCAAGTTTACCCGTTATCTGTCGATCGCCCGGATGCGGAAGAAAACCAGTCGTGGTACCCCACTGTTTGGTGGCACGTATACGATCGATGGTCCATTATCGGTGCGTTTCAAACTGTTTGATGCCAATGCAGGCCCACTGGCACAAAACAGTGAACCTCGCGTGGTGTTGCGACCAATCAACCTCGAAAAATACCCACCGGAAATTGAACGACTGGTGGGCGAAGAGCAGATTGCTGCTGCCAAGGCCAAATACCATGATAAATTTGCCCAGGAAGTACGGATGTCTGCCCGCAAAGTACCTGATGCCACTCCCGATGCCTGGGATGGAATTTTTGAGCGTCGACTTCTACTGAACCCACAAAAGTTTGCTGCAGGTGTCTGGCGGGCCGAAGCGGAAGTGCCTGGCACCACCGAAATGCCGATTGGCAAATTTGTCATCAAGGAATCGAATCCGGAAGTGGATAACACCATGCCGAATTTCAAGGATTTGTATCTGTTAGCCTCTGATGTCAGCGAAGTGAAAAATAACGTGCAGGATCAGGCGGTATGGAATACCATCTCGTCTTCTGCAGGGAATGGTGCGGAAGGTCAACGCCTGACATTCCGGTTTACCGATGAAGAAGCAGTAAAGAAAATCCCGGATTGCATCAGCTCCAATGTGCAGACACTACGGAACAAAGGTGCCATCGAAGACTATTGGGATCGTGGCGTAACGCTTCCCAGCTTCATGACCAGCTGGATGACCGACAAGCCGATGCGGGTGGGCCTGATGCTCCTCATTGTGGTGGGACTGTTGTCGTTGGAATGGATGACCAGAAAACTATTAAAACTGGCGTAACTGCTGCCCTGTTAATTTGTAACCTTGTGACATTGTTCTTTCTTGATAGCCCGGGTAATTGATTCATTATGGCAACGACGAATTCAAATATTGGTGTCGATCCGAAAATTGCCGATCCATTGGGGAAACTCAAAGGGATTATCCGCCGTTACGTCACGATCGAAAGTTTTCTGGCGCTGGCACTGTTCGCAGTGGCCTGGTTCTGGATTGCAATGATGCTGGACTATGGTGTGTTCCAACTGTTCGCTTTCGACTGGGCAGTTGATGCCCACCGTGGCTTCCGAGTTGTCGCACTGATCATTGCTTCCGCATTCTTTCTGGCATTGCTGCTGACGAAGTTGTTTATTCGTCTGACTCGCGATTTTTCTCAGGAAAGTCTGGCGATGGTGCTGGAAAGACGGCACCCACAACTACTGGGGGATCGTCTGATTACCGCTGTGCAGTTAACTGATCTGAAAAAAGCTGCCAGCTATGGTTATTCGATCGAAATGATCAAGAAAACGATCGATGATGCTCGCGATCGGATTGATCAGGTTAATGTCAAGCAGGTATTCAACTGGAAACGCCTTTGGCGCCAGGCGTTTGTGTTCCTGGGTCTGTCCGTGGGGCTGTTTGTGCTGAGTGGGGTGGCGATCTGTGCCATCACACGCACCAAGCCAGCAGCGTTTGTGAACCGCTTTAATGATGTGTCTACAATTCTGGCAGAGCGTGATCTGTTTTTAAAGAAAACTCCCTGGCCACGGCGAGCCTATATTGAGGTAGTCAATTTTGAAGGTAATGAACGCCGAATCGGGCGGGATGCATCATCCCCACTGATTCAGGTGGCAGCCTATCAATGGGTGATCGCCGATGATACCAGTGATTTCGGCTGGCGACCACTGACTTGGGCCGATGTTTCGAGCAAACTTTCCCAGAAGGATGTTCCTGCACTGCCCCTGCAGGAGTTGCGGGATTCCCGCCAGGTGGTCACATTCGGCACGTTGTTGTTCGGTGCGTCCCACCCATTCAAAATGCCTGAAATTCCCCGCGATGTGGCTGAAGTGCCTGAAGATTCCGCTGCCTGGAAAGTGGATCGCGTGAAGCAGGTGTTTGTCGACAACGAACAAGTGAAGACGTTGCTGGCAGCGAAGCACGGCGAAACGCTGACAAAAATTGAAAGTATCTTTACCCAACTGGATCAGTTGGCAGCGAAATCCTCAATGACACGCACCCTGCGAAAGCTGGACATCCCCAAAGAAGTGGAATTGTTTTATAGTGGTGTCAAAACCAGTGTCGATATGAAGATGCGGCCAGAACAATACAACGAGTTCTCCGCCACCATGACCGATCTGAAGGAAAGCGTTGAGTTTTACACACGTGGGGAAAACTTTGATACACCCACGAGAAAAATTACGCTGGTACCGGCCCCTACACTGCAACTGTTCCAGCGGGATGAATACCACCCGGCGTACTTGTACCACAAGCCGCCATTTGTCGATCCGGCTGGCCTGCCTTCCGAAATGAAACCTTACGCCACCAATCCGCAGGTGTTGCAAGGCAAGAAACATCTGTTCAAAGATTTGAATATCTCACTGACCGGTGAAAAATCCCGAATTGATATCCCCGCTGGTACCGATCTGGTGCTGCGTGGCAAGGCCGACAAGCCACTAGTGGAAGCCGCCATCCTTCCCAAACAGGGTAAATTCCCTGGTAAAGCGGGCGAAGTGGAAAATCCCGATCCGATCCCACTGAAAATTGTGGATAATGGCTTCTCATTTACGTTTAATCAGGAAAATAACACCCAGATCACTCGGGAAACAGTTTTTGAACTGTTTCTGAAAGATACTGACAATGTCACCAGCAAACGGCTCGTGCAGGTCATTGTGGAAGAAGACCGCCCACCGGATGTGAATGTGGCGGTGGATATCATCCGCAAGGTGGGTGATGTCTATCTCTGCACTGCACGGGCGATTCTGCCGTTCACCAAAGACAGTAAGGTGCGGGACGACCGTGGCCTAAACCGTGTCGATATGGTTTACACCTATGCTGAAGTAGAACCGCAGGCAATTGTTAACCAGCGGGCCAGCACGGCTGCGTGGGTGCTGAACAATCTGCCCGCCATTCCCAATCACGGAAGCTGGATTTATGGTGTGGTGGCGTCTCAACAGGTGGCACCTTATGTGGGCTCCGAACGAACGGTCGTCAACAGTCGCGCTCCACTGGGTGCTTTTTCCGGTCCATATCAACGTAATGTGGGCCCCAGCATGGCAGAACTCGATAAACGTCTGACGTTACCACGCCCCCAGGGGCCAGACGATCAGATTTTGAAATCGGTGGAATTCCGAGGTTTGGAGCTTGATCCGGACCGTGCGTTTGACCTCGAGGTACATGCACCTGGTCTGGCACGGCGGGAAGAAAAGGATATCCAGCGGACTTACTTGCTGAATCTGGCCGTGGAAGCGGTCGACACCAATGTGGAAGGTGGCAAGCCAGGCACCACCCTGAATACCGAAACCTTTACCTTCAAAATTGTTTCTGATGGGGAATTGTTAACGGAAATCGGTCTGGAAGAACAAACGCTGGTGGACAAACTGGATGATGCGATTGCCCGCCTGCGAAAAGCAGATTCCGACTATCTGTCGATGGCCGCACGATTCAGTTCGTTATCAGGTGCGAATGCCGATTTCAGCCCGGAGAAGACCCGTTCTACTGGTATTCTGGAACTGATTGCCAAATCTCGCGATGTGGTGTCTGAAGTCAATACCGATTACTCCCGTCTGGCATTAGAGTATCGTGCGAATCGACTGCAGGACTCCTTGATTGCAGCGTTGACCGAAAAGGTGATTCGCCCACTCAATAGCAGCGTGTCAGAAGATTTCCCCAATTGTGAAGCTGCTGTGGGACGCATTTCACAGCAATTGTCTACCAATATCGCACCCAACGTTGAGGAATCCCGCAACGCTCAACTGACATTGACAACATTGATCAACAAGCTCGAAAATATCCGCCGCAGTATCCGAGAAGGTCAGGATTTGAAGAATATCCAAGCAGAAGCAGAACGTATTCGGGATGCATTGATTCGCGAAAGAAATGCTTATGCTACTTACGCAAAGGATTACCTGGATGGCCTCGAACAAATTCGTGTTCAGATTCCAAACGCAGCGGTTGCAGTTGTTTCTGGTGGTGAATTGAAAGTTTCGCTTACCACTATCGTGGGGGCTGCTTACCTGGGCAGTTACGAAGTGAAACTGGTGCCGACACCCGGCAGTGAAATTACCGTACCCGCCAGTGTGAAAGTGGACCCTGCCACCAACAAACTGGAATTTACGATCAAAGCAGGTTCGAAGAAGAGCACGGGCTTTTCGATTCGTCTGGTGCCGGACATCGGCCCCACCCCACCTCGTGAATTGAAAGTAATTGTGCAGTAATTCGAAGAACAAAGCGTGTAATCGATTGCAACTTCGCCCACAATTCAGAAAATGAGCGTTGCCATCTAATTCTGGTTGATATGGAATTTACCCCAGACCCAAATTTTTTCCGTTTCAGCAAGTACTCGCAATCCCACTACCTTGCTCTCGCCCAACTACAGGCAAATATGCTAAGATAGAAACTGGCGTTCTGGCGAGCCATTTACCCTCTGTCTGTCATACCTACCATCGCCGTTGGACAGCACGCATGCAAGCATCTCGTATTATCCTGTGGGCACCCTCAACTGCAGCAATGGTTTTTGCATTGTGTCTGTCTTTGACTTCCGATTGTCTGGCACAAAGCGGTAATGCTGGCACGAATGAGGCAGCGAATCGCGCGGATGCTGCGAAAACCTTCAAAGAAAAGGTGGGGCCTTTTGTTGATAAGTATTGCATTCGCTGTCATGGCACCCGACCCAAAGGTGGGGTCAATCTTCAATCGGCACTGAAAAATCCTGGCAGTGCGTCTTCGTTTGAACATTGGAAAAAGGCAGTTGCCAGCGTCAAAGTGCACGATATGCCACCGGAAGATGCAGGAAAAATCCCCACCGAAGCCGAGCGGGGGCAATTTCTCGAATGGATTGGCAAACTGAAATATTTGAGCCCGAAAGACCCGGGGCCTTTCGTGATCCGTCGGCTCACCAAAGCAGAATATGCCAATACGCTGCATGTATTGTATGGTGTGGACCAATCAATTGCCGACAGTCTGCCCGAAGAAGTCGTTGGTGCGGGATTTCTCAATACTATTTCCCCTCTGCAATCGGAGCAGTTTCTGAGCATTGCCAACAAGGTGATCGATCAGGTGATTGCCCCTGAGGGAAAAGAACCGACGGCAGTGCAAAAGCGACTGTTTGGCGAGTTACCGCTGAACGGAGCGAATCTGCGAGAGGAAGCCCGCCGAGTTGCCCGATCGTTGGCACGGCAAGCCTACCGTCGCCCAGCATCAGACGCAGAACTGGATGTGCTGGTAGGAGTATTCGACCTCGCCCGCGACAACAATCTGAGCTATACCGACTCGTTGGGCCTGATGTGGAAGGCGATTCTCGTCTCTCCCCAGTTCCTTTTCATCACCCCAGCCGGGGAAGTCGACTCGAAAGAGCCGATTGTGCCACTGGATGATTACCAATTAGCCTCCCGGCTTTCCTATATGCTGTGGTCTGCCCCACCGGACGCGGAATTGGCCGCACTGGCCGATCGAAAGCAATTGCATCAGCCGGGAGTGTTGCGGGCACAAGTAGAGCGACTGTTGAAGGAGGAACGGTCGCGGGCACTGTTCGATGGTTTTGGCAGCCAGTGGCTGGGTGTGGGTGACCTGGATCGGCAGGTGTTCGATCCGGAATTGTTTCCACAGATCACCCCCACACTCCGCAAGGCAATGGTCGAAGAGGCCCGCTTATTTTTTGAAAGTATTGTGCGGGAAAACCAAAGCGTGGTACGATTCATTGACAGTGATTACACTTTTCTGAATGAGCCACTCGCAAAACTGTACGGTCTGGACCAGAATGTCAAAGGCAGCGAAATGCGCCGGGTTAAGCTGGAAAATGCCAACCGTGGTGGTCTGTTGGGTATGCCTGCGATGCTGGCGACGACCTCTTTCCCCAACCGCACCAGCCCGGTTCGGCGCGGTGTGTGGGTGCTGGAGCAGGTGTTGGGCGAACGTGTTCCCCCACCCCCACCGAATGTGCCAGAACTTGCCGAACAGGATGGGAAGAAAATAAAGGGCTTAACGTTGCGGCAGCGAACCGAATTGCACCGCACCGAATCGACGTGTGCGAACTGCCACAAGGTTCTCGACCCGATTGGATTTGGTCTGGAAAATTTCGACGCAATTGGCCAATGGCGGGTGAAAGATGACGGCGGCCTCCCCATCGACTCAGTGGGGCAACTTCCGAATGGCAGCAGTTTCAACAGCCCAGCCGAATTGAAGAAACTGCTGGCAAAGCGAGAAGCAGATATTGCCCGAAATCTGACCGAACGGCTGCTGGCATATGCACTGGGGCGACAACTGGAAGGATATGACGAAATTGTCGTGGATCAGTTAATGGTTCCGATCGCCAAAGACAACTACCGCGTGCGGACGATTATTACCGAAGTCATCAATAGTTACTTATTTACTCATCGCAGAGTCAAAGGAGCAAAACCATGAATTTCCAGTCTCATGTCAATCGCCGTGCCATGCTCAAAGGAGTGGGGGTCTCGCTTGCTCTGCCGTTCATGGATTCCCTCGGGTGGGCTGCTGGTGGTAAAGGCAATCTGACGACAAAGCCACCTGTGCGGCTCGCCTTCATGTATATGCCCCACGGTGTCATTATGGACCAGTTCTGGCCCAAAAACCCAGAAACTTTCCTCAAAACACCACCACCAGCACTGGAATCACTTCGTCCGGTCATCGACCAATGCCTGCTGATGAAGGGTATTTCCGGCATTCCCATCAACCCATTCAATGGGGCACCACACGCACTGGAGCTGTCAACCTGGCTTACCGCACGACTTCCGGATCCAGATACACGCAGTAAGGTCAACATTGCCATTTCTGCTGACCAGATCATGGCGAACTATGTGGGCGGCCATACGTTGTTGCCTTCGCTGGAACTGGCGACGATGCCGCAGACCCATAAGGAAAATCAGGAGGGCCTGCACGAGGCTTATTATTCCCACTGCAGCTACCGCTCTCCCACGCAGGCAATGCCAGCAGAGATCGACCCACGCCGGGTGCTGAATCGCTTGTTTGGAAAAAGTGACAAACCCGGTAATTCTGCTCAGGCCAATCCACTCGACCGGAAAATGCTCGACCTGGTTCTCGGTGGGGCAAAAGATCTTCGGCGAAAACTGCCTGTTTACGACCAGCAGAAACTGGATGAATATCTCGATAGTGTGCGTTCCGTAGAACGGCGGATTGCGGCAATCGAAGATCGGCAGAAAGATGCAGCGATGGAAAAAGCTGGGGTTCGCAGCAGTAAGCGGTTCGATTCCGATTCTCCCCAGATTGAAATCAAAATTCCCGAAGGCGATAAGCGAAGTGAATATATGCAGGTGATGTGCGACCTGACCGTGCTCGCCTTCCAGACGGATACGACGCGGGTAAGCACCTACATTGGTTCCACACCGAATGGAGTATCCTATCCCGAACTGGGCTTCAGAGACGTCCATCATTCCCAGACCCACCACAACAACCAGAAAGAGATGGTGCGGAAAGTCGCGGCGATTACCAAGTTCAACATCGATCAGTTTGCCTACATGGTGAAAAAGATGGCCGGTCTGCGCGAAGGTGCGGGCACACTGCTCGACAATTCCATTATGATGTGGGGCTCCGGCCTGGAAGATGGCAATCGGCACACCCGTGCGAATCTTCCGTTTATCATCGCTGGCAAAGGTGGTGGTTCGATCAAGACTGGGCAGTTCTTAGCCACGACGAAGGGCAATCAGGGCGACTTGTTGATGACAATTCTGGCCTGTGCGGGGGTTCCGCTGGATCGGCCCATCGGTATTGGAACCAAACAGATCAAAGAAATGTTTGCCAATGGCTGATCAGTTACAGCACGTGGGATATCAATCCGATATATGAACACTTGTACGAATATTAAAAATGTTCCACGTGGAACACTGATATTCGTACGATAGTAAAAGTATCTGTTACCGATTGACTTCCATGATGGAATCCCCTGTGGTGGGGTGCTAAGATATTGATACAGGGGAATATCATGTGGCCGACAGAGGAAACGACGCACCAATTACTGGATCGGGCCAATGCGGGTGACGCGGGTGCTGTGGAACAGTTGCTGACAGAGTACCGCGAACCGTTACGACAAGTGATTCAGTTACGGCTGGACCCCGCCTTGCGAATCCGTGCCGATGCCAGCGATATTGTGCAGGATGTGATGGTCGAAGCCAACCTTCGACTGCGGGAATATCTGCAGAACCCGCGAATGCCCTTTCATTTGTGGTTACGGCACATGGCCCAGGACCGCATTATCGACACACACCGTCGTCATCGCGTGGCCCAACGCCGAAGCATTGATCGTGAACAGGCAATTGTGCGGCCAGCGTGGTCGGATCAGTCGTCGATTATGCTGGCCTCCCAATTGATCTGTGGGGATGCCACCCCCGCTTCGGAAGCAATTCAGCAGGAACTGCAGGCCCGCCTGGAGCAGGCACTATCTACTCTGAACGAAGAAGACCGCGATATCATTCTGATGCGGCACCACGAACAGTTATCCAACCAGGAAGTGGCAAAAATACTCGAACTCAGCGAGGCGGCAGCCTCAATGCGCTATCTGCGTGCGTTGCGAAAACTGCGTGCGGCCTTGCTTCCCACTGCCGATTCCAGCGAAAATCTCGGAAATGGCTAAGTTCATTGTGGGCAAAGTGCTTTATCAGAGTGCGCAAAGTGGCACCTGCTTCCAGCTGGTGACCATGGTAATTCAGGGGCAGGATGACGCTGCCACCATGTGCAATTCGAAACATTAATGAGTGTGTTCTCATAACCTCGGGAGTATCAACCATGCGCTGCTTTCTGCTGGTATTGTGCTGGGTAATAGGCACCAATGCCCTGGTGGCCCAGCCTGCCACAACCAAGTACGATTGGCCACAATTTTTGGGCCCCAATGGCGATAGCCAATCGCCCGAAACAGGAATTCTGACCCAATGGCCTGCGAACGGCCTGAAAATTCTGTGGGAAGCGGAAATGGGGCAGGGATTTGCCCCACCGGTCATCCAGGCGGGGAAATTATACCACTTCGACCGCTTTCGCGATACGAATCGACTGACCTGCCGAGATGCGATCACAGGCAAATCGCTTTGGAAATACGAATACGAGACCGATTACATTGATTCCTATGGCTATAGTCCGGGCCCACGTGCCTGTCCTGTAGTGGATGGTGAGCGTGTCTATTGTTATGGGCCGGAAGGGATGCTGGTGTGCCTGAAAAGCACAGATGGCACAGTCGTCTGGAGCAACGATACCCGCAAAAACTACCACTTTCAGCAGAACTTCTTTGGTGTGGGCAGCGTGCCACTAGTTTACCAGGATCTGTTGATTGTTGCCATCGGTGGCAGCCCCAAAGGAGAACGGGTCTTCGATCTTCGCGATGCCAAAGGCAACGGCACGGCCATTGTGGCGTTCGACAAGAAAACCGGCAAGGAAATCTACCGCTTTGGCAACGAATTAGCCTCATACGCCAGCCCCACTATTCGCAAAATCGCCGACAAAGATGTGGGACTCTATTTCGCTCGAGGTGGGTTGGTGCTGTTCGATCCCAAAACTGGAAAAGAACTGACTTCCTTCCCCTGGCGTGCGGAAATTCTGGAAAGCGTCAATGCCAGTAACCCCACGGTAGTGGGCAGCCAGATCCTGCTGACGGAATGCTACGGCCCAGGAGGGGTGCTGCTCGATTATCAGCAGAACAAGTTAAAGGTGCTCTGGTCCGATGTGGAAAAAGATCGCGATGAAAAAAGTCTGCGGTGCCACTGGAACACTCCCGTTCACCGCGATGGCTATGTGTATGGTTCCAGCGGCAGGCACGAAAACGAAGCCACCTTACGGTGCGTGCGATGGAAAGACGGTGAAGTGATGTGGGAGAAAAAAGGCCTCTCTCGCACGTCGCTTTTGTGGATTGATGGCCATTTCCTTTGCCTTTCCGAACGCAGCGAACTGATTTTGTTCAAAGAAAACCATCAGAAGTATCAGGAAATAGCCGTCTGGAAAACAGATCTTGATTACCCGGCATGGGCCGCACCCATTGTGTGTAACGGCATCCTGTACTTACGTGGTGCGGATCGTTTAATTGCCTGCGAAATCATGAAAAAGCGATGAGAAAATGACTAATGAGGAGATTCTGGAGATCCTGCAGACCCGCCTGGATGCAATTAATAAAACAATTGCACAATCGTGCGAGCGATCTGGCCGCACCCCAGATCAGGTGCTGGTGGTTGCGGTAACCAAGACGGTGCCAGCACGGGTGGTTAAATTACTCCACCAGCTTGGGGTAAAGCATTTTGGCGAAAGTCGCCCACAAGTGCTTATTCAGAAAGCAGTTGCGGCTGAATGAGTCGCACATTCACTGGCATATGATCGGTCATCTGCAGCGGAACAAAGTGGCCGATCTGCTCCCCCACGTGGGCTGGATTCATAGTCTGGATTCAGAACGCCTGCTGGCCGAAGTAGGCAAGCAGGCCACCCACCAGCAACGATCGATCGAAGGTTTCCTGCAGATCAATATCAGCAATGAAGAACAGAAGCATGGTTTTTCGCCCGAAACTTTCGCAGAAATGAGCCCAGACCAAACCCCACCTGGGGTACGAATTTTGGGCCTGATGGGAATGGCTGCTTATACGGAAGATGCCGAGGAAATCCGCCCCACCTTTCGTGCCTTGCGACAATTGTTTGAAAAACATGCCCCACGCTGGCGTGCTGCGGGCCACCCATTTGACCAGTTATCCATGGGCATGTCCGGCGATTTCGCAGTGGCTATTGAAGAAGGCGCTACCACTGTCAGGATTGGCTCCCTGCTGCTGGAAGGCTTGAAAGAAGGATGAGATGTTGTCAGAGCCTTTCCTGCACTCCAGATCAAGTGGCATTATTTTCATCGTAATAATCCCGCTGGAACAAGATTTTTCTGCCAAATGTACACTACTTCCTTAGTAGGGTGATCGCTATTTTGCAAAAATTATCAAAATTTCCGTAAATTTCGTAAGTCACTATTTGAAATAAACTTACGATGACAAATTTCAGTGATTTTCACTTTCAATCTGAACGAAATTGCATTTTTTTTAAAGGAAGGATATATTATATTTGCATGGATTTACGTTCATGCTTCGATTATAGGCGGTTGAAAGTCAGGCCAAAGCGGGAAACTAACAGCCATCGCCCTGAAAAATGAATTTTATTTCATTTTTGATGGAATTCTGTCTGCGATTTCGCTAATGGAGTGTACGGAGAATTTTCATGACCGAAGAAGTACTTTTTCAGCAGTTGGTGCTGATGCCCGAAAGTGAACGTGGGCCATTTATGGATCGCTATTGTCCTGAACCACAATTGCGGGCACGCATGGAAGCACTGTTGCGTGCTGATGCAGACTTTTCAATTGGCACCCCACCCGAACAGACCTCTGGTATGCCCGACCCGGAACTGACTGGAACGCTGCCCGTCCTCCAGGAGATCGACTTTGCCGGGGTACTTATTGCAGGCAGATACAAGCTGTTGCAACAAATTGGTGAAGGAGGCATGGGCACGGTTTGGATGGCCGAACAATCAACCCCGGTCAAACGGAGAGTGGCCGTTAAACTGATTCGTGTGGAACGTGGCCAATCAAAAACGATCCTGGCACGCTTTGAAGCGGAACGCCAGGCAATTGCTTTGATGGATCACCCACATATTGCCAAGTTGCTGGATGCGGGCACCACGGAACTTGGGATGCCGTTTTTTGTGATGGAATTGGTTAAAGGAATTCCATTGAACGAGTATTGCGACCAACACCGCCTGACAGTAATTGACAGGCTTCGCTTGTTTATTCCTATATGCGAAGCCGTACAGCACGCACACCAGAAGGGGATTATTCACCGTGATTTAAAACCTTCGAATATTCTCGTCGAATCCCATGATGGGAAAGCGGTGCCGAAGGTGATCGATTTTGGCCTGGCGAAAGCCACTAACGGCATGCAATTATCGGACAAAACACTTTTCACTGGATTCGGCAGTGTTCTGGGCACGCCGTTATACATGGCACCAGAGCAGGCCACGTTTAATGCGATTGATATCGATACACGAGTGGATATTTATTCGCTTGGCATCATCCTTTATGAATTGCTGACGGGTAATACGCCCATCACGCGGGAAACTCTGAAGAAGATCGCATTGGAAGAGATGTTGCGAATGATTCGGGAGTTAGAAGCTCCGACACCCAGTTCAAGGCTAAGCTCCGCAGATAATTCACCTACGGTGGCAGTGAATCGACAGATTGAGCTACAGAAACTGGGACGAATGGTGAAAGGAGAGCTCGATTGGATTGTGCTAAAAGCACTGGCAAAGGATCGGGAACGACGGTATGAATCTGCAACTTCTTTTGCCCATGACATCGAGCGATACCTGCAACATGAACCAATTACGGCAGGGCCACCCAGCAAGTCATATCGTCTGAAAAAGTTTATTCGGCGAAATCGCAGTAGCGTGTTTGCAGGTCTGGCGATCTGCCTGACCTTACTTATTGGCATGCTTGGCACCGTTTTTGGATTGATGGAAGCGAAGCGCCAGGCCAGCAGAGCCCAGCAGAGTGCAACTATTGCCAGCAATGCTGCGAAAGAAGAACGACTGGCGAAAAATGCAGAATCGCAACAACGCATTCTGGCCCAGGAACGATTAAGTGAAGTGCAAGCCTCCAGGCGGGAGCTTCAGCAGACGTTATACGAATCCCAGTTATTAACATTGAACGATAGGTGGAATGGTAAAGATATATCAATTGCTCGCGATCTATTACAGGAAATGATTCCCCAGGGTGATGCTCAGAATCTCATAGGGATGGAGTGGCATTACTTTAACAATCTGATCAATGGCAATCAGGCGAAAACGATCTACCCGGAAGTTGATGGGCATCCAATGTATGCTTTGCCAGAATTATATGATGAAGGCCGCATCATGTTTTTTCGCCAGAATATGCCAAATGGATACTATTTTGAGGGGCGATCTTATGAAACAGCAACGGGACAACCATTGCTGGGTTTCCAGCCCATTTCTGGTCGCTACCGTACCCGACAAGGTTTGAACTTCTTTGCCCACCTGGGGAACTGGCGACACGAAAACACACTGATGCTCCAGCAATTGGATGATGCCCCCCAGGGAAAACTACCCCATGGATTCGATTTTTCATTGCCTGCAGGTCGAGAGCCATTTGCAATATACGATGTTCGCACTGGATTCAAAAAGAGTGAGCTTGCCCAAGTATCACTTGATCCTGCGCTGATACGTGACGGCTGGTTCATTGACCATGGAGTCAATTGTGAATTTCAGACATACCAGCCTGCACACCGTTTTCGTAGTAACTATTTCTTTGAAAAATCACTCCGTGCAACTGTAATCTCACGAAAACAACAAGTAAAGGAGGAATCAAATGGAAAATGGGAAAGCAGAATTTTCATAACACATTTAGAATCCGGCAAGAAAATTCAATTATTCGAACCAGTACCCAATCAACTGATCGGTTTCGAGTTTGATCCCAAAGGGGAACTCATACTGACGATGCATCGGCAGCATAATGCACCTAATAAACTGATCATCTGGGAGATTGCTACTGGTAAGCAACGGTGGAGTATCGTCAAGAAATTCAGTAAGGCTCGATTTAAATATGAGCGCGTATTTGTGGAAATGGAAGCTGCAAACAAGGAATCTGCTCTCATTCAATATGACAACAAGACTGGACAGCAACTAGAGCCAATAAATATACAAGCAATTTACGGCGAACCGATTGAGCACCCACGCTGGAAAGTAAGAATCAATGGCAACCGGGTGGAATTATTGCATCCATTGACACAACAGCTTTGGAAAAAGATCCATGTAGATGATGAAATATTGACGGCTTCATTTCAGGATAATGGCCAGCGGTTGGTCATTGTAGAAATGCCGAACAACGGTGGCGTTCGAACCACTATCTGGCATCTTCTGGATGATCAGGTCCATGAACGGACTCGTCCGTACTCAAAAGAAGATAATCAGAAATTGTTCAACGACTTGAACAAATTAGATCCCAGAACAAGTGTCTGGGCAAATCGTACAACCGCAGTTGGTATGTGGCAATTTCAGGGAGGTGCTGCGCGTACCGCTAACGATAACGATCCACCTGGTCCAGGTGTGTACCGACTGAGCAACATCAAAACAAACACCACTAGGGAAATTAAACTCCCTAAAGCAATCCTCTCCCGATATGCGACTTTGTCTGATTTTCCCATAGGCCCTGGAAATGATTTATCAAATGCAGCCATTCATCCTGGTGGGAGATTTGTAGCAATTCCTTGTTGGCTTCCTGATGAAGCACCTAATCGCATTTTTGCTATTCTGGATTTTTCCGAATTAACTTGTCGATACATAGAGTTGTCGAAGAATGAAGTCTATGAATATAAGATATTAAATTTTCATGAAACAAAGCCGATTCTCTTCTATATCACGAGTAACCAGAATCGGCAATTGCATGCATTTGATATGTTAGCACATCAGCAACTTTGGCAGCAAAAGTTGTCGAACATGTTCTCATTCAGACAATCTCCTGATGGGAAATGCCTGGCATTTTCTTCTAATCTATCTGATGAAACGGTACTGTTCGATTCTGACACCGGCAAATTAATTCAGTTGCTGCCTGCCGGACCGAATCTGTCAGGTTCTATTAATCACGATTTCATGGCATGGTCGGCAGATAGCAGTAAATTATTCTGGGCAAATAAAGGGCATATTTACTGTTGGAACCATCAAGGTGAGGTGCTGCACCACAGACAGGATGCCTTCCCAGGCGAGTGGGTGGTTGCTGGTATCGATCTTTCACCAAAGAATGATTATATTGCACTGAAATTGAAGGAGACAAACCCCGAAGCACACTACCTTGGGTTGTTCAAAACAGATGGTTTGACTTCCTGCACGGCAGAACCTTACCGCTTAAAAACAAGCTTTCAATGCCTGTTTCATCCAACAGAACGTCGCTTACTGGTAAATCGTTCTACAGAGACCAGAACACAGCCAAATACACTGATCATCTGGGATTATCCACGTGGTAAACCATTGGTACAAATTGCGATACCCACAGGCACCTTGCAGTTTTCTAACGATACAAACCAGCTTTATGTGACAGGCACCGATAGAACAATGGTGCTGGACTTCAGCAAATTTATTGCAACCAAGGAACCACCCCGCCCACCAATCAACAGGAAGTTGCTGCCTGTATACAGTTTCGGTTTAAATCGTCAGTTGACAATTTTTGGGCCACTGAACAACGTCTCAGTATATCGCACGAATCCAACCCGAGCATCACATTTTGCAGATATTGCATTGGCTGCAAATGGTATTGAAGCTGTCATTGCCTGGAAAAAAGTGATTCAGCTTGATCCCCACTTTGCTTCGTTACATTTTGAATACGGGTGTTCTTTGTTGGCAATTGGACAGCAATTAAAGGCTGAACAAGCCTTTCGACGTGCTATCGAGCTAGATATAGATTGTTACCCAGCTTACCTTGGGTTGGCTTACATCAAGCAAGAAGCTAATCAGTACGATCAGGCTATTGATACTCTCCAACATCTATTAAAAGTGCGACCTTGTTCTGCAAAAGTATTATATGAGTTAGGAAAAATTTATTTCAAGATGAATGATTTGGAGCGTGCGAGAATCCATTTTAAAGAAAGTTTGGATACAATACAGAATCAATTCAGTTATCCACTTGACTATGATTTACCAGATAATGTATCCAAAGACTTGTTCATGGTGCTTGCAAAGCTCCATGATTATCAGCAGTTAGAAATCGTTGCAGAAAAGTCTGTTTCCTTAAAGAAGTTTTTTCGAGAAGGCCATATTTGGAAGTCAATTGCATACGACTTGCAAGGAAAAGAGACCGAAGCAAGTGATTACTTGTCTACACATTCCGGCAGCATCCTGCCTTTCACAACCAAATCGGACGCTCTTTACGCACGTGGTGGAATCTATTGGCAGCAGTTGAGAATGCTCGATCGTGCTGAGGCCGATTATCGCGAAGTTCTTCGATTGTCGCCAATGAATGAGATGGCCCACAATGATCTCGGGTGCGTCTTACGGGATCAGGGTAAGTACGATGAAGCACTCAATCATTTTGATCAAGCCACGAATTTAAACAAGTCTCTCTGGTTCCCCTATCGCAATCGGGCCTACATTTTCAAATATCAGAACAAGTACGATCTCGCAGTCAAAAATTTCCGTGAAGCGGTGAAATTGCGCCCCAATAATTCGCATGATGTCACTAACCTTGCACTCTGTTTGCAACGGCTTGGCCAGCCTGAAGAAGGGATCAAGCTACTTCAATCATTTGTGCCACTTGCAGATACCATGGACCCCAAAATTTCAGCCACTATGTGGATATATAATTCTGCCTGTCTGGCTGCCTTAGGCGGTACCAGAAATGTTGAACCAATTACCCCAGGGGTCACTCGTAGTCAATTACGCACCCAGGCCCTCAGCATCCTCGAAGAACAACTCCAGGATTATCGTCAGCGATTCAGTGCCAATCCGGAACTCGAGAGAGCAATGATATCTGCCGAAACGACCCACTGGTTGAAAGATGCAGATTTAGCGGGAGTGCGACATCCCCTGGCACTGTTTCAGCTCCCCACAGACGAGCGTCAAGCCTGGCTTAACTTCTGGGCAAAGGTGGGCAAGTTTCAGCAGGAATTCACAAAATGATGATCCGTTACGGTAAAATGGCGAAACTGCACAATTCAGGCAGAAGTGTAATCGATTGTTGAATCGGTTCTGTCATGCACCTTCACCCGCTTGCCGGAATTGCCCTTGCTTTTCCTGTTCAAACGGTTATTGGCAACCAGAACCGATGTGATGGACGCTGATGGGGCGGTCGTTTTGCATGATGAGTGGTTGAGCAAAGCGAACGGAATGCAGCACCCTGGGGGAATATGATGAGAAAATTCACGATTGTTGCGCTGTTTTTGGCAACCACCATGATCAGTGCCCAGCAAAAGCGAGCAGCCACTGTTGCCTACGATGGTTCCGACATTCTGTCTGGCCCCGCGTTCAGCTTCCCTTCAGTGGGTAAAGTTAACAAGGGCGAACGCCTGTTGGTCTATGGCGAAGAAGGCGAATTTCTGATTGTTCAGGCACCACCCAGTTGCAAAAGCTGGATTCGTGCTGTCCACCTGGGCGAAGTCAAACTGGATGATCGTGGCATGGCAAACGTCGAAGTGCGTGTCAACGATGCGGAAGTTCGCGTGGGTGATGCCCGTGGCGACATGCCTTCCGATATTGCCCGCCTGCGGTTGCCCAAAGATACCATCGTTGAAGTAATTGGCAAACCGGTGCGTGTGGACAATTCCAAACATAGTACCAGCATTGTGTGGTATCCCATTATCCCACCGGAGGGAGATTATCGCTATATTGCTCGCAAAGCAGTAGAACCCACGCTGGTGGCAATTGTCAGCCCTTCGACCGTGGTAAAAGAATCACCCACTGCGGGGGTGGTCAGTTTGCCCAAAGAAACCCTGCCTTCCGGCACGCAGGGCTTGCCAAAAATTCTGACAGAAAATCCCCTGTGGCCCAAAGCAGAATATGCCGAACGGTTGCTGGATTATGCAAAAGCGGAAGAGTTGTACACGAAGATTTATTACGAACTGTATAACGCCAAGGCCGACCACGATGCCCAGGTGATCTGCTACAATCGGATCACCCGTTGTCGGGAAGAGCGGTTGAAAGAGAAGAGCAATCGCACTTCAACTGTGGGTGAACGACCTGTTCCCACGCAAGGCACCAGTGCCCGCCCCGATACCGAAGGTGGTTGGTTGAAACCAGCAACACTGCGACGTATCGCCAAGTTGAATCTTGATGGCAAGCAACTATTCGGCCTGTACGATGATCGTGGCGAGCCAGTGTATTATGTCACTGCAAGTGCCGGCGTGAATCTGGATCAATACGATGCACAGAAAGTGCGATTGTTTGGCACCACGCACCAGCGTGGCGATCTGGCCCGTCCGCATTTTCTGGTGCAACAAGCAGAAATCGCGAAATAACGATGTAACGTAGTCTCTGTTTCCCACCTTCAGTCATTTTTCGCTGTTCGCAGCCTCCAGAAGTATTTTCCTGTAGCGTCCCACGAACTGTTCAGTTCCGCTTGAAAATTTTGCAGATCCCGTTATCGCACGTTCGTGAAAGAAATGCTGCGAGTACTGGTATGCTGTTGCTGGCTGGGTATAGTCGCCCATGTCCAGGCACAAACGCCACGTCCCGGGGCAACGTTTGACGATATTCCACTGGGGCCGGGAACACGCACACCAGATGACTTTGGCAGGCCACCACCTTTGGATGATCGGCCGTTATTTGATGATCGCTTGCCAGTGCCAGGCCCGGATGGTTTGATACCACTGGGACCCGGATTGGATCGTCCGCCACCATTACAGCAACTGCCCACCACACCGGTGCGGCCAATCAGCCCACCTGGGAATGCGGGTATCCTGCCTGGGATCGATCGCTTTTCCGATAACAGCGGCCTAACCACTGGGCTGGGCCTGCTGGCATCCCGCGTGGGGGTGCCGGGTTATTATTTCACATATGCTCCCGATCGTCCTACCACCCCAGCCGGGGATTTTGGATATGTACGGCAACAATTGTCGTTAATCAGCCTCCCGCTGGATGATGGACCAGATCGATTTGCTCTCGGCTTCAACATCAGCAACTGGTTGATTTCCGGGAATGCCCGCTTTTCAACTAGTAATCGCCCACTGCCCGATACGTTGTGGGACATCAACATTGCGGCACTGTTTGCCCACCGGTTTGAAAATGGCTGGATCGGTGGGATTGTGGTGAATGGTGGTTCCACGAGCGATCGCCCATTTGAACAAAGCAACGTCATGACTGCAGGTGTGATTGGATACATGCAGATCCCTGCAGTAGAAAAAGATGCCTGGCTGGTGGGGCTGACGTACAACCCCACATCGGAAATTCGTTATCCCCTGCCACTGCTGTCCTATTTGTGGCGGCCAGATGATGAATTAAGCGTGAATATTGGTGTGCCGTTTTATCTGGATTGGGCTTATGACAAAACGATTCGATTCGAACTGTTCTATCTCCCTATCCGCACAGTTCGCAGTCGGCTGACCTGGAATGTCTGTGATGGGATGGGGCCATACGCTGGTTTCGACTGGATTAACGATACCTGGTTTCTGACCGATCGGGAAAATAACGGCGACCGCCTGTTCAGTTACGAAAAACGGATCCTGGGGGGATTATTCTGGGATGTCGGGTCGTTGCTGCGTTTTGAAATCCAGGCGGGCTACAATTTCGACCGTATTCTGTTCAATGGCAGACAATACAGCGACAACGAACGCGACCGAATTAGTGTAAGTCCAGGCTTTTTTGGTGGCATCCACCTTCGATTGCGATTTTAGCCGGAGCCCATTCCCGCACGGCTATGGGGCACTTTGTACCCTTTAGCGTGCAATTCGAACTTATGGCATCTTAGCCAGCAGTTGGATCCCGTAGTAACCTGGTTTTCCGTATGAACAGATCGCTGACAGTCGATATGCAGCAATCACTTGCTTTAATAATTGTGCGTCGGCTTCGCTTTTCCCATCCAAAAGTGGGGTGCGGTCATCGCACAACCAGTAACTTTGCCGTAACTGCTTGACATTCAGGCGGTCAGCCAGAAAGGAATCGATCTTCCCTGCGTTCCGTGGTGCATAACGCAGTGGGGTCCCATTGACCAACCACAATTGAACGCCTGTTTGACCAATAGAAACAATTTCCGTCACTCGGCTTTGTTCAATTGCCTGTTTCGCCGCCAAAGCATCGGTGCGGTACAGCCCAAAATTCCCCAAAGTTACCCCATCGTGGGTCAACATCCAGGCACCTTCCACCTGAGAAACATCTAATAATTTCGACTGGATCACAATTTTATTGTCCAGCAATAGGTCGGAATCCACGATGTGCCGCTTATGTGTTAATCCCTGAACCACTGATAGTGGATCTGGATCGGTGGGGCGTTGCAGGCCAAGTACTTGTTTGTCGTACATCGGAAAGACCATGCTGGCAGGAAAACCACCGTGCATGGTAACCATGTTCACGCCATGATCTTTGAACAATTTCGCAGCAACAAGCGCGTTTTCTTTGGCGTTGCCAAAGTCGTACAGCATATTGGTTTGATCCGTAACTACCCATTTTCCAAGCAGTTGCTGTGCCTGGACCCGTTTTGTAGTGATTGGCAGAAACTGGTGAATGCCAGCGATTTTCTGGACCATCTTCCCACGATTCAGCCATAATTCAAACGGTGGATGACTGCCTTCAACACGCACCAGTTGGTTTGCACCTGTCTGCCGCAACTTGAAGAGCATGTCCTGTGCGAGCGTTCGATTGTTCCCAAAACTGCGCAGGAATTTTTCACCCGCATACAGTTCCAGATTACCTTTGGTTTCCAGTACCTTCAGATCCAAAGATGAAAATTCAATGAGAATCGGTTCGCTGGTGGTGCTGGCTTTCCCACCCGCAATGGGTGTGATGACCTGTGGGCCAGGTGGCTGCAGCACCGTAGTGGGTAATAATCTGGGAAACTGGGCATCCTGGGCAAACAAAGTTGCAGTACAGTACAATCCGACGAACAAACACCATTTCAAAGCAATATCCCCCACAGCCAGGCGCAATGATTGGTTTAATCGACACAATCACTACATCTGGTTCAGGGAAATTGATTCAAAACGACGAATTGAACTGCTTTATTCAGGATCTTTTGGCATCGGCATGGGCATTGGAACAGGTTTTGGTGCCACTGGCTGATACTGTTGCAGGAGATTACCTGTTGTTGCAGCATCGGGTGTCAGAATCCCTTTCAGCGAGTTGATTTTCGCCAACAGTGGACCTTTCTCGTCTGCTGCCAGATCGATAATGCTTTGAATCTGCTGTTTGCCAACGTTTACGCCGTTCGCCTGAATATGGCGAATGGTGGCATCAGCAGCCAGCATTCGCACTGGTTCTGGACGTGCCACTGAAATCACCACGTTCAGCAGGTCTTGCTGCACTTCTTTGCTGGTGATTCTTTCTACCGCTTCAATCGCAGCAACCACCATCGTTTCTTCCAGCAGAGCACGTCTCAATACGCCCTCTGCAGGTTTGATATCGTAGCCTTTTACCTGGCCAATCGCGATTTTTCTCAACCACGAAAGTGCTTTCAGTGCCATCATGTCTTTCTCTTCAGGAGAAAGAATAGGGGCTTTGGGATCGACCACCTGATTGATCTGTTCCTGAATAGTGATGGAAGAAAAGACCCCAGGAATCACTCGAACGTTGTGATAGAACCGGGTACGTTTTTCCAGGCGGGTTTCCAGATCAGGGTTTCTCAATGCGGCATTCACCGGCAGGCGTTCCTGCACAATCTTCCAATTGCTTTCTACTTGTGGATTCAGTTCCGCAGAAAGCTTCAATTCGTGCTCCGCAATCGTTGTCAACAAGTTGGATAACCGACGTCGCTGAAGTTCCGAAGGCGCGGTTTCTTCAGGAATCCGCATCCGCCAGGTTTGAATAGGAACTTCATCCACACCCACAATCTCGCGGGCCGGGTCAATCGGATAGAGGCTGAAACCACGTCGCAGGTCAGCTGGGATTAAGGTTTGCAGTATCAACAGTTCCCGCTCATACAGCGAAACCAGAGTATTGGTGGTGAGGCTCTTTTCCAGGTTCTGGCCCGGGTGGAATGGCAGGGTCAGGTAAGAAACATAAGCGATTTTCGCATTGAGTTCCTGTGATAATTGAAAGCCTGCGTCTTCCACCTGTTTCGTGATATAGGCTACTTGTGCCTGGTGGCGGGCAAGCAACATTTTTTTCTGTTCGTCTTCGCTGGCACGCTGCGTCTGGTCCCTTGTTAACTGGGCGATGTCACCGTAGAAGGACGGATTTTCGGGCAGGTCAAGCATGGAGACAATCAGAGCCAGACGGCCAAGCGATGTCATCGTGCTGATCGGTGTCACCCCTTCTGGAGAGGCAATGACGAGCACCGGCAGGGCTTTGCCACGTCGATCTGCACGGATTTGTGCCAGCATATCCACAAGCATCGGATCTGGCAGGTGGTGATCGATCAGAACCAGGTCAATGTCAGCTTTTAATCTCAGGCGACGCATCAATTCGCGTCCGGTGGGGGCAATTTCGGTGCGATAACCAATCTGCCGTAAGGAATTCACAATTGCCTGTGCTCGCACTGGATCCGGATCACCCAGCAGAGCTTGCGGAGTACCGGCACCACGGATGCCTGCCAGCAAGGTTTCTGACAATACTTTTA
Organism: Zavarzinella sp.; assembly: GCA_041399155.1. Lineage (NCBI taxonomy): Bacteria > Pseudomonadati > Planctomycetota > Planctomycetia > Gemmatales > Gemmataceae > Zavarzinella > Zavarzinella sp. The sequence goes on from JAWKTI010000003.1 coordinate 422,041, forward strand.
CGACACGATCGGTATTCAGGTGAACGGGGCTACCAGGCATCTTCAACAGTGCTTCCGTGGCAGCGAATTGAACGCGTGGATCGGGGTAATCCATCGCCTGAACCAGTAATGCTGGTCGAAACTCGCTACCTGCACGTGCTTCTGGCTGGGCAGCTTTGATTTCCGCCCGATCACCCAGCGTGCGAACCAGGGACAGCACCACAGCGGTGCGTTTGTCACGAATTGCAGAATGCATGAAGTCCTGCAGAAAAGCAAACGATGCCCCACTGAGAATTGCCTGCAGTTGTGGTGCAGCGTCTGCCAGTGGCGTGCCTGGTTGCAGCAAAGCCTGCTGTTCAATGGCCACCGTCAGGAATGTGGTTTGTGCTTCAACAAAATCAGATTGCTGTGCTAAGGCCCATCGTGCGTAACGCAAGGCGTAATACGTCAGAGCTTCGCGACGCGATAGTAATGTTTCTTTGACAGCTTCACCATCTGGCACCCAAACTGTGTGAACTTTCTCATTTTTTTCATCCCCACCCAGCACTCGCAGATTTGCCTTATCGTTGTGAAAACGATTGGCGATTGCGTTCAACTGGCCCTGCGGTTTGCGTAACGCAGGATCAGGTTGACGATCGAGATCCACTGTAAACAGTTTTTCAAGGGTGGCACGAACTTTCGCACGTACTGTATCAGTGGTGTTCGCATCACCCAGCAATTTCCAGTATGTGGGGATTGGGTCGGTGGTGGCATTGGTGGTCAATTCACGAGGATTCGAGCGTGTCTGCAGTACATCAATCAGTTCCGATTGCAATTTCGCATCGGCCTGAGAAAGCAATAACACCAGCCCACCCGTGGTTTCAATTGCCAGTTCCGGTAAAGCCTGTAGCAAGGCGGAATGCACCGCAGGATTGGTGCGTTCTTTCAGGATTTTCACCACTTCCGGCATGATGGCAGTGCCGGATTTCCGCAATTCATTTAACGCAAATGCGGCTTCTTCTGGTGATGCAGCCAGATTGTTGACATATTTCCGAATACGCACGGGATTGGTCAACTCATTTTTCATGGCCGTAGTTAGCTTGCCAATCAGCGTTTCGACCTGATCTTTCGCTTCTTTGTTCTTACGAACATCCTTGTTCCAGGTGGGGATGTTTCGCAGACGCAGGAAAGGTGCAATGCCCTCATCCTTGGAATCCGGACGTGGCTTCAGCAGATCCATTAAAGTTTTATCATCTGGCTCTAATGCCAGCAGGCTGTTCAATCTCTCTGCGGCACGTTCATAGTTGCCGAGCCGGATTTCAAATTGCACTGCCGACCAGAATTCCGGCACAGTTTTAGGTGTGGGATAAAACGGTGATTCTGATTGTGCAACCAGGCCTGGCACACATGCCAGCATTGTCATTATCGATAATACCAGGCGAAATTGCATGACTGCACCTCCAGAAACGATCTGTTAAACGACCTAATCTCGCGACAAGATTCTCCTTATCTATTTCATCGCGCTTCATTAATTGTTGCAATCAACTTCCTGTGCAACTAAGTCTGCATATGTTTCCCGACGACGGATCAGACGATATGTATCACCTGTAACGAGCACTTCTGCCGCTCTTCGTCTGGAATTGTAATTCGAACTCATACTCATGCCGTAAGCGCCAGCACTGAAAGTGGCGAGGAGATCCCCACGCTGCATGGCTGGCAAATAGCGATCTTTCGCTAAAAAGTCCCCAGATTCACAAACCGGCCCCACCACGTTCTGCAGGTGGGTGTTCGGGATAGGGACTTCAAAATCTTCCGGTCGTTCCGGCACCGCTTCGGTGGGATGGACCGGCCAGATTCGGTGGAACGAATCATATAAGGTGGGGCGAATCAGATCGTTCATCGCTGCATCCTGGATGATGTAGCTCTTGCCGCCCGATTCTTTGGTAAACACCACGCGACTCACCAGAATACCCGCATTTCCAGCAATGAACCGCCCTGGTTCCAGTACCAGTTTGCAGCCCAACTGTTTCACCCCTGGCAGAATTGCTTCTGCAAAGGCACTGGCGGGCAATGCTTCCTGTTTCCGGTAGTGGATGCCAAAGCCGCCCCCCATGTTCAAAAATTCAATCGGGTGACCCAGTTCCTGAAAGGCTTTCACCAGTTCAATCGCTTTTTTCATCCCTTCCTGGTACGGGGTGCTGCTGAGAATGGGAGAGCCCAGGTGCATGTGCAGCCCACAGACGGATAGTCCGGGCTGACCAACCACGCCACGGGCAACATCAATCACTGTTTCGATATCGAGGCCGAATTTTACCCCTTTCACCGATGTATCGGTCTTCGCATGGGTCTTCGGTGGCAGATCGGGGTTTACTCGCAGGGCAGCGCGGGCTGTTTTCCCCATCGATCTGGCGACATCGGCCAGGGTGTGCAGTTCCTGCTCGCTTTCCACATCGAATAACAGGACATCTTTTTCCAGTGCGAAGCGGATTTCTTCGTCTGTTTTACCCACACCAGCAAACACGATCTTTGGGCCAATCCCACCTGCCTGCAGTGCCCGGTACAGTTCCCCACCTGATGTGACGTCGAAGCCCGCACCATGATCCGCCAGCAGGCGACAGAGGTGGATGTTGCCGTTCGCTTTGACGCTGTAGCAGATCAGTGGGCTGACTTCTGCAAAGGCAGTCTGGATCTGTTTCAGGTGGTGCAACAGCGTGGCCTGGCTGTAAATGAACGTAGGGGTGCCAAATTCCTCGGCAATTGCCCGCACCGGCACTTCTTCACAAAACAATTCCCGCTCACGATAATGAAAATGATCCATAAATTCCCTGATATAAAACGTACCAGTTATGTGGTTGCTTCATTTTACAGACAAGCACGCACACTCAGAAGTTGTTTGTGGGAAAATTGAGCCAGGAAACGAAATTCGCTCCCACCAGTGGGCAAAAATGAGAGAAATATGAAAGATTTTTCCCTGTAAACAAGGAATTGATGTTGTAGACTACCAGCCTCGAATCAGAAATTACTTTGATTTTGGATTGCTTTTCGCCAGATCCCGCACGCATTCCTCCCACAGGACTTCGAGATCGCGGCCTGTCAGGGTTTTAAAATCTTCCTGTTTGTATTCGCGTTTCTGCAGATTGAAGTGGATTTTTTCCACCACACCCGGGTGGCGTGCGTCCAGCCACACCAAAAACCGTGCGGTCACCCGATAACTATCTGTGTATTTGTTCCGCTCGCCCAACAGTGGGGGCAACTTCCAGCCCGAATTCTTCTCGTCGCTGAATTTATAGCGTGAATAATCGGCGATTCCTTCGACCAGCCACCCGGGAGCCCCACGTGGATACGACTGCACAACGTGCGTCAATTCGTGGACCAGCAAGCCCAGGTCGTTGGGATTCTTTTCGATCCATTCAATGCTGATGCTGATTGTGCCACCGGTGCAGTACGCGGGCACCCGCATATCCCGTTTGAAAATCAATTTCACCGCATGTTCTGCGGGGCGATCCGGATTCTCAAAGTTTTTTAATAATTTTGGGAACGCTTCATAATAAACCTGCACAAAATTGCCCACGGTGGGGGCAATTTTTTCAGAAATCTCCCCTTCAATAATCAATGATACCGGCTTGCCAAGTGCCTTCGATGGCACCTCCACCGTTTTTGGCTGGGCGAGACAGATACTCGAGGCAATACATCCAACGAGACAAATCAGGGAATAGCGCATCTTGTTTTCTTCACAAAGGTTATCTGGTGAACTGTAGTGAAAAATGATTATAAAGTTGTTGAAAGAAGTGTGAGAAGTTGTTCATTTTGTGAAGAAAGCCAGTGCATTGCCAGTTGGCTATATGCAAATATTGCTATATTGGCACGTGGTTTTTCCAACGATTAGGTGAAAAGTTTGCCTTTCATTGGCAAAAACGCAACTTGCATGCATGAAGTATCAACAAGCTCAAGAAAAAGTGGGAGGGGGCAAGTTGCAAAACCTGCCCTGAAACAGCCGATTACACCTTTTCTGGCACTTCAAAGCCTTTGCGATATTCCCGAGTCAGCATTTCGTTGGCTTTGGCATTATTGCCCATGAAGCGTTCTGTTTTCGAATCGATCATTAACACCGGCCCCACCATGGCACGGGTGGTTTTCAGATCGATTTTGTTATCGACCAGATGATCCATGAACCGCTTGGCACCTGCGGCAATGTGCATACTGCCGGGGATATCCTTGATATCGGCCAGGTTCGCGGGGGTACCGCTGAGCATACTGATGTTCGAGAGGTGGCACAATGCTGCCGACTGGTGGCCTTCTTCGATATCGCAGTTCAAATGGCTTTGTTTGCGGGCACGAACTGCTTCCACAAAGTTGGCAAAGTGCATGCTGTCACCGCCACCAGAGAATTTTTCAACTACATTCAGATCGAGATCGAGCACCACGCCGGAGTTGTAGTTCGGGCAAACAACAATTCCTTTATCGCCATACCAGATGTTGCCAACAAAATTGCTGCCTTTCTTGCCACCCATGTTGGCTGGGAACGGACTGTCACTGGCCAGACCACGCACTTCGAACATCAGTTCGCTGTCGCCGTAGTCGAACACACACAGTTGGGTATTGGCGGTTTCTCCATCATCTTCATAGCCAAATCGGCCCCCAAAGCTCATCACCGACTTTGGCAAGGTGGATTTGTTCAAGCCCCAGCGTGCCTTGTCCATTTCGTGCACGCCCTGGTTGCCCAGGTCGCCGTTGCCATAAGCCCAGATCCAGTGCCAGTCATAATGGAGATTTTTTCGTTTCAGATCAACGACAGGTGCGGGTCCAGACCACAGATCATAATTCAGCGTGGCGGGCAGTTTTTGTGCACCTTCTGTCTTGCCGATACTGTTTCGGCGCTTGTAACAGACGCCATAGGCCAGATGCACTTTGCCAATTTTGCCCGAATGAATCGCTTCAATCGATTTTCGCATGCCAGGATTGGAGCGACTTTGGGTGCCTACCTGACAGATGCGGTTATACTTGCGGGCGGCTTCCACCATCCGGCGGCCTTCCAGCACGTTGTGGCTGCATGGTTTTTCTACATACACATCTTTGCCGTTCTGCATCGCCCAGATAGCCATCAGTGCGTGCCAGTGGTTGGGGGTGGCAATGGAAATGATGTCAATCGACTTGTCTTCCACCACTCGGCGAAAATCCTGCACGAAGGTGGGTGCTTTGCCATTTTTCTTGGTGACGGCATCCATGGCTTTGCCAATGACACCCGTGTCAGCATCGCAGACGGTAACGATCTGGCAGCCATTGGCCCCATTAAAACCACCCACGTGGCTCATGCCGCGACCACGCACGCCCACGACAGCAACACGAAGAGTGCCCTTATTTCCTGCTGCTGGTGCGGTGTCTTCAGCGTACAGGTTTGGTGTCAGATCGCTTTCCAAGGCAGCCATCGCGGCAGCGATGACAGCGGAATGATTCAAAAAATGACGTCGATTGAGCATAGCCACCGATTCCCTCTCAAGATTTTTGAACCACCGATGGTGGAGAGAGCACCACGGTGGGGAGAAAATATTTCCTCCAGTCTAACCACCCATTGGGAAGAACGCAAGAAGGGAATGAAAAAACTGTTTTCTTTCCCACACACGAATTTGCGTGCTACTTTTCAGAAAATTGACCTGATTTACCCAAGGAAAGTGGGAAATGACTCGCATTTATGGGCTGATTTTTTGTCTGAGCCTAATTTTCATGCCACAGCAAATTTTTGCTCAGTGTCCCAACGATAGCTGTGGCACAACCGCATCGACGGCGAAAAAGGCCCCATTATCTGAAAATACGATTATCGCCATTTTTGCCGGTGGAGGAGTCTTTCTGCTGGTTATGCTGGGTAAATTTATCTGGGATGTGGTGAATTTTCAGGCGAAAACCGACAGTGCAGGCTACACCATCGCAGACACCTACAACTCCTACTATGCAGGTTCTTCGCTATCCGACCCGGATCTGGACACGGGCTACGACACCCACGACAGCTATATTTCGGACGATTGATTCTCTACCAGCAATTTTTCTGATAGTTTGACGCACCACTTCTCCAGATCCTCCATGATTGCCAGATGCAGTATACTACGTCTGCCAACTGTCATATCATCCCATTGGACATTACCCGCTTTGAAGGAGGTTCCATGGCTATTTCTGGGCGCTGGCAGGGCTATTGGATTCAAAGTTGTCACGGAAAGCGGTCAATGACTGTTACCTTGAAATTCGAACAGGGAATCATTGAAGGCGATGGCATCGACTGTATCGGCCCGTTTCTTTTCCTTGGTCAATACGATTCCATCGGGAATGTTGCGATGGTGAAGAAATACCTGGGTCGACATCATGTCGAATATTTTGGCACCTATGATGGTGAAGGGACCATTTTCGGCCAATGGTTGATTGAATCGTTGGATTCCGGCACCTTTGCGATGAAATTGGAGTCGGTCGATCCGGATAGTTCATTTCATGTCATTGAGGCATATGCTCCGGTAAAATAACCTCCTCAACCACCTGCCATTAGCTCCACAAAATCAAGGCTGGATCGAACGGAGATGGCAAATCGGTGTGGTGGGGCAATACCCGAATGCTGTAACCATATTGTCCGCTGGTGCAGCACGGTACCACCAATTGGTAATCCCACACAGGACCGCTGCCACCCACTGGCTCCAGTGCGGCCACTTTGGCGTTGCTGATCTGCCCGAATGAATCGAGTGGGCCGTAATACATCTGCACCGATACATCCTTGGGCTTCAGCACACTACCCAGATGAACTTTGGCCCGCAGTTCCAGTGGTTCACCCAACAGATGCTGCTGTGATTGTGGTTCCTGGATGCTTTCTACCCGAATATCCTGCCAGTGTCGCAGTAAACTGGCACGCCAGGCGGCGAGATTTTTACCCAGTTCGTACTGATTTACCCGCATCCGGTTAAGGCGGGTGTGTGCTGGTAAATAGCTCACTTCGGTGTATTCGCAGACCATGCGGTTGGTGTTAAATACCGCTACGTTGGTGCTGATCGATTTTTTCATCCGGGCGGTCCAGCCACGTGGGATGCCATCGATACTGCGATTATAAAATTCAGGCACCACTTCACGCTCAATCAGGTCGTATAAGGCGTTACTTTCCAGTAAATCCTGGTATTCTTCATCGGCCAGTTCTTCGCCGTTGCCAATACGCCAGCCATTATCAGGGCGATAGCCTTCATCCCACCAGCCATCCAGCACGCTCAGGTTGATGCCACCGTTGGCACAGACTTTCATGCCGCTGGTGCCAGAAGCTTCCAGCGGACGACGTGGGTTGTTCAACCACACATCTACCCCCTGCACCATCACCCGCGCCACGTTCATGTCGTAATCTTCCAGAAACAGCACCCGGCGGGCTAATTCGGGCATGCGGGCACGCTGGGCCACTTCCTGAATAAACTTTTTGCCCGCATCATCCATCGGGTGGGCCTTACCGGAGAAAATAAACTGCACTGGTCGATCAGTATTATGCAGGATTTTCTTCAGCCGCTCCATGTTGCGGAAGATCAGATTTCCACGTTTATAGGTGGCAAAGCGGCGGGCGAAACCAATTGTTAAGGCATCCGGATCCAGCACCTCTTCGGCGGCCTTGATGTCGGAAGTCAAGGCACCCTTCTTAGTCAGTTGTTTCGCCAGACGACTGCGGGCAATCGAAACGAGAGCTTCCCGTCGTCGGCAGTGGGAACGCCACAGTTCTGCATCTGGAATTGATTCTACTTTCTTCCAGACTTCGAAGTAAGTGGGCTTGTCCTGCCAGTCTCGTCCGAGATAACGATCGTACAGGCGGGCGATTTCTGGTGCTACCCAGCTCAAGGTGTGCACACCATTGGTAATGGAGGTAATCGGTACTTCCTGCTTGGGTACCCCCGGGTAATTTGCCTGCCACATTTCCCGTGCCACCACGCCATGCAGTTTGCTGACACCATTGCTGAGGTTGGAGGTATTGATGGCCAGCAGTGTCATTGAAAACTTGTCCGTCACACTGTGGGAGTGATCCTGCCCGAGGCTGAGGAACTGATCGCGGCTGATTTTCAGACGATTGGTGTAGTATTCGCCAAAGTAGCGATCGATCATTTCGATCGAAAACGTTTCGTTTCCAGCCGGAACGGGGGTATGGGTGGTAAAGACCGTCCCAGCTTTCACCACTTCGATGGCTTCTTCAAAGTTAAGGCCCATATCGGCAATCAGAATGCTGGCACGTTCCAGGGCACAGAATGCGGAATGGCCTTCATTCATGTGGGCCACCGTGGGCTTTTTGCCCAGCATCCGCAAGGCACGCAGGCCGCCAATTCCAAGAATAATTTCCTGCTCAATCCGGGTGGTTTTATCCCCACCGTACAGGCGGGCGGTAATCCCACGGTCGTGGGCGTTGTTTTCAGGGATATTGCAGTCGAGCAGGTACAATGGAACCCGCCCCACCTGAATCCGCCAGACGCGGGCAAAAACCGATCGGCCGGGCAGTTCCACCGAAATGGTTGCTGGCTTGCCATGTTCATCCACTTCAGCAATCAGTGGCAGGGTGAAAAAATCGTTTTCTGGATAGCGTTCCTGTTGCCAGCCGTCCGCATTCAGGTACTGCCGGAAATAGCCTTCCCGATACATCAGGCTGACCCCGCACAGTGGGATTCCCAGATCACTGGCAGATTTCAAATGGTCGCCCGCCAGCACACCCAGGCCACCGGAGTAGACGGGCACCGATTCGTGGATGCCAAACTCGGCGGAGAAGTAAGCAATCCGCAGATCGTTGGCATCAGCATGGTTTTCGCTGAACCAACTGGGCGTCGACATATATTCTTCGAACGCTGCTGCCACCCGATCCATGTGGGCTAAAAAGCCACGATCTTTGGCCAGTTCTTCAAATCTCTCGGTGCTGACCTTTCCCAGCAGGCGAATTGGACTGTGGTCGAGTTGTTCAAACTGGTCAGGATCGATCCGTTGAAATAGTGCAACGGCCTCGGGGTGCCAGCTCCACCAGAGATTTTTCGCCAGTTCATCCAGTTTTTTCAGTTGATCAGGCAATTTGGGAAGAACAGTGAAAGTACGGACCACAGGTTTCGACATACCAGCCTCAACAAAATATCATTATTGCTTGATTGTTCAGATGTTTGAATATTTCCCACCAAGCGTATAGTGTTGTTTTTACGACCGTGGGGAGGACTGTACCACCCTTTCTGGGGAAAATTATCGCCGCACAGATTTTCCAGATTTCCCAATTTTACATTCACAGAGGGTCATGAAGGTGCGTTCCAATCCCAGACGGGAAAGAAGATGAGTTTTTCTCATCATAAAATCAACGTGTCATGATGCTGACTTCGTTAAATTGATCACCCAGCAGCGTCAAACGCTTGTTTGATCCAGCCAATCAGTTCCTGATCCACGTCATCGACTGTGGTCAGATTTACTTTGAATGAGCACATTCCACCTTCGGGCATTGCTAACAGCCGATCAGTTGGTGAAAGTCCTTTCATATTCAGCCCCACTTCCACACGGGTTTGAGTGGCAGGTCCCACCATCGCAAACTGTTTTTTTCGCCTGAGACTGATGTAGCTCTTTTTGGGTGCCACTTCAAAGTCACCAAAACTGGCGATTTCACTCATCAATTTCTCATGAATCGGCCGAAGGTGGGCCTTTTTGCCTGTGTAAATGCCAGAAAGAAGATCTTCTGTCGCAGCAGTTGGAGCCTCAGTATCTGTTTTCGGCTGCAAAAAGAAATGCACCACCATATTGGCATCCCCATGACCCATACTCAGTTCGTTTTTCAGCCAGTTCCGCAATTCACCATGTTTTGCGAGCCCACTTTGCCTTAACAGTTCAAACAATTCTTCAAGAGATTTCCCAGAACGCTTCTGGATATTTTCAAGTTGTGTCTGCGCTGCCTGATCGACAATATTCATCACTTTGCTCCTGTAAATGCAGGTGGATTTCTCATTTATTGGTTAATTGTTGTTTCGTTACAGTGCAGCCCGTTGAAAGGCCAAACCGGAATTCGATAGTCTTCAGACTTACCCACGATGCAGGATGATCCCTTCTGGGTCGACCTCTTCACGCAAGATCCGCAACTCCTCTGCGGTGGGGGCCGGAGTGGTTGGCGGATTATCTGGAATTTCCAGCGGAAATCCCGTAGCAGCAAGCACTTGCGCTGGGGTTACCCCAGTGTTCAGACTCTGGATTCGCATCCGCTTGCTTTGGGGGTGAAAATCCAGCACTGCCAGGTCGGTGATCACCAGTTTTGGGCCGAAGCCAGGCAACCCTGCCGCACTGCGACTATCCCCACCCTGCAGGTGGCCGGGCGTGGTCAGAAAGTCGAGCTTTTCCACAAACTTTTTTGCATCGTGCTTCATAATGATCAACGTCTGGCGACAGAGTGAAGCCAGATCGTTCGCTCCGCCACTTCCGGGCAACCGTACCTTCGGGTGGGCATAATCCTTGCCAATAATGGTGGAATTCAAATTGCCAAAAGGATCGATCTGTGCCCCACTGAGAAAGGTAAAGTCCATCAGGCCACGCTGGGCAAATTCCATTACATCGGCCATGCTGCCCGCCATCAGACCACGGTAAAAAGTGCGGGAATCACCCACGCTGATGGGCAACGCAGGCAATTGTGGTGCCACCCCACCTGCTTCAAAACAGATCACCATGTTGGGTGCGTGGGTTCTCTGTGCCAGCATCGCTGCGGCACAGGGAATGCCCGTTCCCACCACCACCGTACAACGGTCGCTCAGTGCCCGCGCGGCACAACAAATCATCAATTCTGTCGATGTGGGTGGCATGGAGATCCTTCAGGAAATCACTTTGGACCTATTTTACCATGGAACCAAGGCAGTTCACAATCACTTGAAATGCGTTCATGATGTGGTTATTTCAACAGACTTGTGAGAATAACTTCATAATTCCGTGCGTCGCACTACTTTTCTGATAATTTCCTAATCTAGCTACTAACACGTCCCGAAATTTTGCTGACACAACTTCGGAGAAGCTGATGAAAAGACCTCTCTTAATCCTGCTGGTGCTGACAGGTTGGCTCCGTGGGCACTCGACCACCGGTGCGGCCGAACCTGCATTCGGCAAACAACCGAACATTATTCTTGTAATGACTGATGACCAGGGGTACTACGACCTCGGTTGCCATGGTAATCCGCACCTGGCAACGCCAAATCTGGATAAGTTGCGGGCAGAAAGCCTGCGGTTCACTCGTTTTCAGGTGAGCCCTACCTGTGCCCCGACACGTTCGGCAATTATGTCTGGGCGAGCACCGTTTTACGTGGGCATCACCCACACAATTCTGGAAAGGGAACGAATGAAACTGGGCGTGCCTACGATGCCCGAAATGCTGAAATCGGCGGGCTACACCACGGGGATTTTTGGCAAATGGCACCTGGGCGATCAGGATCCCTATCGACCGGAGAAGCGTGGTTTCGATGAAGTGTTCATCCATGGTGCCGGTGGGATCGGCCAATCGTACAGTGGAAGTTGTGGCGATGCACCAGGAAACAAATATTTCGACCCCGCCATTCTGCACAACAACACCTTTGAAAAGACGAAAGGCTTTTGTACCGACATCTTTTTCAATCAGGCGATGAGTTGGATGGAAGCACAAAAAGGCAAAAAACCGTTCTTTGGTTACATTTCCACCAATGCACCGCACGCACCTTACGTGGCACCAGAAGCGAAGAAAAAGAAGTTTCTGGATAAAGGAATCCCGGAAGGCACCGCGGGGTTTTATGGCATGATCGAAAATATCGACGACAATATTGGCCGCCTGACCGCTAAACTGAAAGAGTGGGGCATCGAAAATGAGACTTTGCTCATTTTTATGACCGACAATGGCCCCGCCGCATCCAATTACAATGGCGAACACAAAGGGAAGAAAGGTAGTGTGGATGAAGGTGGCACCCGCGTGCCCAGTTTCTGGCGTTGGCCTGGGGTCTTGAAGCCAGGCACCGATGTGGATCGCATTGCCAACCACTACGATATTCTGCCCACCTTCGCCGAGATTGTGGGTGGCACCCCCAAGGAAGCAGACCAACTGCACGGGAAAAGCCTGGTCCCACTATTAAAGGACGCGAAGGCACCGTGGGCAGATCGGTACCGCATGTTTCACGCTGGCAGGTGGGCAAAAGGGATGGCAGAAAAATCCCGCGATACCAACTTCGCTGTGAGAAATCAGCGGTTTCGACTGGTGGGGCGAAACGCTCTCTACGACATCGAAAACGACCCTTCCCAAAAGACGAATGTGATCGGCAAATTCCCGGAAATTGCCAAAGAAATGAACGCTGCCTACGACAAATGGTTTGATGGAGCCTTGCCGAATATGGTGAATGAAGATGCCCCACTGACCGGGCATAACACCTTTCATTTGATGTACTGGAAACAATACGGCATTGAAATTCCCCCATTGAAGAAGGAAAATCCAAAACAGCCGAAAAAGAAAAACCCCAAGAAACCAGACTAACGGTGCGTCAATTATCCCTGGCGGTTCACTCACCAAGTTTCAAACGATTTATCCGGGCTGAACATTCGGGCCGCTCGTGGTGAATGTCGAAAACTCGACCGAATATGAAATTTTGTTCACTATTGGCAAAGGGAACCTTTTCCCAATATCTTAGTCTATTCGAATGGAAAGTGACCTTGAAGCAGAACTGGAAGAGTGCCACGGACTTCAGGCTGGCAAACTCTCTCTAACTTCTTTTGAGGAAAGCACTTAGGCCGTGTGATGGAATGGCAGACATAGGGGACTTAAAATCCCCTGGGGGGCAACCCCCGTGTGGGTTCGAGTCCCACCGCGGCTACTGACTTACGTCGATTTTGATGTCGCCAATCAAGAACCGACCTACCATAAACCTACCACGCTCGATTAGACCGACTATTTCGACTCTCCAACGTGAAAGATTGTAACTCGACATTCGATATTAGAAACAGTCGCAAATCGCAGAAATTCCAAGAATTGCAGTTCGATAAAACATCAAAAATATTCCGGGCAATCTCAAAGAAGATGTCTTTCATTTCGACGATCAGGATTTTCCATCAGGCTTCTGGAGAATCTTAGGCACTGGCATGTTCACCACTGCGTCTTCCATTTGGCTAGTAAGATTTATGTACACTTGTGTAGTAGAGTAGCTCTTGTGACGCATCAGTTTTTGAAGAACGTCCCCTTTGATGTGAGGTGCCATCAAAGTAGCGAAAGCCCGACGAAAATCGTGAAAGCCATACAAATAGCACGATGGTGTATGGCAATGTTCTTCCGGACAGTCTACGTGTATGCCTACCTGTTGCTGGATCCGCTTGAATTCCTCCCAGATCTGAGTCTTGTTCAGGTGCCAAGGGAACAATATTAGTGAATTATTGTCTAGTGTCCTCAGATGTTCAATCACTACGGGATGCAAATTGATGCGTTCATCCCGTTTTCCCTTGTTGTCTTTGGCCCGCGTAATGAGTTGGCCAGCTTCAAAGTCTAAATCTGCTCTACGAATAGAGAGGATCTCGTTGATCCGCATCCCGGTCATGTACGCAACTACGATAAGTGCCCGCCACCAGTCTACGGGTGTATAAGTCTGCAATTGCTCATTGGGATGTTTTGCATGGGTGCACCCCTCGCTATAGATCAGTTCGAAATGCTGAGCCGTGACGAAACGAGGAATTTTCTGCGGCTCGCGTACCATTTTGATCTTGGGTACTACTTGGAGGTATTCCCATTCGTGTGCTTTGCGCAGAGCTGCTTTCAAGTGCCTAAGGTCTTTGTTTACAGTTGCTGGTGAAATTGGTGACTTCGGATTTTTTCCACGATCTTTGAGACGCAATGATACAAATTCGTCTATTTTCTTAGTGGTGATGGTTTCCAACCTGCCAGGAGAAATGTGTCGTTCAAAAGTTGCCAATGCTACCTTGACTGAACGTTGCGAACTGGCTGCCAATAGACTCAATACCTGTTCCTCGTATTCCTTGCGAAAATCCTTCCATGTAATTTTGTTAGAAGGCTTGTGTACACCCATATCCAGTTCGCTTTGAATGCGGCGCAACCTCTTCTCAGCTAAATTCTTTCCACGGGAACCAGGCCCGCAACTCTCACTATGCCGTTTGCTCTGGAGATCGTACCAACCGACATACCAACTGGCTCCCGCTACCCCTTTCTTGGCTACTTCCTTTTTCTGTTGGAAAATCCAGATTTTCTTGTTCATGTTCGAATCACTCCCTGTGGTAGATGCGGCTGAATTGTGGTCAGATGTCAAACTTACCCGGATGATGATTCCGACGCAGATAGTCCAGAAGATCGACAATTGAGTAACGAATTCGATTGCCAACTATTCGGGAAAACCCAATCTTACCAGCTAATCGTAGGTCTCGAAGTTGCCATTGATTAAGTTCCAAAAGTTCAGCTGCCTTATTCTCTGAAAGGGCCAACTTGCCATGAATCAAGCTGTTCATGTCAGTAAGCTCATTAATGACTTCCCGAACAATCTCTTGAACCAGGGGCTGCAATTCACCAACTCTCAATTGAATGTCTGCCATAATATCATTCACACATAGGTTGAAATGGTAGCCCCGAGGATCGGAGCCGTTTACATAAGTGCGTGAAGTTGTGCGTAGGCACCGGTGATTAAACCCAATTCGTAGCTGAAAATAGAAATAAAAATCGCCCGAAGCAAATGAAAATAAAGTACTTATGACATTTTTTTGCACCAGCCAGTTTTTTTGTGTTAATTCACGGAAAATTTCACAGAAGCGTCACGGATTCAGATTGCTCCGCGCAATGGAGAAAAGTGTCATCAGGATGATGGGTTCGACAAGCCTTCCAGAACTGTAATAACGTGGCGAAGGGAATCTAGGAATAGTTCTCCTTCAGCCACGATTTTCTTGACGTTAGCGAGTAACAACATTGGATCAATAGAGTTACTCGATTCTGAGTTCGTGGCAGCTTGTACTGCTGGGAACCTGAACCCCGCCTTGACCTTATATGCCTGAAGTTCGGTATCAAAGAACCAGGGTACACCAGCCATCGACAAAGTCTGAAGGTCACGGTGGACCGTACGCGGGGAACATTCGAGTTCACGTGCGAGCCCGTTCGCATCCCAACGCCCCGATCCAAGAATCAATCTGAGTACCCGCAACAAACGGCTAAGGCGTTCACATTGTCGTGCTCTTCGTTCCGCATCAGTTCGCTTCTTGGACATTCGCCTATTGGTCTCAGCAAGTTGAATTCACCAGATGCGAGAGTAGCAAAGTCCATTGTCATCAGTAGGTTATTGTTGTTTCGATGAGAAAAACAATGTGATTTATTCATTATCTTTTGCTGACAGAAATCGCACTGACCCACAGTTGGCATAGAGATCCGTCATGATTCACTAATTAAATTCACATGTGCGGAGACATTAACAATGCCTAATCTCATCTTCATTCGTGAAATCGATCCGAATACGTACCTACATTACTCTTATCTTGCCGAGACAGCTCGTTTGCGTGATTATTCACGTGGTCCGTACGCTCCACCGGAAATGATTTGTGGCTACACAACTCAGCAGATTCAGAAATTACTCCAAAATGAAGGAACTCGTTTAGAAAAAGCACCTGATCATAGAGTGGATGATTACGCGTTTTGGCACAACATCATTCGCGAACGCAATGATTTGTTGTATCTCTCTGGAAACGATAAGACTGGATGCTTTACCAGACTCCTGGATCAGTTTCACGCTGAGATTGCCCCGTTCGTGCGTCATAACAACAAACGGGAGTTGAGTGAACGATTGCAGATATGGAGAAAAAAACTCGAAAGAATTGTCACAAAGAATAGCACATTTAATCATTGGGATAATGATGATGCTTCTGGTTTTCCAATTAACGAAGGCATTGGTTGGGCTTCGCGTATGCTGGAGTTTAGCCGGGAGGAGAATAAGCTTCAATTTATCAGAACAGATGATGAATCCCTTGACTTTTCGCTGTTGAGCATCGAGACCAATATGTCCATCTCAGCGAATAATAATCCATTTGTCCAAGGGGCAAGAAGTTCAATTAACCTTGATGGGTTAGGAATTCGGAGAGATGGAACATTTTGTGTAATTGAAATAAAGGCAGAAGCAGATACACATGAATTATTTCGCGCTACAGTTCAGGCACTTTGTGGGGCTGTTGCAGTAGTTGCCAAGCAAAAAATGATCTGCAACTTAGTAGAAAAAGCAGCAGGGAGGCGACCAGCATTCATTTCACCCGCATTATTAAATAAATCATCCATCGGTCTATATGTTATGGTTGACTCCAGACACTACTATGTACCTGAAGGCACGGCTTTCATAGAGTCGATCAGTATATTAATAGATGCTTTCCCTCCATTAAGTGAAGTAGTATATTTTTCCGTAAATCCGCAATCTGAAGAGTTTCCATCTAAAATATCTCTGAATCACGTGATAAAGAGGCAATCTAATTCTTAGAAAGTGTGTCTGACCTATTTCACATTGAAATAATCGATACGTTCATAAGCATGAGTGATTTGATTATCTCTTGTTCTTCCTCATTCAAACAACATCAAAAGATACTCGGTCGCTCAACATTGTCACATTTGAAAAGTAGTTCTGGAACATTTGTGGTTCAAAAGTGTGGATCGGAATCACCGTCCGAGCATTTACCGACTTCACGAAACTAACAATGTCAGCAACATAAGCGTGACCACTGACATGAGCGGGTATGAAGTCGCCATGGACCTGGGCAATTTGGTGCTGGAGATCAACCCAGTCTTTCTTTGCTAGATAGCCTTTCCAATAGCCATAAAGGCATCTGCAGCGAGAGGGCAATTGGCCGTTAAAATCTAATTGGACCATTGAAGGACGGAACACCATCAGGTACCTTGTTGAATCTGAGAGTATTTCTGAGAGTTCAATCTGATCAGCGAGAAATCTTTCCCGGATAGTAACTAGTTTCCGAAGCTCGAACAATTTGTTGAAATAAACACGTATTCCCATGTCTCTGCTTGGCTTCGGAACCTTCGTGTGCTCACTTATCAGGTAAAGAACGAAGGCCGTGTACGCATCCACGACGAATATCCGGTCAGTCTTCTGTGCAACCTTGTACAATGTTACGATCCGGTCAACGTCCAGAGCGGAGAATGTAGCTAACACCAGAGCGGGTGCTGACTTGACCATGTCGAAAATGCTTTCTTCTAATTGATACTCAGTAGCACCTTCTACCTTTTCGCTGCCGAAATGGGTTCCCTCGACGATCAAAACATCGACGGGTATTCCCTTAATGTAATTGAGAAGATCGCGAATCATCCCCGGTTTTCGTCCATGCTTGCGGAAATCACCAGAATAGAGTATGGTCTTTCCATCACCCTCGACAAGAAATGCCACGCTGCCGAAAATAGAATGATCAACTGGTAGCGGTGTGACACGACAATCACCTATCTGGATCTGCTGTTTTCCTACTACTTCTCTAAATCGAGTTCGATCTAATCTTTTTTGTCCAGCAAAAACAGAAGCTGCCAACATCATTTTTGAAGTTCCGCTCGTTGCATAGATCGGAACAGCAGACCGCGATAGGTACAAAAGTCCTGCATGATCAAGATGGGCATGGCTAAGCAAAATACCTTCCGGAGCGGGAAACAGTGTATCAAAGAGACCAGAAATCCCCGGGATTACTTTTTCGGCTTTCAATGTTTCGATGGATTTGGCCGAAGCAGCACTAGAATCGAACGGCTCCCGATTGGCGTCCACCAAAGGCATACCGAGATCGATAACAAGGCGAGTTGTTGAAGTGGCCACTTCAACACACGATCCGCCGATCTCATTAGTACCACGATGGATGGTGATTTGCATGACGTCATTTCCCTAGCTTTGGTTTTGCTTTTGTCTCGTTAGGTCAGCTTGGATACTGCTAGAACATGAAGTCATGATATGTACACGCACAGATCGCCACCAACAGCCGGGATTCGAAATGAAATCCCGGCTGTGAAGTTACACCCAACCTTTGTAAGAAATCGTAATTTCTTTCTTAACCCGGATTCAAATTCTCTGTATGTATTGTTCATTCGCTTAGGATACAGGTGAATCTGCACGGAATTATCTCTCAGAATTCTGACAAGCATCAACGTACTACAACAAATAGCTGGCACAAATGCAATTGAGGATTCCACCTTCTCTCGCCAATTGCTTGCAGTCCAGTAATACGATCGGAACGTCATTAATCAAAGAAATAAGTCTATTAAGTACGATCTGATCAGATTCTGTGCCGAAGGCAGGTACAATGATGACTTTGCTTGTTCGGAGAAAGTTAGCGTACAATCCCAGGGCAGATGGGATTCCGTTTACGGACTGTTGTTCGATAAAATACGGAAGAAGTTCAGTTTTCAACCCGTGTCGGTGAAGAATGTTGGCCACCCTATTTCCGTACAGTGGATCGATCTCGGCATAGTTGTTCAACAGAACTGTGTCTTCGCTGATGAAGCGAACAATCGCGTCTGCATGACCAACGGGATCGTAGGGTTCCTTGGGAATAATGATTAGTTGATCTACTTGCAAGAGATTTCGGAGTTCATCCCGTAGTACTGGTCGGTCCCAACTTGGATTTTCGCGATAAATCTTGTCGGTCAGAATGGCTTTATTCCTCGATGCGACCACATTGCCGCCATCGATGTTGATTGTCGAATGGTGACATTTGCCCAGCTTACGGAACTGATCTGCTACTTGCCGATCAGTACGTAATTCAGGATAGTTCTTGAGGTAGTCTGGCTCATACCGAAATTGCAGCCACTCGCCAAGGGAAATCTGGATTGGGCAATAATCTCTCGACCAGATGTCCTTTACGTTGTGAAGCAATCGGACTTTGACTTCGTGGGTTTTCAGGATATAAATGAGTTCTGTGAACAACTCAGCGTGGCAGACCTGGAGTAAATTTGCCAGGAAAACGGAGTTGACATCCCAATCAGGTATCATGTATGGTATGCGTCAATTGACTGTTGTAGATTTACTAAAATCATTTCACGAAGTTCTTTTGGCTGGATCACTTTGGCTCGGCTTCCCCATCCGAGAACCCAGCGAACAATTTCGTTCAGGCCATCCACCTGAAATGTCATTGTTAAAGAACCATTATTGTGTTCATGAATCTTTTGGGTATGGTGCCATATACTTTCTTTAACAATGCCAGCTACTTCTTTCGCAAACACAATTTCCACTTTGAAAGAACGGTCACCTCGATAAACTGCCCAGGCGTTTCCAAAGTATTTTTTGAGGTCAAAATTATCAGGAACTTCGGCTTTCGTGTCTAGCATCTGCAATACCGTAAATCGTGCAACACGATAGGTTCGAGGAGTGTCTTCGTCGACAGGACGAGCAATCAAATACCAGGCCTGCTTCACTAGACACAGCCGATAGGGATGCAATTGAAGATTCACTTCTTGATCCATACCTGGACTGAAGTAAGTTCCGTTAATCAGATTGGCTTTGACTAGAGACCATTGGATTGTTCGCAAAATATTCCTATGCAGAGAATGATCGGCCAACTTCAGATCGAGAACGGAAACTAATTTCTCAGCGTCTATAAGTACTTTTGCAACATCTTCCTCCACAGTTGCAACTAACTTCTGATTCACCTGCTTCGCACCAGTGCTAATATTCAATCCTTCATATGAAGTGATTGCAATCGAAGTTCCTTGACCAAGGGCCTCTTCCACAGTGACGTTTAGTGATGGAAAACGAAAGTTCTTCGCTACACGATAGCAACGAGCATTTTGGTCAAATTCTACTGGGATACCGGCAAACTCCAGAACCTTCATATCACGGTAGATAGTTCGCTCTGAACACTCTTGTTCCAAGGCTATGTCTCGGACATTCCAACGACCCCTACTCAAAAGAAGCTGAAGCATCCTCATCACGCGCGCCAGCCGGTCAGCCTGACGTAATCGTCGATCAGGATCAGGAAGTGCGCCTTTGGCTTCGGAAGGCAGTAGTTTGGGGATCGGTTTTCGTTTCGAACTTGTCATCTTTTGTTCACTCCAGGCTCACGAACAAACACTCGAACTTTGAATTTAAGAGTCGTTCGCAGAATTTTGGGCCAGGAAATATATAACTCGCCGAATGAGTCAGGCCATTTCCATCCTAAATCCCGCATCACTTTTTGAACATAATTTGACTGCCAGGAGGCGAAATCCGTTTTCATGAAATGAGTAACCACTCGAAAATGATTCTTCTCCATCCAAGATGCCATTCTACGAACGGTTCTCATCGTAGCACGCGTTTTGTCCCAGACCCATAGTTTCGTTGCGCCCACAGTTATTGCCCTTAACTGACGGTAGTAAAGGAACGAGTGGATGTCTTGCAATGATGGGATATCTGCCAAGTAAGGATTCTTCGACGGATGGCTGTGGAAAATACATTGCTTACCCATCGACATTCTTCCGGATGTTGCTCCTGCTTTGAAGTATCGTATCCGTGATTTGGTTAGGTAGCCGCAATATTCAAAGTTGCTAGCAGATGGTAGCAGGCGATACACATTTTCTTCACTTTGACCTGGCTTAATGCGATTTGATTAAAAGTGTAAACAGAATTATATTTCACTGGATCCATTGGATATGGTGGTGATTGAAAATATTTGGCGGATTCCACAGTAACAATTTCTCACTCAAAGTTAGATTTCTTCCAATGTAGCATTCTAAGACGACAACAGTGGGTCATTGTCCAATAACGGGTATATTTTGTAAGTTGGTCATGACCATGGTGCACAAGAAATCCTACTTGATCAGTAAATTCACCAGTTAAAAAATTAGTTCATTCTAATGCTACATTAATTTTCGCTCGATTTCAGTGCATGCAAATTGCTGCAGATGATTCAGGTGATGGCTCTCAGATCGTATCTCCCGTCGGGGTTTCAGAACAAGATTCAAAGATCGTACCGTACTTATTTTGCAAGGTCCGTTTTGGCCTACTGCTTAACTTCATATTCAAGTATTCGATGAGTTGGTCAATCACTATCCTTTCCGAGCGTGAGAACCATCGACGTTGGCGTTGCATCAGCATAACGATTTCGAGATAGCTTAACTCCCCAATAAACGGCAACTTTGGCAAATCAGCGATTTGATCACTATGAGGTATGGCTGCACGAAGTTGATCGGGGTCACGATAACGAGCAACCAGTGGCTGACTTCCATCAGGAGTTACGACGAGCAGAATGAAGTCTCGTTTCTCCTGTTCGAACAGTTGTGGACGGCGAAAGTAACCACATTCGAGTAATCCTACGCGGGCATTTCGAGAAAGTTGGTCTGCAGCAAAGCCGTACTGGCCATGGTTGCGAGATGTCGTCGACGATAATTCACTGCAGTATTTCATTTCGATGTAAACAGTAGTTGGAGGATTCTCCCAGGTGATTACCACATCGACCTGCGTGCTTCCTTCATCCCATAGCAACAGTTCCCTTGGATAGGTCGGCTTGTTCATCCAAGGTTCTATCTTAAGATTGCGAAAGACCTGACGACCGAATGCTTGGGATCCCAGGGCATGATTGAGAAGATCAGGAAGCCACCATCGGGGATTTAGTACTTTCAAGACTTGTATGAGTTGCCCCGTGATGACATCTTCGCTGGTGGGTCTTATGATCAGAGGACAGCGAAGCGTACCTTCACGAGCAGGTTGACACAGGCAGCCCCCTTTGCGATAAAGTTCTGTCAGCATTTGAAGTTCTCAATAGATTTTGAAACCTTTCTACTTTCACAGTTGATTCAACAATCGAAGGTAGGTCCAAACCTTCCTGAACACCGCCTTCTGATCCAGCGTGCCATACCCAAAGAGCAAGTCATCGATTGGTTTATTTGGTCTCATCGTGTTTAATTGGCGGAATTCTACCGTCCGACCGTCAAGAATCTCTAGCTCATTTGAAATGATTTCTACTTGGAAAAATCAGTGTTAATGATGTCCGTTGGGAGTATTGTTACCTTGAGTTTCCTTTTTGAGTCGATCCAAAACGAGACCCGCTTCCGCTTTGGTAAGGTCATTAAGACCGCACTTTCTCCCGATGATTTTTGCAACCCGGCTTTCCAATTGTAAAGTAGTCAGCTTGAATCGCTTACCGATAGCGAGCAGAAACTGAACCTGCTTATCAGTAGCCAGCTCTTTGTTGCCGATGTTACTCGCCTGGGCTTGATCACCTTGAGATTTTTCGTGTGTTCCATTTCTCGGCAGGCAAGGATTCTCATTGCCAGATATCTCATGGTTGGAAATGGGCCTGTTTTCATTCAGCCGACCTAGGGAATCGTTTCTTCGGTCTAATTCAATTTCTTGTGCCAGGGCTTCTTCAGCCAGGCTGAATAACTCCAATATCTTTTCGATGATCACTTCAGGCTCATGGACGAATACTGGGATTTCTCCATCAAGACTCACTGAATAGCCACTCGAATTGAAATCTCGCGATATCTTACGACTGAGACCAACATTGGCTCGAAGCATGGTAGCTCTCCTTGAAGTTTGAAACGTGTATTTCTTAGTTACACATTATTCAATCAGGTTTCATAGTTGACTTAATTTGCGAGAGACATGTTGAGTGCCAGGTTCCATGCCTTTTGTTTGAGGCGGGCACCATTGCCGAACCAGATGGAGTCCAAGCGTCGGCTTGCTCGTTCCATGTCATTCAAACCACGTCCTGGACGAACATGATCAACGAACTCAGTAACAGCATTATAAGCGACCCAAGATGAGTGCTTGATCGAAGGTTCATCGTGACCGATTCCTTCCTCAAAAAGTCGATTAAGTTCTTGGCGGATATTCAACGCCCGGGTATTGTCTTTGCCATCTTCAGGATCGGGATAGATTTCCTCAAAGTAGGCTGACAACTGAGACTGAGTAGGAAAATGGGAAGCCAATCGATTGATCCTCTGCTCGGCAATATCGTAAAATCTTGTAGCGAATCCTAACACTTGTCGAGTTTCGCGAATCTTCGACTGAAGGTCTCCCTTGTGTAATATGCTGACTCCTTGACCCTGACTTCTACTTTCAGCGAGAGACAAGGTGTTTTGGCATACCACTCTGATTGGCGTGAAATAGACCCGAAGTGCAGCTGACCCATCGTGGGCGTTTGAAAGTAACAGATACTTTTCCACGATGTCGCTCGAGTTCTTAACCTCAATTTGACCGGGCAGCTTAGCAAGCATCCATATCTTTTCGCCGCGTCCCAAGGCTCCTGCGGTGTGATAGCGAAGTTCTCCTTCAGCAACAACGGAATCCAAAAACTCGAATGCCTGGAAGTTCTGGACAGGGACATAGCTGTTTCCTACGACACCGAGAACTTCATTCGTGTCCGACCGAACAGTGGCTTTCCGAATCGAAACCTCAGTGCCGTCTTGTGTTTTGAGTGGCTTGCGTTCAACTCGATAGTCGAGGCCAGCAGCTGTGATTGCTTCACGGGCGGTTGCTGGTTGGTCGAGTTTAGTTCCTAGCCTGTGCCATGGTACGTCTCCCACGTACATCATTGAAGCTTTGCCGTTGGTCGTTGACAAGTTATGAGCCATTTTGATGCTCCTTGGATTATGTGCATGTGCTTTCTAACACTATTACCCGCAGGAAGCGACAAAGTCCGTTCCAAACATGAGATACCGACTTTGTCCCCAGATACGTCCCTTGAAGGAACAGATTCAGATACACTTGATTTGCAGTATCGATCAAACTCGTCAATCAGTTGTCTTCGAGTTAACAGCGACTCGACGTTGATTGCTTCAATACCTTTTTCGTTGCTCTTCGTGCAATATGTTTCATGGTGACTCCCCATCTCGGACCACGAACATTGGAACCTTGTCCATTGATCTGTTTGTTGCAATTGTCTCGGAACATTTCAAGGCATTGATCCACATCATTGGGTAATGAAAGATCGTGATCATCTCTACGATGTGCATTTGGCTGGTCGATGTCGAGCAGTCGCTGGAACCACTTTATTACTTGATGCTTGCGGATCTCTTGCAATCCAGGGTCATTCGGATTGAAAACATCGGGATGGCAAAAACCGTTGACAGAAGTGACAAAAGTAGGATTTTGATAAATTTCACGATTCGACAGCTTGTGCAAGAATCGAATTCAGCATCGATTCAATGTAAGTGCCTTTGTCCTCAATTTGAAACAAAACGTTTGCTTTTTCCAAATTCTCTTTGGTCAATTCATCTCGCCACCATTCAACCTGGGTAAAAGGTGTGCTAGAAATGATGAAGGAATTCAGAGTTATGTTTGGATTCCCCAATCGACCTTCCAATTCTTTGATGGTGCGGTAGAATCGGATTTTCGGGTCTTGTGGGCCCTCTAAGTTCCGCAACCCCTTTGGGTCAACAAATGTAATGTATTGGTGGTCATCGATCAATAACCAAAGAATAAAATCCGGGTAGAAGTTGCCTGCTTCGAAAAAGCCAATCCCGCGTCCACGACTCATATTCCTCAACAGGTACAATTCCCGATTCGCGGAATGATTCTGGAAATACTCTCTCAGGTCTTCCACGAAATCTTTTTCCCCCTTATTCAGAGAAACCGGTGTAACGCTGATATGGTCGCTTTTCACATGCAGAAGGGGCTGGTACAGGTGTTGTCCAAATGACATCGCAATACAGCTTGAGAAATTCCAGTCCTTCAGAATGCCCCGATCAATGTCCTCTTTGATGTTCTGTAACTGCTCGACGATATGTTCCTGATCTTCATTGATCATCAGTCGATACTCTTCGAGAAAATTTGGGTCGTTCTCTTTTAGTGTGTGGTATTCATAAAAATCGGATTCCCATTCCTGCTTGCAATATTTGTAGTATCGATCGATATATTTCTTAAGCAGTATTGTGGCGATTTCTTCCCATTCGCGAACTCGATGAAACTGGTTCAGTCTCAATTCATCGGCAGGAATGTAAAGTGTGTACCAATCTGGATTGCTTAACAATGGTACAATCATATCTTTGGGAAGATTGAAGTTGTACCATGATCTCTCGTTCTTAAAATGCTGTAATTCAAACCAGATTTTATCGATATTCATAAAGGCTAGATGCTGATCGGTTAGTTTGCCAACATTCTTCTGTACTCGATCATCCATCCGCCGTAAGCCTTTACTTTGTTGCGACTGAATGCGGGGATACCAATTTAATGAAACAGGGTGCCGTCGAATTCTCTCTGGTGGGGAAGCAAGGGTTGGTTTGTTACCATCTCGTTTAAAATCTTTACCTTCCTGAATGCGAACTACTTTCAGCTTCTTGCCGTGGAGATTTTTGACAACCGGCAACACGAATTCGATCTGTTCCTGATTACCTGGCAGCCCTTCATCAGCCAGATACTCCTGAAACTGTTTCATGTAGTCTGCACGGATGCCGAAAATATTCAGTGTCTCCAGAAGTGACACGTAGGGAGGGCGATCAACACCGATCAGTTGACCACTACGCTTCAGGGACATGGAATGTCCTTTCAATCGAACCCCACGGCCGAATAGCTGAATAATTTCCGAACCTTCTGTTTTCCCAATATTCATCAAGCCCATCGTGCTGACTCGCCAACTGTTCCAGCCTTCGGTGAACTTCTTCGAACCGATCAAAATATTTACAGTCGATTCCGATTCGTTTAATCCCTGGAATAACGACCCAGAAAACTCTTTCTCAAGCACAACTAAGGAGTCAGGTTGTTCTTCACAAAGCTTACATAAAGTTGTTGCATCACCCACATAGATCAATCCGAAAGGCTCATTTTCGCCCACTCGCAGAGCAATTTCTCCGTCACTTCCTTTCAGATGCTCAACATGCAAGGCAGCCTGTACGGATGAATTGAACACTACCTGCAGGATGTCATCAAACAATTCTTCAGGGTTCAGTTCCAGTTTAACAAGATACGGGAATGCGGTCGCAAAAATCTCACTGCCACGCTGATCCAACAGACCCGGTTTGCCGCTCATCAGACGCTTCAGCAGTGCAATTGATTCGTGCTTGCTCTTAATGAATTCCGACAGGATTAGCAGGATGTCAACAACGTCTGAGACTTTTCTTTTGCTCTCAGTGCGTACTGCATTCACACTACCCCCCACGAATATCCAGAGGGGATTTTCCAGCAGGAATGGCCGAAAAGCGGCTCGATTATCATGAAAAAGTTTCTTCTGCTGGTAATATGCCAACAAACATGCGGTCAAGTACAGTCGACGACGTTCGTCATTGGAATCATCTGCCAGGTTCAGGATGCGGTAGTCCTTCCCGAAGCCGTCCCGGTAGAAATACTTGTACGAGTAGTCGAACAGGATGTTCTTGGCATAGATGGCTTCAAGGCCAACTTTTCCTTTCATCGCCTGTCCGAACGTGGCGGAATACTCGAAGGAGAAACCATTTTCACAGAGCCGATTGCGGGCGTTCATCCATGCCCCTTCGACGCTCGCACTGGCTCCGCGGTGTCCTTCATCAACCAGTACCAGGTTATTACCCTCGAATGCGTCAATGGCAACAGTCTTTTCTCCCATTTCCTCTTTCAATTTGGTGACTTCGATGATTTCAACCGATCTGCCTGCGAACAATCCTTTCGAGGTCTTACTAAAACGCACTGCAAAAATACCGGAGAAGGTCAATTCAATCCGATGTTGTTCCGATAAGCCCTCGTTGGGCGTCAGCAGAATGATCCGGTTCAGGCCCTTCTCTTTGTCGTGCAGCTTCAAGTAGTGCTGGTACTGAAGGATGTTGACGTGCATCAGCAGCGTCTTGCCGCTGCCCGTGGCGTTCCAGAAGGCCAGCTTCCGCAGGTCGTCCGGCTCGTAGGCAGGTAGCTGTTCCTTTGCGGTTTTTCCTTCATTAAACTTGGCGACGTGCTGGTTCAGGTCGGCCAGCAGCTTATCGGGGTCACGGAAAAAACGGTCGAGGTATACCTCGGTAAAGAGCAGCGAGAGGTATTGGAAATACTTCCACTTCAGTGGCTCGGCTCGCTTCTCACTGAGCGCCAGTGTGTGCTTGACGATGTTCTGGTCATAGCCGAGCAACGTGTCGCCCGGAAACTCCTCGTACTCCCAAAGCAGCCTCATCTGGTGCAGGAACTTGTGAACGTTGTTCTCGTCCAGTCCTTCCAATTCCAGTGTCTTCAGGTTCTCGGCCAGCTTGTCGAAGCTGCTCACCTCGAAGAGTGACAGCATCCACTGGTTCAAGATGAGTTTCTCGTCAAACCTAAGCGGTGGATTTGCGACTTTTGTTATGCGTTTCTTTGCCATTTTCAATTATCCTAGACATCCTCGACGTCGAACATGAGGCGTCCGAACTCTTCTTCGATGAGGCGGACTTTCCATGTCTGGTCGCCACGTCGGAGGTTTTCGAGGTTGTTGTCGCCGTTGACGTAGATCAGGTCGTACTCCTGATCCTTCGTGTTGTAGTCCTGCTTCTTGAACCACTCGTCGAGGGCATCGTTGTTGGTTTCGTCGAGGTTGCGCCAAAGGACCAGTGCCCGGTCGCCGTTAGGGTTCGTTCCTTCAACGACACGCACGCCCCGGATCACGTCGATGTGCTTGACGGTCAGGCCCAAGAGCCAGTTGAAAGTCTCGACCAGATCGACGTTGACCAGTTGGGTCTCGCCGTTGCGTTCGACTCGGAGCTTGTACTGGTCGGGGTTGCGGAAGGACTCAACATTCAAGAGCGACTGGCTGCCACGACTCTCCACGTCGAGCATGTACGAGAGAACGTACTGCTCACGCAGGTCATCGTCCTGTTCGAGCAGCGATGTTTGCTGGCCTGTTCGCTTCAGTTCGAGGTTGTTGAGGGTATCCTCGTAGGATTCGAGGCGGATGATCTTGAATAAAGCAGAACGCCTCCCGCCTCGCTCGCTCGGAACTCCGTCCTTCCAAGAATCTGCGTAGAACGCCTTCTGGATTCGTGGCCAAATAACAGAACGGACAGAGTCGCCTATATCTGACAAAACGAATTTGCGATTGGAGTCATCGCTTGCGTTAAGATCGATTGTGGCATGCCCCGCAGTGCCCGACCCCGCAAATAAATCCACGACATATGCCTCTTCATCATTGTGAAGTGCAATTAACCATCGGTAAATTGACATTGGCTTTGGCGTGTCAAATGGCTTCTCGCCAAACATTGACTTTAGCTCCCGAGTTGCGTCAGCAGTGCGACCAATGTTGTCCAGCCACGTGCTCCAGCCGACTGATTTCTTGACATCCCTGATCTTCTCGAATGGAACCCATCGCTCGGAGGCACCGTCGTGCGACACTCCGGCATTAAAATCGCATCTCTCCCAGTGAAACACGTCTGGATCATTCAGTGCCACCTTGATTGCAGCATTGTTCTTTCCCCACCTCCAATGTCCTTCTGATCCGTCGTTCTTTATCGGATATACAAGAGTGCCGTCTGGGGTCGGCAGTTGAAACCACTGTCCAGGACGGTCAAGTCTCGAAGAGGCACCACCCCATTTGCGAAGTTCCCTCCCTTTTCGGTACTTGCCCCACTTGTCTTCACGATCAAGTTCTCCAGTTGAAAGTTCTGTTTGTGCTATGCAAGTAGCATCACCATTGTGGTAAATCAGCACATACTCATGGCCTGACCGCAGGCCAGTCTTTTCTTTTCCTCCGCTTGCCTCAGACTTCCAAGGGGCACACGCCGCTCGACCAGTTTCACCAAAAATGTCGTTCATTAAATTCCCGAGTCGGTATATCTCGTGGTCATCAATGAAGCATGCGCAAAGCGAATCTGCTCGCATAGCACGATTTAACATCTCAAGAACGCAAGAAGTCATCGTGAGCCAAGATGAATGCTGGTAGGCATCTTTATACGGAAACCCGTCGTTCCCGGTGTTGTATGGCGGATCGGCGACGACGACGCCAACACGATGCGCTAAGTAACACTTTATCAACCGCAAAGCTTGACTCGCCTCTGACTCAATTACCAATCCACCAGATGACTGTTCAAGGTTCTCAATCGTACGCAACAATCTCGATTGGAACTTCAGATCAAAATACTGGGTATCAACAAATAGGCCGGGGTGAGCCTTTAGAAAGTCGACAGTTAACGGCACTGAAAACCCCGGGCCATTCAGGTCTGTCTCGATCTTGTCGATGGCGAACAGCCGCACCCATTCTTCCCGCTGGGCTTCGTTGGCGGCAATTTCTGGGTAAAGCTCCTCGGGCACCCGGTCGAGCGTGATGCAGTAGTTCGTCTCCACGACGAACTTCTTCTTGAGCCACAGCTTCTTCTGGAAGTTCTCCAGTTGTTCGAGGAACTGGATAACCTTGTGGGCGATCTTGCGGATCACCTTGATCTTGCTGAGGTACTGCTCGACTCGGGGCACGGTGTCGTGTTCGATGTCGTCGAGGTGCATCACCTCGTTCTTGATGTAGAAGTCGAGTTCTCGCCGCAGGAAGCCGCCCAAGTCTTTGTGGATGAAGTAGTCGAACGTGTTCCGGGCGGTGTACTGGGTGAGATGCTTCTCCAGCACTGTTCGATTTGGGTTCGCCTTTGTCGGGGCAAGTTTACCGAGTTCTCGCACCCAATCGTCGATGCCTTCGGTCTTCAGAACTCGTTCGATAGCCTCCTGATTCAGGGTATCCTGCTTCTTCTTGCCGTCGTCGGGCTTGTACTCGAAGCGGATGAAGAGTTCGCCGTTCTCTTCATAGATCGGGTCTTCTGCGCAGATGATGAAGCGGCGTTCCTTGCCGGGGGCTTCCTTTTTGTTGTCCTGCTCGGACGAGGCGGCGACCAGATGCACCCGCACCCGCTTGCCTGAGGGTATCGTGAAGATGTAGTCACGGAAGTATTCACTGCTCTTGACGTAATACTGGTCGTGGTTGGCCCAGTGCAGCTTGACTTCCTCGCCCTCATAGGGAATGGCGTAAACGCCTTCCTTGTACCGCCGTAACGAGATGAAGTCGCCTTCGTGGTAGTAGCGCCGGAAGAAGTTGAACAGGTGACTAAAGACCTCGTTCTCCAACGCCGTGACATCGACGCTGGAGTCGGCCATCTGCGCCTTGAGTGCTTGAACCTTCGGCGAATCGTTGGGATTCATCCCGGCACCCTCGATCTGCTGGATCAGCTTGTCGAGTTCCCTCTGAATCTGCACCTTGTCTGCTGACTGGTAGTGTTTGAATGCTTCCTTGACCTGCGGCAGCAAGTCCTTCTCCAGAAAACGGACCACCTCGTCCCGCTTCTGGTTCATGATCCGGTAGATGCCGAAGTCCAGATCGGCCTGATCCAGTTGGAACAGTTCCTCAAGGAGCTTCTGGAATTTTTTAAACTGCGACATCGATGGACTATCCTTTCATTCTGTTCTTATCGTTTTGAAGAAGTATCGCGTATTCTGGTGCTATTTTGATACAGTATCGCCGCATTT
The DNA here is from genome assembly GCA_041399155.1 of Zavarzinella sp. Taxonomy (NCBI): domain Bacteria; kingdom Pseudomonadati; phylum Planctomycetota; class Planctomycetia; order Gemmatales; family Gemmataceae; genus Zavarzinella; species Zavarzinella sp. The sequence continues at coordinate 452,298 of JAWKTI010000003.1, forward strand.
TTTCGAGTGAACTCGCTTCAAGTTGACGAACTCTCTCTCTAGTGATTCCTAGACGCTCTCCTACGGCTTTTAGTGATTTCGGTTTTCCTTTGCCAAGTCCGAATCGTTGGATGATCACGAATCGGTTTCTTGGCTTCAAGCACTTCAATAACTTGCTAATCACTGTTCTCAATTCTCGATATTCATGATCGCGGATCGGTTTTCGGTCAGGAAGATCGTTCGGTCTAAAGGAATGAATGGGTGTTGCAGAAGAAAGATGATAAATCGCATCAAGTCTAAGAAACAGACTTTCATTGAACTCTTTGACGAGATCGTTCCAGGCATTAGTATCGCATCTACGGATATGGTCATCCAGTTCGAGGAAAAACTCGAGATAATTTTGATAGAGATGTGCAGGGATTGGCACGGGAAATCGATGCCCGATTAAAAATCGTTGGATATACTGATAAATCCAATACCAAACGTAGGTACTGAACGAATTCAACTTTTCGATTTTGAAACGTTCAATCCCACGTAAAATCCCCAAAATACCCTCTTGGATCGCATCTGAAATCAGTTCTTCAGGACAATGAAAATTGTTCAGTACAGTCAACACCATTCGAGTGTGCTGAGTCCAAACCAGATTTCTAGCCTGAATATCCCCCATCTGGGCTTGTTCAATTAGTCGACATTCCTTCAGATATCCTAGTTCTGGCATTTTTTTGTAACACACATAATCATCTGGATTTCTCGTTGCCCAATGGTTGCGTTTTCGTTTTCTCGAAAAACGACGTCGTTTTTCTGGAATCGTATGCTGGGAAGTAAATGTGCTCGGAGTTGAAGGTTCTGTCACGTAGGTCGATAATGGTTCGTTGGGCTGCACGTTTGTTCTCACGAATTTTTTTTGAATTTACTCCAATTTCGATTCATCTGCAATGTCCGTAGTTAGATGACTTCCCACTGAATGGTAAAGAGATGGGTCGTTTGTGTATCGTGCTTCTTACGTTGTCGTAATTGGTCAATCATGTTGTCTCGCTTTTCAGCGATTTCATCTTCGACAGCGAAAATCTCCTGTCGCTTTTTCCGATGAAGTCGGTCTAATTCCTTCAATCGTACCTGAATCTGTTCCTGCTCGTCTAATGTTGAGGCATTGCTGGACTGCCGACGACACTGCTTAATCTGATTTTTGATATCCTTCAATTCTTTTTCTTTGGCTTCAATGCAATCTTCTGCCCATTTTTCCAGACGATCACGTTCCTCATTGAAGAATTGATTGTTGCCTTCGAGTGATTTGTTAACGGTAGCAGATGTGTGGAGTTCAGCATTGCCTGACAAACGTTCTCGCAACTCACTTGGTAAATCATCCGCGGTCGATACTGTACCACTACATTGAAACAATTTTTCACAGACATCTTGATCCAAACTCTTGCCCGAAGAATCAGTAGCAGAGAAAAGCAGGTATTCTTCATCCTCATAGGAAGTGATTTTAAGATGTTGCAACGTTAACCACCCTGTTTGTCCAATGAGATTCTCCACAACGGTGATCCGTTTATCGTAGTTACTGATGTCGAAAGTAACTTTCGCAAGTGGCGTTGCAATAGTTTTGGCAGAATCAATTACCCATTCTCCGAGAGGATGGGATAATCGGTAAAGAAATTCCCCTGGGACATCGAGGTGCCCTTTAGAAATAAGATAATAATTACCCTTGGGACAAATACTGAGAGGAGAGTCATTCAGGGTAAAAGATAATTGTTCCTGGTGAAACTGGGCTCTGTTTGATAGTATCTGTTTTGAAATTATCCAAAATTGTCTCCCCATACGATCCAAAGTCATTTTCGTATTTTCGAGTCTCAATTTTAGTCGAGTTGTAACGTCCTCATCGAAATGTTCAAACAATACTTGTTGAGTTTCACGAAGTTTCGATTGGATCTTCTCATCCATTTCCTTCTGTAGTTGCTCGAAAGCAGACTGAATTTGTTCGGAATTCCGGCACTGCTGGTAAATTGCGAGAATCCGTTTCTCAAAGTCCACACCCGATTCAATCTGTCCTAGTACATCGTCTGATGCCCCAAATACACCATCGAACAAGCTGAACTTGGATGAAAGCAGTTGATGTACACGCTGATCTGCTTCATTCCGTTCATTAAGAAAGTTGATCACCACGACATCGTACTTCTGTCCGTATCGATGACAACGCCCGATACGTTGTTCAATTCGCTGGGGATTCCATGGCAGGTCGTAGTTGATTACTAGCGAACAGAACTGAATATTTACCCCCTCTGATGCCGCTTCCGTGGCGATCATGATGTTGGCATGGTCCCGAAAATGCTCCAACAGGGCAGTACGACTATCAATTGCCCGTGAGTTTCGGTCCCGAGATGACTGGGAATGCTGTTCGATCCAGGCATCAATGATGGTTTTTGAAACCGGATCAGAATTAGTGCCGCTGAACAGCACCACTTTCCCTGTATATCCGTTTGCTTCCAGGAAGTTCTTCAGGTAATTCTGTGTCCGTCGGGATTCTGTAAAAATGAGCGCTTTGCGATGTGCCCCCATCTCTTCCAGTTTTTTAAAACCCTGATCCAGAGCGCGAATCAGCGCACGTGATTTACTGTCGATGCCGAAGGTTCTTGCCCACTGCGAGTATCTTTGAAGTTCTTCAATCTCCTCACTGAGAATCAGTTGATCAATCAACTTCTCCGCTTGAGGTGCGGTTTCGGATTCGGTTTCAGTAACTTCTTCCAGAAGTTCCTCATCAATCTCCACGTCATCCATCAGGTCTTGTGTCAGTTCGTGATCGGCCTGTTCATTTCCTGGATGCTGGCTCTGGATGATTAGCCGTTGCCGCAATTTTTCCAGAGTGCTGGCGATGGCAGCTGAGGATGATGCCAGTAATTTTCGCATCATCAGAGTCATTAAATGACGCGATCTTTTGGGAAGGGAATAAGATTCTTCCCGTTGCAGGAAGTCAGAAATCGTTTCATAGAAATTTTGTTCATCGTCTGAAGGTGAAAAATTTACAGTGATTGGAATTCGGTTGGTATAGTTGATGTATTCGTTCACATCCTTTCGCAGCGTTCTTCTGCAGAACTTTTGTAGTCGGACTCGTAGATGATCAAGATTCGCTTGTGAACCCTTGTATTGCGAGCTGAATGCCGATTGACCTCCAAATATCTGGTCATCCAATAAACTTGTGAGTCCGTAAAGTTCGAGTAGGTCATTCTGAAGTGGGGTAGCGGTTAACAGGCATTTCTTTCGGTCTTCGATTGCAAACTTGATTGCAGCTCCAATTTTGTTGTTCGGTTTGTAAACATTCCTGAGCTTGTGTGCTTCATCAATCACTACGAGATCGTAAGGCACTGCCTTGATATCCGTAGCGAACTTGGCTGCGAAGTTGTATGAAGCAATGATTACCGTCTGAGTCTTGAATGGATTTTCGCCAGTATCTCGCTGAACTTGACGATAACTTTTCGAGTCGAGTATCACCGTAGGTAAATTGAATTTTGTTGTAAGTTCTTGTGCCCACTGTTTTCGCAATATCGCAGGGCAGATAACCATCAATCTCCTCCGTCTTTCCGCCCACAGTTGGCATAGTAGGAGTCCAGCTTCAATCGTTTTCCCCAGGCCAACTTCATCTGCTAATATGACACCCTGCTGTAATGGGCTACGTAATGCAAACATCGCTGCTTCAATCTGGTGGGGATTCAAATCGACACAAGCGTCGAACAGTGCCATCGAGAGACGGTCTGAGGTTCCACATTGTGCATGTCGTGTTAATTCGTGCGCGAAGTATTTGGCGTGGTACGGTGTACTCATAATGGGTGAATAAGTGTGTATGTAGACAAGGTTTCACCGCAAACTTGATGTTGCGTAGCCAATGTTACCCTACAGACCTGTGGCAGATTTGTCACAAAATTACATACTTTTTACTGTTCTTGGCAACAATTTTCATTTTGGATATCCAATGGCAGGAAATGGCAACTATGCACGCGGAGATCGGCTAGTTGCAATGGCATTTCCTGCCGGCGCAACTTACGAATTCGCTGCTGAACAGTCGGGCTTATCGAACAGCACCATAGCCCGGACAGTCAGCGGTTGTGTCGTTATCTGGAAATCATAAAATTCACGATTTGCATGCACCCTGTACTCCACCTCGGTTATCTAGTCGTACATTTTGGCATCGTCCGCCAGCAAATATCTCTGGTGAATCATCCTCGTCCCTTGCTCAGTGTGAAACCATAAATCAGGTGCAGTGTTCACTGCTGGTCGGAAATATCGTGTAGGCTAAAGATATTGGCCTCGACAAGCAATGATTCATACATCTCCTGATAAAATATGTTCAATTATTAGCTACTATGTTTCAATGATAATTAATACAATAATTAGCTTCTTATTCAATTTCGTGTCACTAGTATAATTTTAATTCAATAATTCTTTTTTTGATTTACTATATGTAATTTTCATTTGCATTCTATTGTGGATTCAATATTATCATTTCTGTTATTGTAAAATACTGTGTTTTCAATAGTTTATTTATTTTTGTATTATTTCTATTTTGTTTTTGTTTTAATATTTACTTATTTTGTTTGTATGTAATATTTTGTCACTTTTTTTAATTTCTTCGACATCATTTTTTATGATGCGATCGGCATTCTTTCAAGCTCGAGAGCTTGGCTGCCGACCACTCGCCGCAGGGCTATGCGACAATATACCTATTTATAATCCGCTGGTAAAGTAGCGGAACTTAAGCTAATTGTTATCAGCCAGGGCACTAGATCTGTCTTTTAGTTTTTTTCTGATGCCTGGGTATTGTGCAGTCGGGCCAGCGATTCTGAAATATGTGTCGGTTATTGATAAACATCACTCCAGTAAAAGTTAGCTGCTTGACTAGAGGGTCAACGGTTCGCATTGATCGACGGACACGGCCAGCCGATGCAAATTCAGCATTAATAAGATGAAACCACTCTTTCTGTAGCTGGCGAGCGCATAGAATGAATTTGCGATCAGAGTCTGACGACCGAACAATTCCACTTGGATTCGCGTATATTGTTCCTGGTTGAAATCCACATCCCCGGCTGAATATCTGACGGAAAGACTGTATGATTTCATGATCTGCTCCCGGATGTGCTACAGTAAGCCCATTAGTGAGCAAAGTAAAAGTCTGCCAGCAAAGGTCATTGAAATCAGGGATACACCGTTCGATAGTTACTGTCCCTCCCGCAATCTCCTCAATGGAGTTATGACGCTGTTGAAACATCTAAGTTGTTCCTCTGAAGATATCAAATGATTATAACTCTCACTACTGCATTGAATCACCTCTTGCTGTGCAAATAACTCGAAACAATGAACAGTTCAATAACATCTGGCGATTGGTGTTAATTTAGGATACTATATTAACATTTATAAATTCTTAAATATGTATTTTAGCAAAAGAGGTTGCTAATTTGGCAGATTAGAATATCGCCATCAATCTTCGGCTTGAAAATTGAAGCTTTGCACGAAATCTAAGGTTATATGACGACCTCGTGTCGCTGCAACAGCTAGCACTTGGATTACCATTCCAACACGATTATAGCTACGTTTGATTAGCAATGGAATTATCTCCTCCTCTCGATCAATAGTAATTTCCCACTCCTTGCATCGGTGATTGATCCAATTCGCGAGTATTCGTTCACGGGGAAGGGTTGTCCCTACCTTGATGGCAAATCGAGCAAGTATGGGCTCTGACAAGCCAAGTGATCGTTTTGCTTTTCCTTTCTCGTTTCTTTCTAGGACTGATATCGCTGATGCGATCCAGATGGCTGGGGTTTCGTCAATTGCTTTTAAAATGTAATTCTCGATGTTTCGCCGGCCCAGAGCGGCAATTTCATCCAGATAGATGAATGTAGGCACATGTTCTGAACTGGCATTTCGTACTACACTCTTTAGCTCCTCCAAAGTTACAGTTTCACAGTCAACAGCAAAATAGCTGGTTCTGGCTCCGGACAACAAACTGAACAGTCCGTAATGATTTTCTCTTGCATTTACTAACTGCTCACAAGTCGAACATTTGTAGCATGGATTGAGTTCGACAGATCGATTTGGACACATTGCTGCCATGATACCTAGGGATATCGATCTAGTTTTCCCTGTGCGGCTAGGCCCAGTTACAAGCATGTTGGTTCCACCATTCTTGATGAGATCATGCCATGCCTGCACTAATTTGCTGTTCCCGACAATATCACTCCATTGTCCAGGATACCACCGCTGGATTTCTCGTGGACTGAGATGCTTGTTCATTCCATCCCTCCTATTTTTGAATTTGGCTTCAGGTCGTTTTGTGGTATTACGTCATTGCTTTCACACATTTTGCCATCACAACATAGCATTTCATCGTTGATATCGTCGAACCGTGCTTTCTCGTCAGAGCCGTCAGTAGGATGAAAGTCTTTGCCTTTTATTGGAATTGCGACTGAAGCGATACCTGACGACTGACGCGTAAACGCGTCAGACTCAACACGGAAATCGCTCATACGCTTCACTTTGCAATGACTGCCATCCTCTTCATGCCAAATGTCTGCCTCAATCCCAAGTCCGCGCAGCACTGGCTTTAGACGATTCAAGCGTCTGCTGAAAATGTTGGTCAGCACGGGAAAATTCTCGAACCCTGTGATTTTTCTTGCGATCTCTTGTTCGCTCAGTTTGTTAAGTAGTGTTGCTGTCATTCCTTCAAATGAATCGTATCTATTTAAGTAACACAGCAATGCCTGGATGATCGGTTCTTTCTCTGCTTCAGGACTTTCTATCTCAGTTAGTCGGCGGCCACCCTTATAACATTCTTCCTTCAGCAGGTAGAGCAACGCCGTGAAATCAGAGGGCTTTATATGTCCACCTTCACTCAAGTCGTAATATACTGTACAGATATAAGAAGCTACTCTATCATGTACTGCTGGCCAGTACTTCTCAAAGGGACTGTCTGGAAGAAACACCACTGGCTCATTTTTCGTATTTACATAGAACTCTAGTTTGAGCTCCTTCAAGTTAGCGATTAGGTTTGTTAGTGATACCGCTTTTTTTTCTTTCCGAGCATTTTCACCCTTATCACCCTGGTAGTACTCTCTCATCATACGCCTCCATATTTTGGTTTATTCCATAACATGCACCGACAATCGCAAACTTTCCGTGCCTCTCTCATAATTTTCCTGACGCTCCTGAAATATGTGATTCCTATAAGGCCGCCTTTTGGATGCCTTAACCTAAGTGCGTGAAAAGTCGGCAAGGAAGTCATAATTGAATAGAGAAATGCTGTTTGATACGAAAAAAACAGCGAGTTTATTTTTCAAAAATGTGTTACATGGACACGTGATTCGTCACATTCGGGTCACCGAAGCGTGCTTAAGGCGTTTTGACGTATTGTCTGTGTTCACCATTCTCTTTAATCAAAGGTACTTAACGTCAAGGAACGCTAGTCATGAAAGCAGTGTTAGTCCCCAGAATTTGACCAAGTTCTTGATGATAGAATGCAAAAAAATTCTCGAGAATGATCAGAAAACATACAGAAGTCGGAATAAAGTTGAAAGATTCTTTTACAGACCGAAGCAATGTTGAAGAATTGCCCAGCGATTTGAAAAACGATCACATTGCTTATCAAGCAAGATTTATCACGTAGCGACAGTCATCCAATGCCGCTCATTCGTCAGCAGTTACCCTTGTTACTTATTTGATTATCTTGGACTAGTTGAATTTCCGGTGAGCGATCTGAGATAAAATACCCTTTGATTTGCCAGGTGATGCTTTGGTTCAAAACGTACCCTTGATTCTTTAAACTAGTGATCCAAGATGTTCCTTGCGGTGGGAGGCCAATATCCACAAGAAGCTTCCGATCTAGTTTGCTTTTGATCTGCCTTAAATTGTCTGGAGGACCACCGCCCTTGGGATTTGGCTTGTATGTACTTCGACATTCGTTTCTAAAAATATGGTTCCAAATATTTTCGTGTGACGCAAACTTATTTATGGAGTGAAATAATTTCAGAAATAGTTCTCTTTTTCGACCGCTCAGTATGCATATTTTATTATTGTATTGGATTTTGACAGCATTACTGTTGACAACATCCACCGTGGCGCGTCGCTTGGCAACTAGCGTAGGCTCGTTCGGGGGTGCAGGATCTGTTGGCTTGGACAGTTCAAGAACCCTTACCATCCATTTACTGATCTTGACAAGGTGCTCAAAGCCACAATCACGTGACCTAAACTTAGCTTGTTCGATATCGAAATAATAGTGTCTAATCCCCTTCCTGGAAACATTTTCCAGATAGTCAATTGCATCTGAACGAGGAGATCCGGATACTTTTACGAGAAGGTCAAACAGCAAACGCTTTTTTGGTTCATCTTCTAATAGTTCTTCAGGTTTTTTCCAGCATTCCTTGCCAAATTCTTGCTCAACTTTCTCACGAAACATTTTCAATAGATCTGCAAAGATGCCAAGTGATTTGCGGAATTCAATGTAGGTTGTTGATCCATCGTCAGGGTCAGGAATAGCGTCTAAACACGCAAAAGTGTTGCAAAAAGGTTTTCGAAATAAAATACGTCCCTTTGTGTTGTAATACCTGATAGCTTTTGGGAGTGATCGAAGTTGGATTGATTCGTCTTTACTGATTTTAGATAAGAATGAATCGGTGATGTGGAAAACTTCTGGCGAATCCCAGAAGTTGCGCAATGAAACATTACGTTCCATAAAAGTTCTCCAAATAGCAACTAAATACCTGTCGTGAGACAAGATTTCATGAAGTATTGGAGTCTTGTATGGCCAAGGAAAGGACCCCTTGGTCGAGGACAACCCTTGTATACTGTTACAAAGTGATACAGGTTGATTCAGTTGAGTGTGTCTGTTCAGAACAGTTCTGAACACTACACATGCCCCTTTTCTACTGGCACAACTGATCTGACTACGCAGTTAGCTTACTCGATATTAACGAATTGTGCAAGCAGTTTTTGTTAGAAAAATGTGCGTCGATGTTTTTCTGCGAGCAACACTGTAATTCAAGGTGCTTTATAGTTTCAGTAACCTACCATTTACCTACCACAGCGGGGTTTACAACAGCCTACTACGCACTACAGACTGTCGTCGTAACTTATTGTATACTCGTTATTTACTGCAATCCAGTGTAGTATGACAAAGTAGCATTACGAGACTTAAAATCCCCTGGGGGGCAACTCCCGTGTGGGTTCGAGTCCCACCGCGGCTATCTGGTCATATGTACAGTTTTCGGCAATGTTCGGCAAATTACTGCTAACTTCTTCATTCAAAAGCACTTGCGACGATTTCTGTTCTACTTTGCTTAACTCTTCTGCATCCTGCATGGCCGCATTTTGGGCCACCGAATGGCCGCATTTATGGCCGCCTGAAAGTGCCTTTTCAAAGTCACTTTCCGTGATCTGCCAATAGTGTGCTTCTGCAACTGCGACTGAATGACCTCCCCAGGAACTTCCCCAGCTGAAGACTAACTTTTCAATTCAACTCGCTTGAATTATTTCATCAATGAAAGCAGCAAGTGCATATTCCGCGTAACGATAGCGTCTGCCGTGGGTATCTTTTTAATATTTCACACAAGCCCTTCTTCATCAAATTGTCAAAAACCTGCTCTTTCCGTTCACGCAACGGTGGGTTCCACTTTCTTTAACTCATACCCCAGCTCTTTGGCCCGGCGATGCAACTGTCTCTCCTGCCGGGCAATTACTTCTGCCACATACGCTTCTTCCTGCTGCTTCGTGTAATCCCCGCCATACCGCATCAAATGGTAGATAATCCTGGCCAGCTTGTGGGCGGTTGCCGTGATCGCTTTCGGTGCTCCCAGGCGAGAACGCTGTCTTCTTAAATAGCCACCCAGGTAACTGGTGCTCCGCATCAACCCCCACGCAGCCAACCGCAAGGCGTGGGCCGCGCGCCCTTTCCCACGTCGCGTCTTGCTGGACTGCACTTTTCCGCCGGTTTTCTTGAAGTTGGGGCACAATCCCAGCCAACTGGTGAAATGTTTTACTGTCGGCCATTTCGTAAAATCGGTGCCCAGTTCACTGATCAGGGTCAACGCATGAATTTCATCAATCCCTTCAATGGCAGTTAAATCCACTCCCGATACCAGATACAACGCCGTACGAACATCAAAGCCCGGATCGTGCGGCTTTCGGCCACGCACGCGTGGTTTCTTCGGCAGTGGGGGCAATTCGCTTTGGCGTATCATTGATTTCAAATGAATTGCAATCCGACTATCCACCAGAGCAATTGTCTCCTGATACTTTTCCCACAAAGCCAGGCAGCATTGCAATTCCAGCAGATACTCATCCCGATACCGCCCAGCCAGGGCAGTGGCAATTTCGGCTTTCGTATGTTTGCAACGGCGATCCCGCAATTCACCTAATTGTTCAGGATCACGTTCTCCAGCCACGATCGCCCGGATAATTTTCAATCCGGTAACACCGGTGATGTCACCAACCACATTTGTCAATTTCAGATTCATCAATTCCAATGCTTTCTGCATGCGTTGGATGTGCTGTCCGGACAGCCGCACCAGATTAGCACGTTGACGTACGAGATCCCGCAGGGTCTGGGTGAGATCGTCTGGCTGAAACACGGCAGGCAACAGACCATGCCGATGCAGACGCTGTAACCACTGGCAATCAAGCTTGTCTGTTTTGGGTCGGCCCTGAATCTGCCGGGCAAACTTGGCGGAAGTCATCACCACATGAAAACCAGCTTCGAGCAACGTGAGGAATAATACGTGGCCATAAACACCTGTGGCTTCGATGGCAATCGTGGTGACTCCACAGAACTGCAACCATTCGACCATTTGATGTAGGCCCGGGGTATGTGCAGGAAACTCGCGGATGAGAATGGTACGATCTGGCGTGGCTTCGACACATACCCAATGGGTACGGTCTCCCACATCAATGCCGGCGGCGTGGCGATTGGCAATCGGCAACGCCGCCAGTTTTGCAGCGGCTTCGGACTGATTTTTCACTTTTTCCTGTGTTCGGTTCATGCTGACCTCATGAAAATGGGATGGGCGTCAGGAGTCGGCAGTGGCACCAGCCGTCCCAACGGGATCAACCAAATCAGTAACGGAAAAGGTTGTCACCAAACGAAAGGGCCGAAATCGCTCCTGAACCCACACGAACCATCGAGCCGAGCACACGCTCTGAACATCATCGACTTGCCGGGCTTGTACGCCACATCCCGATGGGGTATGATAACACTGAATTGAAGTTCCCGGCTCAAAGGTGTCTGAAATATTCAGACCGGACCAAGAACCAGGCGCTGGCCACATGTTGTGGATGTTCTTTCACTAATTCTGTCGCGCAACTTGCCCTGAGATTCTGAAACAGTTTCTCCCACGGAACCAATCCTGCCCTCCGGATAATCCTGGTGAACTGTGTACGTAAGTTCTGATTCGTGCTGCGATAGTCGGTAATCACATACACAGCCCCAGGTTCTGCCTGCTCAAACACCATTTCCAGTTCGGTGCGGATTTCTGGGAACATTGGGATGATCCGTTCACCTTTCCCTTCAAAGTGTTCTGTCTTCGGACTACGAACCCGTAACCGGTTCTTTTCCCAGTCCACATCGTCCCATGTCAGTTCCAGATGTTCTGAAGGGCACCGTAATCCACCAAATCGCGACAGAACGAAGATCAATCGCCATTGGGCATTGGGACAGGCGTCCAGAATTTTTGCCGCATCTTCAATTGATAAAAAGTAATCGCGACTTCGGTTAGGCTGGACGTTCAGTCGTTTCATCTCTGCAAAGGGGTTGGTACTTAGAAGTCGTTTCCGAACTGCGTAGCGGGAAAATTCACGGGCACGACCACAGCATCTGCAAACAGTGTTATCACCCAGATTCGTTTGCAACCATCGCCGAAATTCATCTCCATCAATCGGGTTGATCTCTTCGATTGGTTTTTCACTACCAAAATAGCTGATCAGTTTGTTACTGGTATCTCGATATTTGATGACCGTTCGTTGCTTTAAATCAGTTCTCGATTCAATTAACTTTTCCAGGAAATCACCCAACCGAATGATTGTCGATTCCTGTTTCTCAATCAATCCCACGGCTACCAGTTTTGATTTCAACGGATCTGCAATGCTGCTTAACCAGACAGCGGTTTCCCTCAGCAAAGGCTGACCGCTGATCTTCGAAGTCAGCAGCGATTCCACATGGCGACAAACTGTCTCTGCCGTTCGTTTATCACACTTTCCCAGTCGAATCGTTTTATTTTTCCCATCGGGAGCGGTGAAGCGAAGTCGCTTTGTACCGTTTGGATCATTCGTAATACTAGTGCTTTGTCACATCTAAAAAGTCGGATTGGCAATTCCAGTCAAATCTGCGATACTGCATGGTACAAGGTGGGTGCCATGCGGAAGTTGTATATCATTCGACTGACAAAGCAAGAACGAGTCGAGCTTCAGAGTGTCGTCAAGAAGTTGAAGGGAACCGGGCAGAAAGTTCGACGTGCTCAGATCCTGCTGAAGGCAGATGCCGATGGTCCGAATTGGACTGATGAGCGTATTGCCGAGGCGTTTTCGTGTCGGACTAGAACCGTGGAACGGCTTCGCCAGCGGTTCGTCGAGCAAGGGAATTTCTTGAATTAAAATTGACCGCAAAGTCGCGAAGGAGCAATGAAATACTGAAGTTCGTCATTCCCGAGCAGAAAAAGTCAACCTACAACCAAAAACTGATCCTTAACAACAACGTCATTCCCGCCCAGGCGGGAATCCAGTTCAAAAAGACCGAACTATAACCATCATCTGAATGAATCCAACAACGTCATTCCCGCGCAGGCGGGAATCCAGGAAGTTTTGTGTCCTGATTGTTTCTAGATCGCAGTCCGGTTTTTTCTTAACAACCCATGAAACTACTGAGTAAACTGTATAGTAATGAGGCGTCCCTCATGTTCCACTTTTTCACGCGTATTGGTCCAGGACACACAAAAAGTGATAGACAGAATCTTTGACAGCATAGAAATCAATTCGATTTAATGATAGTTATGCGGCTGAACATCGTCCTTGCATCTGTCGAATCGGAACTCGCGGAAGCGTGGGAGCGGTTCTGCGCCCAACTTGAAGGCGTCACCGTCCATCGCGGGTCGATTCTCGATGTTCATTGCGATGCAATTGTCAGTCCGGCCAACAGTTTCGGGTTCATGGATGGAGGTATCGACCATCTGTACTCGCAACATTTCGGATGGCAAGTACAACGTCGGCTGCAGGACACCATTCGGACACGACACCACGGTGAGCTGGTTGTCGGTCAGGCAGAGATAATTCCTACGGACGATGCTCGTATTCCATTCGTAATCGCAGCGCCCACGATGCGCGTGCCGATGATTCTTCGGGATACGGTAAATCCTTATCTCGCTGCACGCGCGGCACTCCTGCTGATTAAGCATCAGCGTTTCGTCGATGGTCCATTCGCCGGTGAACCGGTAGCGAGTGTCGTGCGTACGGTTGCCTTTCCGGGCCTCGGAACGGGTGTCGGCAAAGTTGGCCCGAACATCTGTGCTCGGCAGGTCGGAGCAGCAATCGAGGAAGTCGTGCTTGAGCGTGGGACATTCCCGCAGACATGGGCAGACGCACAATCGCGTCATCAACTTTTGTATGGCGATCGCTTCCGGGATCTGCAGCGAGAATAACGGATTACCGGCCAGCCGCATAACCAAACGCGGCAATGGATCGGACCCGAGTTGTGCGTTCTGGTAAACTCAACTTTGGTTGGCGCGGTGCCGGCCATTGAACTTTGATCTGTTAAGCCGGGCCTGCGGCTGACTTAACGAGTCCGCAATTGAGCATATACTAAAGGTGACTGCCGCAAGCGGCCTAAGTGAGCGATTGGAGCAGGAATCACTTCGTGTCCACTCTGCGCTCTGCTCAATCGCGGCCCCCCTTCGGCGACAAAAGTGACACCAATGCCGAAATCGGACGAACAACTCGCGTTTCTCGCGGCGGCAAGTGAGCTGAATGCCAAGTACAATGCTGTTCGGACTGATTCCGAAGCTTGTTGTTTGTATCATTCGTTCTGGACGAAATCTGAAATCGAGCACGGGCAGCAGATAAAGTCCGAATGGAACGTGCCAACGAACCTGCTACCGTTCTATGGCAACTGGCACGATTTGATTTGCTTGAACACCGAAAGCGGCACTGTCCAGATGATCGATGACGCGCGTCGGGAATTGTTTTCATGGCTCTCCTATGAGGCGTTTCTACAGAACCTGACAACAATCGATGAAGCGACAACAGACACATCTGGGATCATCGAATCAGAATCGTGGCTTGATTTCTAAAGTTGAATAACAATCGAATGCACCGGGGTTGCCGTCCGGGTCGGATCTGAACTCAATATCACTGGCGGCAACCCGGTGATTTGGGTGTGATGCAGCAACATGGAAACCACGAAGATTGAGCCGATAGCGTACTTCAATCGCTGGTTCAAGACACCGATCGACGTAGCTGAACGCACCGTGATTGCTGTTATTGAAGCATTGGGTCAACACCCGTCCGCAGACGATCAGACTGCGCAGGACTACGTTATGCCGATACGAAGGTGCCGCGAGCATTCTGGCAGGTTCAGAATCTGGGGTGAAAACCAAGACACCTTCTACTGCTTCGTGTACGAGGGTGATGAACTCAAGCCGAATCCACCCGTGTACTTTGAGTCCTGTCTTGACCTCTTTCTGGATTACGGAATCGACAAATCAGACGTAATCAACGGCGATCACGTGCTGGTCGCTAACACGTTTACTGACTTTCTGTGGCACATGCTCGGCCACCATATTTGTTTGCGTTGTGACTTCCACGATCACTTGAATCGAACAGTCAACGGCCTGCAATTCAACGATGTCGAACTGGATACCTCTTTTCGTTTTCCTTTGTGTCGTGACTTTCCCGCTGGGTATGGGCCATTCTTTCGGCATGATACCATCTGCATTCCAGATTGGGGTGCGGCGTTTCTAAACCGTGAAGCTCGGCGTTCGTTTGTTTCCGAGTTCCGGCCCCAAGTTAACCGTGAATGGGTTGCATAACCACCGCATGCAACGGAGCCACTATAGGCACTTGCTTCGGCCCAGGGAGATCCGGAGTACGCAGCGAATATCCGGAAGGTGCTCTCATCGACCAACAGCACCCTAAAGGGCGTGTGCTCTGCACAATTTCATCTATTTCCTCAAATTTCAGAAAATACCAAAACGTTCCACGTGGAACACTGACACTCATTTGAATGTTGTGCGGTTTCCGGTGCTTTCCCGTTTTCACCATTGGCCTGTGCCAAAAACTTCTATAATGGCATGTTTCCTGTATTGTGGAACGGCACGCAGATGGTGGCATCTCCTGAAAGTGAACTGATTCTCATTTTTGATTTCGGCTCGCAATACGCCCAGCTCATTGCACGTCGTGTGCGGGAACTGAACGTATTCTGCCAGATTGTGCGGCACGATCTCACTGCACAACGCGTGCGGGAACTCAACCCACGGGGAATCATTTTTTCCGGTGGGCCAGCATCTGTTTATGAGAAAGGTTCCCCGCAGATCGATCCAGAAATCCTGCAGCTTGACCTGCCCATCCTGGGGATCTGCTACGGTATGCAGATCATGTGCCAGGCAATGGGCCTGGAAGTGGCACGTGCTAAAGAACGCGAATTCGGACGTGCCGCCATTCAGATTCTGAACCATAGCTCTTTGCTGGCGGGGCTACCTGCCGAAACAATTGTCTGGATGAGCCACGGCGATCAGGTAAAAGAATCGATCGCCGACCTGGAAGTGCTGGCAAATACCCCCACCTGTCCTTTGGCTGCGGTCAAACATCGCAAAAAGCCGTACTATGGCCTGCAATTTCACCCGGAAGTCAGCCACACCCCACTGGGCAGTAATATTCTGCGGAATTTCCTGTACGACATCTGCGGGTGCCAGGGTCTATGGCGAATGCAGACGCTGATTGAACGCAGCATCGAAGATATCCGCCAACGGGTAGGCAATTCCCGCGTGATTTGTGGCCTGTCTGGTGGCGTTGATTCATCTGTTGTTGCCGCACTGCTGGTGAAGGCAATCGGCCCACAAGTGGCCTGTATATTCGTGAATAATGGCCTGTTGCGTACCGGCGAACTGGAAAGTGTTTGCCACACGTTTCGCGATTGGTTCCATGCCGATCTGCACGTTGCAGACGCCCAGGCTCGCTTTATGGATGCGTTGAAAGGCGTCACCGATCCGCAGGAAAAGCGAATCCGAATTGGCCACCACTTCATCGAAGTATTCAAACAGGAAGCGAAATCGATTCAGGATGCCCGCTTTCTGGCACAGGGAACGCTTTATCCTGATGTGATTGAAAGTGGTGGCACACCCGATGGGCCTGCTGCAACAATTAAAGCCCACCATAACGTGGGGGGATTGCCCGCCGAACTGGGTTTTGAACTGATCGAACCACTGCGGGACCTGTTCAAAGACGAAGTTCGCAAACTGGGCGAACAACTTGGCCTGCCGGATACCGTCGTGTGGCGGCACCCATTCCCCGGACCGGGCCTTGCGGTCAGGTGCCTGGGGGAAGTAACGGAAGAACGGCTGCATGTATTACGCCAGGCAGACGAAATCTTTATGGATGAGCTGCACTCCAGTGGCTGGTATCGGCAGACATCGCAATCGTTTGCGGTGTTGCTCCCCATTCAATCGGTGGGTGTGATGGGTGATGGCCGCACGTATGAAAATGTGGTGGCGCTGCGTTCGGTGCAGACGCACGACTTCATGACGGCAGACTGGTCCCCACTTCCGTATGAATTGCTGGCGAAGGTTTCGACCCGCATTATTAACAGTGTACGCGGTGTGAATCGCGTGGTTTACGATATCAGCAGCAAGCCACCAGCTACAATAGAGTGGGAATAAGAGCGAGAAGGTTATGCGTTTTACCAAGATGCAGGGTGCGGGCAACGATTATGTGTATGTCGATTGCTTTCGCGAAAAATTACCCACCGATCCATCCCAGTTGGCCATTCAGATGAGCAACCGCCACTTTGGCGTGGGCAGCGATGGTCTGATTCTGATTGGTAAATCGGACAAAGCCGATGCCCGCATGCGAATGTTCAATGCGGACGGTTCCGAAGCGGAAATGTGTGGCAACGGTTTGCGGTGCGTCGCCAAATATGTGTACGACCACGATATTGCCAAAAAAGATCTGCTGTCAATTGAAACCGGCAACGGTGTTCTGACGGTGGGAATCGAAGCGGAAAATGGCATCGCCCATCGCGTGCGTGTGAATATGGGCAAGCCGATTCTGGATGCGGCAGCCATTCCCACCACTTTGTCTGGAAATCCCCCACTGAACCAGGTACTGGAATACGAAGCGGGGAATACGCTACTGGTGAATGCGGTTTCGATGGGCAATCCCCATGCGGTGATCTTTGTCGACAAAATCACCGATGAGCATGTGCACCAGATCGGGCCGAAAATCGAAGTTCATTCTGCGTTTCCCAGAAAAGTCAATGTGGAATTTGTGCAGGTGAAGCACCGTTCGATGGTGAAGATGCGAGTCTGGGAACGTGGCAGTGGGGAAACCATGGCCTGTGGCACCGGTGCCTGTGCCGTGGTCGTTGCGGGGATTCTGACAGATCGTCTGGAACGCCGCACCACCGTTCAGTTGCTGGGTGGCGAACTGGATATTGAATGGTCGGAACATGATGGTAATGTCTACATGACTGGCCCAGCCGTGGAGGTGTTTCATGGAGAGTGGCTGGTACACTCCTCATGAAGATTCGCGACCCGAAAAGTATCGAACGCCTGGTTCGCTGGGTCAGTCCGTTGATTAGTCGCTGGATGCGGACCATGAGCTTTGCTGCATGGTCTGGCGATCAATATCTGATGAACGATCGCCCTTACCTTATTGGCGATTCGCGGTTCATTTATGCGTTCTGGCACGAATATATTCTGCTGCCAGCGTTTTACTGTGCCCACCCGGAAACGTCGGTGCTGGTGGGACAACATGCTGATGGCGAATTAATTACCCAGATCATTCAGCAGTTTGGCTTTAGTGCTATTCGAGGTTCATCCACCCGTGGGGGAACGGTTGCCCTGCTGAAAATGCTGCGGGATGGTCATTCTCGCCATTTCGCCATTACGCCCGACGGCCCACGTGGGCCAAGGCGGGTTTGTCAGGCGGGATCGGTCTATCTGGCATCCCGAAGTGGGATACCGATTGTACCAGTAGGTTTGGGGGGACCGACCCTGTTTCGGGCGAAAAGCTGGGATCGCTTTGCGATTCCCAAACCCTTTTCTCGCTGGCGAATGGTAATGATGCCACCGATTGCGGTGCCGCCCAAGCTGGGGCTGGAAGAATTAGAACCTTACCGCCTGAAAGTGGAAGCTACAATGAATCTGGCCTGCGACATCGCCGAACAGTGGGCATTGACAGGACAGTTGGAACTGCCCCACGAACTGGCTGGGGAACATACAATCTTTCGCCCAGCGAAGACGTATCGTTATCCGTATTGGGAAATGACCCAAAAAACAACCAAGTGAACCAGAAACGCCACCGCAGTGTCGGTGGGGAAAACACGCTACATGATGGTCAAGTCGATGAAACCCGCGAAGGCTGAAGTTCAAATTATTGCCGGCAAATTACGCCGACGCCGGATTCAATGTCTCGTGCAGGATACCCTGCGTCCCACCCCAATGCGGGTGCGGGAGGCTTATTTCAGCATCATGGGTAATGCAATCCCGGATCGGCACTTTTTTGATGTCTTTGCGGGTACCGGCATCCACGGCCTGGAAGCAGTCAGCAGAGGAGCCACCGAGGCAACCTTTATTGAACATGATCGCCACCTGGTGGACAGCCTGAACGATAACATGCGGTTATTGAAAATCGACCAGCAGGGCCTTGTGCTGAAGGCGGATGTCTACCGCTGGGTGGAACGCTGGATGGCACCCCAGGAAGCGGTAAATGTGTTTGTCAGCCCACCGTTTCCTGATTTGACGAACAAGAAAGAGGAATTCATCAAACTGATTGCCGAACTGATGGAAAAAGTGGCGATCGATTCCACGGTGACGGTTCAGGCAGAAGATAATTTCGATATTACAGAACTGCCCGGCGAAGAATGGGATATTCGAACCTACGGCCGCAACGTTCTTGCCATCTGGGTAAAACCGGATCCCAACGCCCCACCGGACGATGTTGTGGAAGAGGAAGAATGACTGCACAATTTGAATTGATGAAGTGAAAGCACAATGGATATCAACACAAGAATGCGAGGTTGCCTGCTCGGACTAGCATGTGGTGATGCAGTTGGTACTACCGTTGAATTCTGCGAACGGGGTAGTTTTCCACCAGTGACCGATATGATTGGTGGGGGACCATTCAACCTGCCGGCAGGTGCCTGGACAGACGATACTTCAATGGCTCTCTGCCTTGCGAGTAGCCTCGTGGAAGTTGGACACTTCGATCCTTCAGATCAGATGAAGCGTTACTGCCAGTGGTATGATACTGGCTACATGAGCAGTACAGGACGTTGTTTCGATATTGGACTTACCGTTCGTGGTGCACTGGTGAGATACCAGCAGTCTAGCGACCCATACAGTGGAAGAACCGAACCACAATCTGCCGGAAATGGGTGCATCATGAGGCTGGCACCAGTTCCATTATTTTTTTATCCCGATAGAAATGCGGCAATTTACTGGGCTGGTGAGAGCTCTCGCACAACACACGGTGCACCAGAATGCATTGAAGCCTGTAAATTGCTTGCTTCGATGATTTGTATTGCACTTTCAGGTGGTAGCAAAGACGAAATTTTGTTCTCACATCGGCTTTCAGACTACCAGACATCGAAAGTTCGCTCGATCGCTGCAGGGGACTATCGCCATAAAAGTGTGAACGAGATTTTCGGCACAGGTTATGTCATTCATTGCCTGGAAGCATCAGCATGGTGCTTCTACAATTCTGAATCTTACAAAGATGCAACTTTTCGGGCTGTGAATCTTGGCGATGATGCGGATACTACTGGTGCGGTTTGTGGGCAGATTGCAGGGAGTGCAACCGGTCATCCGGGCAAGGGTAATAAGTGGGACAGATTGAGCTGTTTGCGGAACCTGTCTGTTCTTTGGTATTCCTGGTTAGCCAGGTAAATATGAAAATCTCTGGTTCGACCTGCCAGATCAATTGCTCGGGCGTGTAGCATTGCCTGGGCCCCTTTCGTTTTCCATCTCATTCCCGTGCGGCACATTCGATCCATCACCAGGTGCCGACAAGCCCCTTCAATCACCCCAGTTGCAATCGGCAGCCCTTGCTGCAAATAGCTGTCATATCTCATCCGGTGGTAGTTCTTTTCAAAGTAGTTGCAAACCTGATTAATCTTCTTTAACTTTTCTGCTTTCAATTCGCTTTTTGTCGCTTTCTGACGGATTCCCGAAACCACACTTTTCACATCTCCCTTCAGGATTCTCAATAGGCGGTCTCGAGCAAACGCTTCCTGATGTTCACGGTGAGACTCAAACACTTTTGCCGCATCCCACACATAACTGGCAACATGAATGATATCCAGGATATCAATTGTTTCGTATGAATCGAAATTGACATCAGATGCTTCCCACAAACTGGTCTGACCATCCATCAGCCGTACCAAAGGCTGACCTGATTGGTGGCGACGTTCGACCTGTTCTGCTGCCCACACCATCGCGTGGTGCGTGCCTCTGATCAGCACCCCCTCCGCATCACATTGCGACAAAAATCCCGCAACCACTTTGCCCACCGGTTCGGGGCGTTTCTCCTCACGATTCGAGTTTTCTCGAAATAACGCTGCGACAATCTCTTCAGCCGTTCGAAAATATTCATTCACGGAATATACGGTCGCCAGCGTCGCCATACGCCGATTACCAGGAAAATACCGTTGATCAAACGCTGGAATCGCCTTCGTCTTGCGAACCATGGGGACTCCTTTGGCATCGGCACTCACCACCAGAATCTTTCCCTCTGCTGTTGGTGCAGGAATTGGGATCTCATTCAGAAACTGTTCTGCAGATTCACTCAGATTGTGGATATTTCGTTCCAGAGTATCGACCGGACTCTTTTGCAGATACAACAAAGAAATCACATCTGATGATTCCTGATACGACATCTTTGTGCTGAGATAATGCATGACCTCGCGAAACCACGGAGAATATGTGTTTGCTGGCATCTGAATCATGACATCCACAGGATACAAATCAATCTTGCGGCCAAGATCGACGCCATAAACATACTGCTCAAACCGATGCTCACCAAAGATCGTTCGGATGGACCGTTGTCGGGGTTCTTCGCTGCGATGAAGCACTTCACCTGTTTCTGTCTGGATCTTTTCTCCCACGTCGCCATCGCCAAGCATTTCCAGGTACAACGAGATTGCTGAAGCACCAATTTGAGCAACCGATTGTTGAACATGTTGCTCGAAATCACGAATCGGCATGCATTCCTGTACAGCACGATTGACTTCTGATGCGAGTCGATCAAATAGGCCAAACAGGAAGTTGGGGTTGATTGAAGAAGATGTGTCTGGGATAATCATTATTGGGTCTCCTGCGATGTTTGGTTGTCAGAACCCCTGATATCGCAGAAAGACCCATCTTTTTACACCCCAATTTGCTAAATCAGTTACCCAACCCTCCCGAATGACCGGTTGCACTCGATTGCAGGAGCGTACTATGGCGAGACTGGCATCCCTGCTGAATGGTTATCTCGGCTTGTGATGGAAGATGAGATTCGTTCTTTGGCGGACCGACTTACACAAGGTCCCAACGCATCTGGCGATGGAACGGAAGTGCAAGAATGACTGCATAGATTTTGATTGAGGAAGTGAGAGAACGATGGATACTTTTCGCGGGAATGACGATTTCAGGTGGGCACCAGTTGATTGATTGATTGATTGATTGATTGATTGATTGATTGTACTTCGAGATTCTCCTTAAGACGGTTGTGTAACAACCGTCATTCCCGCGTAGGCGGGACTATAGAAAGAAGTAAGAATCGCCGCGCGGATTCTTTTGTCGAAGATAATCGGCGCGGACATGTTAATGGGTCCGCGATTGAGCATATACTAAAAGTGACGGCCACAGGCGCCCTAAGCAAGCGATTGGAGCAGGAATCGCTTCGTATCCACGTTCGCGACTCTGCTCAATCGCGGATCCCTTCGGTGGCATGATTATCTGCCGTGTCGAGGCGAATATGGAAAATTCCGATCACCTTATTATTCCGGTCTACCTGAATCAACGTGTAGTCTTCGATTTCGTTGCTTCACTACAAGGTGGATTAGCCGAGGTGACTAAGATCTCCGAAACCCAAAAAGTGACCGGCGAAACCGCCACCGAAGCAAGCGGAAGTTTTGGCCTAAGCAAGGTATTATCATCACTCCTCAGGATTGATTTCTCTGGCAAAGCTTCGACAAAAGCTGCAGGAGAGTCAAATACAACGCGAAGTGAGGATCGCATTCATACGCCAGCCTCATTATTCATGCACCTACGTGCATTGCTCAGAGGGAAGAATTGGCTCCAAACGGATTCCGCAACGCTTAAGCTTAACCCTGGTGATATAGTCGAATTCTCCGCGAGGATGCAGCCTAACCCCTTGATAAAGACTCTTGATACTTTTCTCGAAGTCCTCGATATTCATAGTGCGTTTACTTCGGACTCAGGTAAATTTGGCAAAGGAAAATCCCCTGCAAATAAGACGGATGATCTGACGAAGATGAAGAAGCAAATGCAGGCAATGTTGTCCGCAATGAAGGGTGGAACAACATCCGACTTAACTACCGCGCCCTTGGATTCTAAGTACCGTTGTATCATCACCTTAGAAAAGCAATTCTTGAACGACCCATCGATGTCTGACTTGGTAGATGGCACATTCCGTGTCGTCGGAAAAGTGACTCGTGCGATACATGGAGACACCGAAGCGATTAGCTTGAATCGAAACACGGCTATTGGATGTCTACCTGATTCTGTGCTTGGCCAGATTGCGACCGCATTTGAGGAGCCAGAAATGCAGGCTTTGCGACTTCCCAAATTCGAATGGGAAATCAGGGGGCCAGTTATTCAAGTTCTACCTGTTGCCATCTTCACCTAGGCAATTGCCAAATAAGTGGTTGCACCTGACCTCAGCACCATATGTCGTTTTCAGTACTACGACTCGATTGACGCCGCGGTAGGTGGTGTTCGGTAGAACCCACACATTTCTCGCCGGGCGGGAAGTCCGAAGTTTTTGGACAAAGTACGATCAACTAGGCGATCACGTCACCTGTTATCCAAAATGCAAATGTCTGCGACCGCATTTCGCAAAAACTGTCGCAGTGGTACGTGGTACCTGCTGCAGGTTTTTCTTGTTCACCAGCCGGAAGCGGGTGCCACTTTCGCTATTTCCCGGTGGGCATCATAAACTATCTGATATCTTTCAGCCAGGAGTATTTTTTCAATGTCGAACACAACCGAAGCCCTGTCTACGGGAACCTACCGCCAACTGTATATCAACGGCAAGTGGGTCGATTCGAGCAGTGGGGAGCGTTTGCAGGTCATTAACCCCGCCACGGAAGAAAGTATCAGCGAAGTAGCGATGGGTACCCGAGCCGATTGCACTGCCGCGATTGATGCTGCCTACCAGGCAATGGTGGGCTGGCGGAAATTGACCGCCTATGACAGGGCCAAAATTCTGAAGAAAACCGCCGACCTGATGCGGGAGCGTGCGGATGGAATCGCCCGCACGCTGACAATGGAACAAGGCAAGCCAGTGCCCGAAGCGAAAGCGGAAGTGCTGCACTCTGCCGATACCTTCGAGTGGTTTGCCGAGGAAGGAAAGCGGGCTTACGGTCAGGTGATCCCAAACAGTGCCCCAGGGAAACGCCACATGACCATCAAGCACCCCGTGGGTGTGGTGGGTGCGATTGGCCCCTGGAACTTCCCTATTACGTTGCAGGCACGCAAAATTGCCCCCGCTCTGGCGGCAGGCTGCACTATTGTTTGCAAACCGGCCAGCCAGACCCCACTGTCACTCATTAATGTATTTGATTGTTTGATCGATGCGGGCTTGCCGGCGGGTGTTGCCAATCTGATTATTGGCCCAGCCAGCCAGATTGCGGATGAATTTCTGGAAAATCGCAAAATTCAAAAAATCAGCTTCACCGGCAGCACCAACGTGGGCAAACAGTTGATGCGACGTGCGGCCGATCAGGTGAAACGCCTCAGCCTGGAACTTGGTGGGCACGCACCGTTCATTGTGTTTCCCGATGCTGATCCGGAACTGGTTGCAAAAGCGGCCGTGATCGGTAAGTTCCGCAATAATGGGCAGGTCTGTATTTCCCCCAGTCGTTTTTATGTCCACCGCGACATCAAAGCACGATTCATGGAAGTGGCGATTCAGGCAGCAAAGAACCTGAAAATCGGCAACGGCCTGGACACCGGCATTGAAGTGGGGCCGATGTTCGAAGCGAAAGCCCTCGAAAGCACCAAACAACTGATTGATGATGCCGCCAGCAAAGGCGCCACCATCGAAACAGGTGGGGATCGCAGTACACGGTTCAACAAAGGGTACTTTTTTGAACCCACGATCCTCAGTGGGCTGAACGAGGAGTGCCGCGTGCTGACTGAAGAGCCATTCGCACCTGTAATGCCCATCATGGAGTTCGAATCGACCGAACAAGTGCTGCAAATGGCCAACAAATCGGTGTATGGTCTTGCAGCGTATGTGTTTACGAACGATCTGAGCACCATGTGGCAAATGGCGGAAGGGCTGGAAGCGGGTATTATCGGCATGAACGATCCCGTACCTGCGACCCCACAGTGCCCATTCGGTGGGATGAAAGAAAGTGGTCTGGGACGTGAACTGGCTCACGAAGGGCTGGAGGCCTACCTGGAAACCAAGTACATCAGCATGAAGCTGCGTGATGGCATCGCCTGATTCTCATTCTTTTTTCACAATTTTCTATGCAACCCACCAATTTTCAGACGGGAAATGAAGTTCGCCTGGCTTGCCGCACGGGTGAACTGCGGGGTCCCACGCCAGGGATGGCACCTGGGTATGTTCAGGCGAACCTGGTCTGCTTGCCCGCTGAGGTTGCTGCCGATTTTGAACAGTTCTGTCGCATGAATTCCCAGCCGTGCCCCCTGCTGGAAGTTCTCCCACCTGGGTGCGTGGAACCAGTACGCACCGCACCGGGTGCAGATGTGCGTTTCGACCTGCCACGCTATCGAATCTGGCTGAACGGAGAATGCACCGCAGAGCCCGCTGAAATTTCCTGCTGGTGGCGGGACGATTTACAAACCTTTCTGTTAGGTTGTTCTTTCACTTTTGAAAACGCACTGTTGGCAGCAGGTGTGCCGGTGCGACATATTGACCAGCATTTGAACGTGCCCATGTATCGCACGAACATCGATTGCCAGCCAGTGGGGCGTTTTGCCGGCAAAATGGTGGTGTCGATGCGACCAATGACCCCTCAACAGGCAAAAGAAGCCTCCGAAATCTGTGGGCATTACCAATTGGCCCATGGCAGGCCAATTCAGATCGGTGAACCAGCCAAATTAGGGATTTCAAGCATTGACCAGCCGGATTACGGGGATGCGGTGCCCATTTCGTCTGGCGAAGTTCCCGTATTCTGGGCGTGCGGTGTTACCCCACAATCGGTGCTGCAACAGGCCCGGTTACCATTTGCAATCACCCACGCACCTGGTCATATGTTTGTGACTGATCTGCAGGACAGCGATTTGTGCGACAAGACGGTGATTTGACCGCAAAGTAGCAAACCGCACAACGATGCCACTTCGAGTTTCTGCAGTAAATTTCCGCTTTCGCGGGAATGACGTTCCGCGGTGGGTTTCAGTTCATTAGGTACACTTCGTGTTTCTAGACTGGATTCCCGCCTTCGCGGGAATGACGGTTGTTGCACCATCCAGCAAGAGAACCCAATGCTTTTATCACAACCCGATTCAACTTAATTCGCAATATTGCAGCATTTCAAAAATATAATATTGCAATATTATTGTCTTGGCACTGTCAGTTGGGGAACTTTCACTTCAGGTGCATTATCGTCAATTTTTCGCCAGCCACCGGACGATTTTTCTTCATTGGCGGGCAGGAAAAAACTACTGGCTGGTCCCTGCTCTTTGGGTGCATCTTTCTTCGAGGCGAGGTTTTCTACCACGTCTTTGGCTTTTTCGAGGCCTTTTTTGCCATCTTCCAGGATTTTGCCCGTATTTAATTCAACAGCAATGTCCTGTTTGCCGGTTTCATTCGATTTGCGGGAAATGTTGTACCAGCCGAGGTACCAGCCCGCACCTGCAAATGCGAGTGCGGCCATTCCCACCAGTGCGAACATATTTTTCATGATTCACTCCTTTGAAAACAATTTCGTGTATCTGAATCTATCTTGGACATTTGGTCAAGCCCGACGCACGTGGGGGCCATTTTCATGAGAACGCACCTCGATTTGGAAACTTGCGACGAAAATGAACCGACGGCCAGTCCGAACTATCTAATAGGGTACTGGTGGTGCGATTTCACCGTTTTGTGGCAACGATTTTAATGATTTTCCGGGCAATCCCATAGACAAAGATTGTTTTGCCCTTTTCTTATCGAGCCAGAACAAGGTAAAATGGATAAGGCGTTTCATCTCATAAGGATACTGGTGGAACGCAATCTTGAACCCCCGCACCGCCGACGGGTTTTCCTACCCGAAAACAATTGACACAACGCGTGGGAATCGTCTTGCAGGTGCGAGTGCGCCAGGAACGAGGAGAACAATAATGAGCATCAACGGCACAGCCATTCTGGCAGGATTACGCACAGAAAGCGATATTTTCGATTTTCAGAAGCTGCACTGGGAAGGAACTTTTGCCCAATACCTGGATATTGTGGTGGAAAATCCCCAGGTCACACGGACAGCGTATCAGCGTCTGTACGACATGATTATGTCCCACGGAACAGATGAAAGTTACGAAAACAAAGAAAAACTAACTCGTTACAAATTTTTTACCGAATATGGTGCCCGCCTGGGGGAAGCAGTGTACGGAATCGACCGCACCCTGCAGCAACTGGTGAACACCTTCAAATCAGCCGCACAGGGCTATGGCACCGAAAAACGGGTGCTGTTGCTGCACGGTCCTGTGGGATCGGCAAAAAGCACAATCGCTCGTTTGCTCAAACGAGGATTAGAAGATTATTCCCGCTCTGATAGTGGTCAATTATATAGTTATGGATGGAAAATGCCTGATGGCACGGTGCAGAAGTGCCCCATGCATGAAGAACCACTGCACTTAATTCCCACAGAACAGCGGGCTCGCGTGCTGGAACAGTTGAACGCCAACAAGCAGGGAAACCACCACATTACCATCAGTGGGGACCTCTGCCCATTCTGCCGCCAGATGTTCATGGAACGGATGAAGCAGTACAACGGCGACTGGCTCAAAGTAATGGAAGATATTGTGGTGTTCCGCGTGCTGCTTTCGGAACAGGATCGGATCGGCATCGGAACTTTCCAGCCGAAAGATGAGAAAAATCAGGACTCCACGGAACTGACCGGGGATATCAACTACCGCAAAATTGCAGAATACGGCAGCGATTCCGACGCACGTGCGTTTAATTTTGACGGGGAATTGAATATCGCCAACCGTGGGCTGGTGGAATTCATCGAAGTGCTGAAACTGGACGTGGCTTTCCTTTACGACCTGCTGGGTGCGTCGCAGGAACACAAGATCAAGCCGAAGAAGTTTGCCCAGACTGACATCGATGAAGTAATACTTGGTCATACCAATGCACCCGAATATAAACGGCTGCAGAACAACGAATTCATGGAAGCATTGCGGGACAGAACCGTCAAAATTGATGTGCCTTATGTCACCCGCCTGCGGGATGAGGTGCGTATTTATGAAAAGGATTTTAATGTTCAGAAGGTGATGGGCAAGCACATTGCCCCCCACACGATTGAAATTGCAGCCATGTGGGCCGTGCTGACGCGATTGGATCCACCGAAGAACCACCAATTGTCGTTAATGCAAAAATTAAAACTTTATAATGGAAAAACCCTTCCCGGTTTCACCGAAGACAGCATTCAGGATCTTCGGCGGGAATCGCCCAACGAAGGGATGACGGGAATTTCCCCACGGTACATTCAGGACAAGATTTCCAACGCCCTGGTGGCCCACCCGGATGAGGATAATCTCAATCCGTTCATGGTGCTGAAAGAGCTGGAAGAGGGCCTGCGGCACCACGCACTGATTACGGATGAGGAAACGCTGAAGCACTACCGCGAGCTGATTGCCAGCGTGAAAGAGGAATATGAAGATATTGTGAAGAACGAGGTACAGCGGGCGATTGCTGCAGATGAAGAAGCTCTCACCAGACTGTGTGGCAACTACATCGATAATGTAAAGGCGTATACTCAGCACGAAAAAGTTCGCAACCGTTACACCGGTGCTTATGAAGAGCCGGATGAACGCCTGATGCGGTCGGTCGAGGAGAAAATCGACATCCCAGAGACCAGAAAAGAGGATTTCCGCAGAGAAATCATGAACTATATCGGTGCTCTTGCAATTGACGGTAAGAAGTTTGACTATAAGACAAATGAACGTCTGCAAAAGGCACTGGAACTGAAACTGTTTGAGGATCAGAAGGATACCATCAAACTGACTTCACTGGTTTCCAACGTGGTGGATAAAGCCACGCAGGAAAAGATCGATATTGTGAAGCAGCGGCTGATCCGGAATTACGGTTACAATGAATCGAGTGCGACAGACGTGCTGACCTATGTGGCGAGTATCTTCGCCCGCGGTCAAACCAAGAAATAACCACGTCAGTGGTGAGATGGGTGGGGGCCTGACCGACGGAAAAGTGTGAACCTGGTCAGGCCGGAAGGTGCAGCCATAAGCATCGTACCGGGCGGCTCAGGGCACCCCCATCCTTCTCACCACTGCGGGTTACCCTGCCACATTCGCTTCTTATCCCACCATCAATCATGCGAGGTGCTCGTCACCATGGGTAAAAAGATCGAACGCGACTTGCAGCGCTTCCACAAATTAGTGCGTGGAAAAATCAAATCGAACCTCGGCAAGTATATTTCCCGTGGCGAACTGATTGGCAAGAAAGGGAAAGACGTGGTCAGCATCCCACTGCCCTCGATCAATCTTCCACAGTTCCGTTTTGGCAAAAAAGGCTCCGGTGGGGTGGGTTCCGGCGAAGGTCAGGTCGGCCAGCCACTGTCCGATCCGGATCAGGATGGCAACGCACCCGGCCAGGCGGGGGATCAGCCCGGCGGCCACATTCTGGAAGTGGAACTTACACTGGAAGAATTAACCGACATTCTGGGCGAAGAACTACAATTGCCCCGCATCGAGCCACGTGGCAAAAAGAACCTGGTAACCGAAAAAGATAAATATTCCAGCATTCGCCGCGTGGGGCCGGAATCGCTGCGGCATTTCAAACGCACCTACCGCAGTGCGTTAAAACGCCAGATTGCCTCCGGCACGTACAACCCCACCGATCCGAAAATCATCCCGATTCGGGAAGATAAACGCTACCGCAGTTGGAAAACGGTGCAGAAACCAGACGCTGTGGCGTGCGTCATCTACATGATGGATGTTTCCGGCTCGATGACCGACGAGCAGAAAGAGATTGTGCGGATCGAATCGTTCTGGATTGATAGCTGGATCAAGGCCCACTACCAGGGGGTAGAGCAGGTCTACATCATCCACGATGCCTATGCGAAGGAAGTGGATGAACACACGTTCTACCACACCCGCGAAAGTGGGGGCACCCGCATCAGCAGTGCCTACAGTCTGGCGAACAAAATTATCGACAGTCGTTACCCACCAGAAGAGTGGAATCTGTATGCCTTCCACTTTTCTGATGGTGATAACTGGAGCGACGATGTCCAGCGCTGCCTGAACCTGCTGTACGACCAACTACTGCCCAAAGTGAACCTTTTCGGCTATGGCCAGGTCGAAAGCCCCTACGGCAGTGGAGAGTTTATCCACTTTCTGGAAGCCCTCAGCCAGGACCAGCCCAACCTCGTCCTCAGCCAGATCCCCGACCGCGAAAGCATCATCCATTCGATCAAGCAGTTCCTCTCCACGGGAAGGTGAGAATTCAGAAATGATCGAAGAAAATTCAAACTTTACTACTGTACTACTTTACTACTAATACACTGGTGTAACAACCTGCTAATGAAATACTGTGAATTGCAGTTGGAATATGATAAATCCAGAGTTCACAAACTCTGGATTGAATAGTATACTCAAATGAAAAAATGTCCAAATGTCTTATGACATAAAACTATATATTAACCTCTAAAAAGTCTTATCTTTCAAGATATAAACAATAAAGGTCCAACTTATGTAACTTAGTGTGAGTCGAATAGGTGAAAGATAAAATTATGCAAGAAAATTCTTGGCAAAATCAGGTGTTTATGTATAATGTTAATGTTTACGTACAATTTGGCGTATTATAGATGGAACAGATTAACTTAGATCCTGTTGAATTAATAATGCAAGTTGCGAATTCGACTAGTAATGAGCAAGTGTCAGCGATGGCTCAGCTAATCGGATTGGAGGTTAGTATCCTCAATGAGGATGGGAGTTATTCTGTGCCCGGTCATCAGATAATGAAATTAATTGCACATCCCAACACGCCGAAAGTGTACAATAGGCCATATTGCGACAAAGATCTGTTTGATGACTGGTATGTTGAATTTTCTAAAATTCAACAAGAAAAATGCCTGATGCAATTAGGCACGCCTGTTAAGCAATCACGAAGCACTGTTAGAAGAGTGTGGCGTCATCGCGCGAATGCAAATGAACGCCTTGCAGAGTGGATCTCAGAAGTTAGAATTGCTTTGCCTGATGGTATTGGTGGCGCACCTCGGAAGTTACTGAGAATAGATATCTCACTCAACACATCATTTGAAGCAATTACGCCCCTTACAACTAACGAGCGACGGTTGATGAGGACTCTGCTAGGTGGACATGAATTCAAGCTATCGAACGAATATGAATTTCATTATGAGCACGATATCGATGGAAATTTCACAAAGATAGATCAGCGTGCCTCAGATTTATTTGGTATACCGCAAGAGCTGTGTGCGGCTTATTCCATTTATGATATTTATGCAACAAAATCTGCTCGTCGGCATGCTAGAGCTACCATAGCCAAGTATTTAGTTGGTAAAGCTCCAAAGAATCCAACTTACATTATTCCTGTAAGGCTACCTTACGGAAGATGCATACTCTTAGATGTGCGCACACAGTATTGTCCTAACAATCAGGTTTTTCAAGGCCGTGCTCGAGATGCAAACCGTGAACTAAATACATCTCTAATGCGATACGCCCGCATTGTGGAATCAGGGCAAGTTGCAGGCTGGGATCGCATTCTTGGTGAACGCAATCCTAACAAACATATTACTGTATCAAATCGTTGGCGGGAAATATTCGGACTTTCAAGTGATGAGCCTGTCACTACCGAAACGTTTTTGGCCTGTGTTGTTGAAGAGGATCGCATGCGAGTCGCTTCGGCGATTTTGCAAAACGAGGAAGGTAAAGCATACGACATTGAATTCAGAATTTTAATTGATGGACGTGAAAAATGGATACATGCAAATGGCAAACGATCTTCCTATGAAAGCCTGTATTATGTATCTGGCCAAATCGAGGATATCACAGATCGAAAACAAGCACTATTGTTGCTGCATTCTATATCTGATACTTCGCCGCAAATGATATTTATTAAAGATGAAGAAGGTAAATTTGTATACGCAAATCGAGCTCTCGCAGCATTTTATGGATTTAGTTCTGGCAATGAACTTGAACACAAGTCGGATCGAGATGTGTACCATGGTGATGACCGTGAGGCAATTGCACGTCAACTTCGCATTTTCGAATCGGCAGACCAGGAAGCGATCGATGCTGCACGATCACATAAGAATTTTGTCACTTCGTGTAAAGAAGAAATTATCCCGCCACCTAGTAACATCAACCGTCAAACAAAGTGGTACTCGACTGTAAAGAGTTCATTCGAATACGCGGGCCGACCACATGTTCTCGGAGTTTCTACTGATGTAACAGATTTAGTGCTCCGAAATGATGCATTGTATCAAATGTTTATGCATGCCCCAATCATAATGTATATCAAAGATGCTCATGGAAACTATATTGTAGCAAACCATGAATTTGCGAAAGCCATGTCAACTTCTTCGCATACATGCCGAGTTTGTGACGTCATTGGTAAGAGTGCTGATTTTTTCTTTTCGACAAATACACGCGAAGCTATCCGACTAAGGAATTACGACAATACTGCTCTTGTCTACGGAGAATGGAGCGGCACAGAAGATGTTAGACTTCCAAATGGGCAATTGCGTCGGTTTACTGGACATAAATTTCGCTGCGACCTTGTAGTAGATGGGCTAGCTCGCCCGCACATAGTCGGCGCATATCTTGATGTCACAGACAACTACGATGCAACACGATATCGCAACATCAGCCCTTTCGTAAAATCGATAGATCATGATGCTCTATCTCATTTCCTTGGATATATTAAAAGTCAGTTGCAGCTAATTGGCAAAGAAACTGCAGTTGCTATGGTAGATTCAGTTGCCAGAACGTTGGGGCTCATGTCGGCAATTGATAGTAGCAGAGCGTATCGTGATAGAATGCCACTAGGTTCACAAAACTTGTTGCTATCGAGTTGTGTGGCAATTGCTAATGATATGTGCAATCAAATCGGACTTGAATACCCAAGTGTCGTTTATTTAAGTGATCCAATCATTGTTAAAGCACATGCGAATGCAATTACTACTGTTCTATATCATCTGATCTATAATGCAAAGAAATATACGATCGATCCACGCGATACTGACGACAAAAAAATCGTTGTTTCCGTCGCACAATTAGAAGGGTGGACAACTCTAACAGTTAGCGACGCAGGTCGCGGAGTCAATGGCATAGATTTAAATATACTAGGCTGTCCTGGAACTCGCTTCCCAGTCACCAGTGACTCTATTCCTGGCAATGGCAACGGATGGTATATTGTAAAGGAAACTGTTATAAACGTTTTACAAGGGAAAATCTCGCCTTATCCGCTTCTTGGTAACTCGCGAGGTGGAGCTGACGCAATTGTCACTCTTCCTACATCGCTATTTACACATTCTTAAACACAGGGGCCAACTATGTCAGATGAAAAAAATACCAACTTGCCACGTGTTATCGTCGTAAACGATGTCCCCTATCTGAGGGAAAGCATCAAAACGCAGTTAGAGGAACGTGGTTATTTTGTCACTTCAGTAAATGCTAATACACATGCCGAGTTTTTACCTAAGCTTCGCGCTCATTTAAATCGTATTAATCTCTATGACTTTTTAATTCTCGATATTCAACTTGGGAATGACTTCTTTGGTGGAATTCATCTGTATAACGCATTAGTTTCCCAGAATAAGAGGCTGTGCTGGAAGCATACTATTATCTTGTCTCAACATGCGCACAAACCAATTCACTCAATTGGATGGAGTACCTCTGATATCCGAGAAGCATACATTATTCGTATTTTTGCTGAAACAGCTGGCATTTCTGAAGACAATATTTTTAATTCATTACATGACGCACATGAACCAGTATTTGCACGAATGAATAAATTGCTTTATCAGCCCCCTGCACCGATTTGTTATGCGTGCCATCAACATTTATGATATATGTACACTATCAAATACTCCTTTTTGATACAAGGTGATATTTATTTTGGAAAAATTCACAAAAAAGTTTCTGCAGACGCAAATATTTGTCAAATAAGCAGTTATGGCAAGTTGCTACACCCCAAAACTCGCCCCGACAACAAGAAAATTGCTAAATCCAAGCAAGTCGTGGATATATTAATATAGCGTGGAAATAATTTCATGCTCTGTAATTGTTCGGTTGAGAAACGCTTTTTCAGGTGGGTGCTATGGGCAGGTCAATTCTGGGGTTTACTTCCCTGTTCCTCTTCACCATGTTCGGGCAGGCACAACAGGTCAGCAATCTGCACCAGTTGAAATCCGACCTGAACGTGCCTGTGGTGACAGATGATCCCCCGGCTGCGGGTCGTCGGGTGCGGCTGACTCTGCCAAACTATCAGGACTGGAAACTTTCTCATGCCGTTTACCTCCCCACTGATTGGCAGTCGGGTAAGCAATACCCGGTCATCTTCGAATTTCCTGGGAATGGTGGTTTCAAAAACAAACTGGGTGATACTTGTACCGGACGAGTAGAGGATTGCAAACTGGGCTACGGCATCAGTAGTGGGCGGGGCATGATCTGGGTCTGCCTGCCTTTCGTCGATCCAAAATCGAAGGCACATGCACTGAACTGGTGGGGTGATCCGGACGAAACAGCGAAATACTGTCGGGAAGTTGTGGCACAGATTTGCCGGGATTATGGAGGCAACCCCGAGGCACAGATTCTGACTGGGTTCTCGCGCGGTGCTCTGGCTTGTAGTTACATTGGTCTGCGCGATGACGAAACGGCAAAGCTATGGCGGGCAATCATCACCCACAGTCACTTCGATGGTGTGCGAAGGTGGAATTATCCGGAAGATGATGTGGTTGCTGCCCGCAAACGTTTGCAGCGATTGAACGGACGCCCACTGTATGTTTCTCATGAGCAATCGGTGGCTGAGATCGACAAGTTCCTGCAGATAACGGAGATCAAAGCCACACTTCGCAAACTTCCTTACCCAAACCACAGCGACGAGTGGGTGCTGAAAGATATCCCCGAACGGGCTGAATTGCGAAAATGGCTGGCAGATGTGCTGAAAAAGTAATGTGCAACGAATGAAGATATGATTTTTTCAATCGTGTATTTTCATTTTTGCAGGTTCTAAAACAGACCTGCCAGTGGCCCCCCACGTGCGGCCAGTTCATCCACGCGTTTCGTTACCGCAGGGTCTTCCACCAAAGGTGGGGCGTGGTGAGGTTTGATGCGGGCATCAATCACCAAAGAACCTCGACAGCCCCAGTGTTTCTGTTCGATAAATTCATCGATTCCATAGATATCCTGGGCGGGATCGGATCGGGTGAATGTCACCCAAAGGAAGTTGTTCAGGCTCGCAGCAGCGAACGCCAGGTCATCCACCACGACCAGCAGAGGGAACTTTTCTGCGAAATCGCTCTGGTGGTGCAGCACCTGCTGTAAGCGGGTCAGCGTGTCCGATCGATCGAAAAACCGGCTCCCCTGCACCAGCAGCACCCCAGGAATGGTGCTGGCAACAGGCCCAACGCTGGCGAATAATTCCCGAAATGGAGTGGGATCAGTGCCTAACTGGCGACGAACCGGTCCCGCACCCGCGATGACGACTTTGGAACCCTCATTCAGGCCACTGCCAGAATAATCGAGTGTATCCATCGTGGTGCGTGTCTGAAAATGGAGATCACGTTGCCAATCGACTCGCTGCAGCAGGTGAACCAGAAACTCATCAATGTGGTGGGTGGTCAGTTTCGGATCATCCTGGTGGGCGGCAATCAGCAGATATTTTGCCAGTGAAAGCTGCCCCTGGCCCAGAATGGCGTTGGCACAGGTCAGTAGTTCGCGTGGTTTGCGCTTGCCGCTGTACGGCACGTACCGCTCGCTGCCGATTGCCAGCAGCAGTGGGTGCACACCTGCCGCATCCACTGCATGCACTTCGTGCACGCCGGGCAGCACCGTGGGGATCAGGGGACCAGTGATTTCGTGAATTATTTCACCAAATGAGGTATCTTCCTGCGGTGGCCTGCCCACCACGGTAAACGGCCAGATGGCATTCGTGCGGTGGAATACTTTCCGCACCCGTAAGACCGGAAAATCATGCACTTTGGCGTAATACCCCAGGTGATCGCCGAATGGGCCTTCCGGTTTCGTTTCCCCAGGATAAATTTCGCCACAAATGCAGAAATCGACATCTGAGGGCACGACAGGCCAGGTGCGGCCATCGATTTGGGGTGCTGCCAGTCGCACCCGCCTGCCACCTAATGCACCGGCAAATAATAGTTCGGGCAGGTCATCTGGCAGTGGCATTACTGCCGACAAAATCAATGAGGGTGGCCCACCAACCAGGATGTTGACAGGCAACGGTTCGCCACGTTCCATCGCTCGCTGGTGGTGAATGCCAATCCCACGGTGAAGTTGGTAATGCAGACCCACTTCCTGATCCTGGAGGTAGTCGTTGCCAGCTAATTGGACTCGGTACATGCCCAGATTGGACCGTCGCCAGCCCGGTTGATCCGGGTGGTGGCTGAAAACAAGCGGCAGGGTGACAAAAGGCCCACCATCATCTGGCCAGGAAACCAGTTTGGGCAACTGGCTGATGGTGGTTTCGTTGGCAAAAACGCTCCCACGTCGAACCCGTTTGGGCAGCATCGACAATGCAGCACCGGGTAATCGCCAGAGTTGCCAGAACCGTTTCAGTGCCGCAGGTGGGTCCATTTTTACCCGAATCAGCGTCTGAACGGTGCGTAACGTGTGGCGAAACAGGTACCGCGTTCGTTCTGGAGTACCAAAAATGTTCCCCACCATCGGGAAACGACAGCCCTTCGGCCGGGTAAACAGCAATGCAGGCCCCTGAGCCTGGTAAGTGCGTCGCTGGATCTCTGCCATTTCCAGGTGGGGATCGATTTCATGATCGATCCGCCGCACCATTCCTGCTTTTTCGAGATCCCGCACACAATCGTGAAGAGTTCGGTGAATCATCATCGGCAATCGTATGGAATACTAACCTAACCGACAGATTGCTGAAAAGGTAACTGGGATCTGTTCAAAAAGAAAAGGGTGGGCGACAAGGACAATCAAAAAGGAATCAGAATTACTTGCCACCTTTCAATAGGTCGGCCATCGCTTTGCCCATGGAAAGCCCCACGTTCATGTAGGTTTCGGCATTGCCACCATAGTGCCCGTTCGAAGCCCCACCCTTGGACAGTGGGTTGGTGTAAACGGTGGCCACGTTGCCTTTGAACTGAGGATATTTGCCGGAGTTGCCATCGACGGCCATCATGGCATTCAGGATCAGCCCTTCATTGCCTTCATCGCCCTTTTTGGTCTGGCCCAGCGTGGCACAGACAAACGGTGCTTTGGGTGCGTTGAAATCCTTCCGCAGGGTTTCAATCAAGGTGACCAGATTCTGCTCGTAACGACCTGCCAGGCCAGCATCATAACGATCTTTATCGCCTTGCCACCAGAAAAAGCCTGCCACTTCGTAACCCTTGGCACCTGGGTAAAACTTCTCCAGGTCAGCCAGCACTTTCTTCGCGTTGGCAATGTCGTCATCGTACTGTTTGCCAGCGTACCAGTTGACATCTTTGGGGGTGGTGCCTTTTTCCCATTTCATCGGTGTCTGTTTGTAACCTGCGTAAACAAACGTCTTTTTGACGCCGGTTTTCTTGTCTACTTCTTCTGTTTCAAACCCTTTGCTGCCAGGGGGAAGTAAATCCCAGCCCAGGCTGCGGTTGCCGATGCAGCTTTTCAGAATCATCACCGGTTCGGTCAGGGTGTTCCCCACATGGTGGCCAATACCGATTTCCGGACCGATGTTTCCTTTGCCAATGGTCAGCCATTCGTTGTTATGAATGCCCATGGCACCACCGCCACGACCCACCATCACCCGCACGTTACGGACATCGTTACGCACGGTCCATTTCCCTTCCGCATCTACCAGGAATGGGTACAGTTTTTTGGTTTTGACGGCATGTTCCAGGGTGCCATCTTTATCGCCAACCACTTTGCCAAAGCCCAGCATATTGGACTGACCCAACAAGATAAAAACCTTGACTGGTTTGGTCATGTCGGCTGGTTTGCCGTCCGGTACGGGCAGGGTGGCAGCATCATCTGCGGCACGCACATTCAATGCGATGCCGCAAACCACTGCCAGAGTCAATAACTTCCAATTACGTTTGTTCATCATTCTTACCTTTAGGAGAGTAACTTCTTGTTGCTGTGGTATTTGAACGCAGCACTCTTATGCAAGAAACTGTTCAATCGGCCCTGCCTGATTGGGTTGATAGCGGGCAATCCCCGGATCGAAATCCCCAAAGTGCTTAATTGGGTTGCCATAGGCATTGAGGATGGTGGTGTACCAGTTGCCCAGGGTTTTGTGCCCTGGCTGATCGTAGTTGGGCAGGCGAATGTAACGCCGTTGTATCTTCAGCGGGGTATTTTTACCGGACAGCACCACAAATGGATATTCCCAGCCCAGCGAATGGTGGGTTTCCCCACTGTTGGGGAAATACATAACCATTGTGTTATCAAACATCGTGCCATCACCTTCCGGCACCGCTTTCAGCCGGCTGACGATGGTATCCACCAGGGTCATGTGGTGCGTACGGGCACGGTTGCGGATTTCCTCTGCATCCAGCCCACCAAAGCTTTTGCCGTGGCCAACATCGTGCATGTTCACTTTTTCGTTTTCGATTCCTGGAATTCCAGTGTAATCGTGACCAAGTTCATCGATCGTAAAGGAAACCACGTTGGTCAGGCCGGAAATCAACGCACCCAGCAGTACTTCAGCATGCCCACGCTGGCGGTCGATGGTCGTCATCTCTTCTGCCAGATATTTTGCATCCAGTTTGGGGATGTGCTTGCGAATCTGTTCCGCCATCAGGTCAATTTTGCGGTCACGTTCGCGAATCGCTTCAATCGAATCAGCATAGCTGCTGACTTTGGCCTGTTCATGGCCTTTCAGCG
This sequence comes from Zavarzinella sp., assembly GCA_041399155.1. Classification (NCBI taxonomy): domain Bacteria; kingdom Pseudomonadati; phylum Planctomycetota; class Planctomycetia; order Gemmatales; family Gemmataceae; genus Zavarzinella; species Zavarzinella sp. The sequence continues at coordinate 490,943 of JAWKTI010000003.1, forward strand.
TCTGCACCAGTGGTGCCTCGTTACCGTGGGTAAATTCCAACAACTGTTTGGCCAGTTGGGTTTGCATTTGCAGGTTTTTGTTGTCCGATACCGACTTAAACAGTTCCTGCAGAGCAATTTTCGGTGAGCCGAATGCATAGTTCGGCTGTTGTGGGCCACGGGCGGAAAATCCTTTGGCAATGCCGTTCAGGCTGCCACGGGGATTCCCACCACCCAGTGGGAAACAGGCCAATTCGATATGCTCCATCGGCGATGGAAAAAGTTTGGCCAGTTCAAAGTCGACAGTGGCCCATTTGATGGAACTGATACGTTCGTTTGCTTTGTACACACCCAGTGAAGAGCACCATGAGTGGTGCCCAGTGGTACACATTTTGCCCGAAAGACCTTGAAGCAGGGTGAGATCGGACTTGTGTTTGGTCAAACAGGCCATCCATTCGGGCAGATCGTGACGGTCGAGGTCGATATCCAGTGCTTCTTTTCTCGCTTCGCGTTCCATATCCGCTTTCGATAGTGTGGGTGGCACCACCACGCGGGGGAACAGTCCATTACCACGGTGCATGAAAATGAACCGCATTGGTGGCTTTTTGCCGGCAGGATTTGCCTGCACGAAAGGAGCCCCCAGAAAGAATGCCCCCATCCCACCTGCGGCCAGTGGGAAAAATTCTCTACGTGTGGTCATTTTCTATTCCTGTATGGTTTTGCGATAAATAAACGAATCAGATGTCAGCAGCGAAATCACAACGGCACGGAAGCTGCCACCGCTGGCAAGGTAGGCTTTATCCGCGTCAATTAATGTCTGTGAATCACTTAACATTTCATTTCGCCCCATGAAGAAGCGGAAGGCGTGGCGAATGATCGATTGCCGCACACGGTCGGACTTTGCCAGGCGATCGATCAGATCGAAACTATCAGCCACTGGGCCATCCAGGCTCGGATCGCCCGTTCCGGTCAATTCCCCTTTGGAGGAGACCAGCTTGGTTTTGTAGGTGTCTGCATTGTTCCCCTGACCCACCTTCAACAGGTTGTCTGGGTGTTCCAGATCTTCCATGGTGCGGAAGCGGCCGTAATCATCAAACTGCTCCAGTGGCAGGCCCAGCGGGTTCATGTGCTGGTGGCACTTCATGCATTCCTGTTTGGCTGTGACAAATTCCAGTCTCTCGCGGAACGTTTTGTGGGGATCATCCGGCACCTGAGCATCAACTGTAATCGGCACATCTGGCACGTAACCTGCGAGTAATTTTTCGCGAATCCAGCGGCCACGCTGCACCGGATTATTATGAAAATTCGATGAGAATGCCACCAGCCACGCAGGGTGGGTGAGGATTCCTTTGCGGTTAGGCACCGCAAAAGGTTGTACCGGTTGGTAGTTCAATTGGTCATTTTTGGTGTAAGTGCCGTTTCTACCGGGAGTTCCGGACAAATTGTACAACGGGGAATACCAGAACTGGTTCCCATGCTGCCAGGGCAGCACGGTAAAGGGTGTTCTACCTTTGCCAAAAGTATTTTCGAAGTGGGTCATTACCCGCGTCATGCCATGATCGTGGCGACGGGCACTTTTTGGCGGTAAACCCTTCGGATCGAAATACTTACGTATTTCCGCATCGTATTTTTTGGTCACTTCTTCGGGATTCTTTTTCCAATCCGTATCTTTCAGGATTTCGTACAATTGACGCCAGTTTTCGATTAATCTGGCACCTTTTTCATTATCCAGATTGTGGTAAACGAAATACTGATCGTTAGTCAGCAATTCCTGAAAGACGTTGGTGTCTTTTTCCAGAATCCATGCCACCACCTGATCCGCTTCATCAATCAGGCGACCAGGTGTCTGGGTGCTGCCGCGATCGGCGTTGGCGTAAACTCCCCCACTGCGTTTGGTGTCCTTGAAGACTTTAATCGCCATGGGATAGCCAAAAAACTCGCGGAAGAACCGCACCATTCTGGGGTGGGTAACGGTGATGGAAGTAACACCCCCATTCAGCGATTTGTCTACCTGTCCTCGCATGTAGTTGGGATCATCGAGCAGTCGGGCTACTTCGCGTTGATAATCAGCCTTCGTGGTCAATTTGCCTTCGTTGGCAGCCTGCAATAATTTCGCATCCGGCCCACGATCGCCAAGTGCGTAGGAAATTGCGTAGGCGGCCTCGAGGGGTGTCAGTGTGGAACGGCCAAACTGATCCAGCTTACCGGTGCCGAATTCCTGCCGGTAATAAAAGTCCGATTCCAGCACTACGGCTTTCAGCATTTGCCGCAGGCCTTCTACATTTCCTGCAATGTTGATCGCATTGGAAGTCAGTTTCAGGTATTTCGCCATTTCCTCTGCAGCAGGCAGGCGTCCCAATACCAATTGAAATTGCTTATTGATTGCCGTTTTGATCTGAACTTCCGTTGCAGGCTGTTTCGCCAGCACGATTGTTTCGAATTCGGCAGTTGTTGTTTTGGGGTACCACTTATCTTTGGGGTCGCTGGGCAACTTATCCGTCATACCCGCTTTCATCAGTGCGGACTGCAATTGTTTGGTGGCAATCCATTCCGCATTACCTAATAACACCAGCAGATGGCCACCATCCAGCACGCTACGGTCGTAATACTTCACCCCCGCACCATCTGGCAGAATAAACGGATTGGTGATTCCGTAGAAGCCACTGCGTTTCATGTTGTCCCGTTCGCGGCCTTCCAGTTGGAACAGGTCAAGCATTCGCTCTTCAAATATCTGTGGGCTGACCAGCCACCGTCGGGTGGGCGTAAATGGCTTTTCCGTAATCTTTCCAGAAAACAGCAGGTTGTGGTCGACGTAGTTGCCACCATCGGGATAGCGTTTTTTGTCGGCCAATCTGGATGCGTGGTGGGCTTCCAATTCTTTTTCCACCCAACTCGTCAGAGTGGTCACTTCAGCAGTGGTCAGTTGATCGGAAGATGTGGGGGGCATCATTTTGAAGAAAAGTTGCTCCTGCACCTGATTCAGCAGATCGAGCCGCTCTTTCAATGGAAGTTTTTCCAGCCCGGTCAGTCGCACGTTGCCTTTGGCATTCTGGCCAGTGTGGCAGTTGGTACAATAGTCACCCAGTAAGGTAGAAATCTGTTTCGGAACAGCCCACGTGGGTGCATCTGCCCCCATCGATGGTGTGACCAGCGCAAGCCATAAGCCAAGGATCAATAAGGAAAGCCGCGGCCAGATTGGAGACAGTTTCTGCATCATTCGTTCCTGAAACCCAGCAACTACGCACCCAGGTGGGAAAATATTCGCTATTTCACACCAGCTATTTCCACTGGTGGCGGGTACAACTTCCATATTATAACCGATATTGTTTCTGATTTTCGGAAATTTGCTTACGATTCTACGAAAGATAATCATGGCACCCAGCACTCGTCGCATCGCAATCATGCTCGATTTGCAGTGGCCTTACAAAAGGCACGCAGACATCTTTGCGGGCATTCAGGAATACGCGGAACAGCACCACTGGGATACCATTATCGATGAATTCGCCCACAATACATTGCGGAACGCCCAGTCAGGTGCTGGGCGGTACGATGGAATAATCGCCCGCACCAATCACCCACTGGTGCAGGAGGCCCGCCGTAGTGGGATACCTCTTGTGAATGTGTGGGCCAGTTCCCCCGCCCGCAAACTGGTTTCCGGTGTCTACCCGGATTCCATCGTGGTAGGCCGCACGCTCGCGGAGCATTTACTATCACGGGGGTTCCGATCATTTGCCACCCTGACTTCGCTGAAAAATGTGGAACATGAACTGGAAGTTGCTGAATTCCAACGAACCGTGCAGGATGCGGGCTTTCAATGCGTTTCGGATCGAACCCCACAGAATCCATGGGATCACCTGAGTCACTGGCGAAAAACGGAAGAGGTGATCCAGCAATGGATGTCGCAGTGGCAACTTCCTATTGGTGTTTATGTGGGTTCTGAAGGTGCTGGTCGGATGGTGGTGCAGGAATGCCACCGCAGGCACTGGCAGGTTCCCGCCGATGTGGCAATTATTGCTGGAAAAAATGAAGAGACACTCTGCGAACACCCCCGCCCGTCGCTGACCAGTATGGAAATCGGCTATAATCGCATTGGTTTCGAAGCGGCTCGGATGCTGGAACGCATGATAGTTGAGCCCACCAGCCAGCAGCAGGTGGTGCGGATTGCCCCACAGGGCCTGGTAGTGCGGGAATCGACCGATTTTTTTGCGGTAGACAGCGAAATTATTGCCAACGCCCTGCGTTTTATTTCAGCAAACAGCCACAAACGGATTGGACCAGACCATGTCGCCAAGGCAGTGGGTGTCGAAACACGCACGTTACAGAATCATTTTCGAAAAGTGCTGGACCGCCCGATTGCGACAGAAATCCGTCGCGTACGGCTGGAACGAGCGAAACGGGAACTCGTGCAGAGCAAAAGATCGATTACGGATATCGCCCGCGATACTGGCTTTGGTCCACTGGCACGGATGAGTGAAGTTTTTCAACGGGAACTCGGCCTGACCCCCACCGCCTATCGGGATCAACGCCAACTGGGCGAGTAGACTCGTATAGTTTGGTAAAATAACAAGTAATATGTTGGCATCGGCGACACAAATGAGAAAATATTCATTTTCCTGGAAATTGTTCGCGTTCGTTTTTGTTGTCATTTACATTTTTTCGTTGAGCATGCCTGTGGTGTCGGAAGGCGTTGCTGAAAAATGTGGTTATGCAAGTATCATTGGCGGGACTCGATATCAGCTCAACTTAATCAGCACAGATCCAACGGTTAATCACGATTTGACTATTGCCTTGGGATTTTATCTGGCATTATTTGCCGTGATTTCTTTTCCTTTCGCTTGGTTTGCGTCTGCGATGATTGCAGTCTTGTTACATCACTTTTCGACGATACGACCCAAAACCATTGCCCAAACGAAATTATTTTAATCGTTTGACTTCAGCATATCCTAAGTTGCCAACTGGAATGTGCCGAGTCCAAAACCTATCCAACCAACTGGCCCTGCTGCGGGCATCCGGCCATGAGAATCGCTGGTAGAAAACTGCTACTGGAAGATGATTTAATAAGTCCGAGACTATATTCGGCAGATTAATTTATCGCGCTACTTACTTGACCACCAAAATGGTGGCGGAGGCAGGTGGGAAGTTGTAAGGCAGGTCGCCAGTGGTATCCAGTGGCAGTTTGCCCAGTTTCCGTAACTGTTCGGTGCTGTCCTGATCAAAGCACCAGCCTTGCACTTCTTTGGCGCGGGTGGGCAAGTCCAGTTCCAAGTGGCATTCTTTCCCCAGGTTTTTGTTGATCACCACAATCGTCAACGCATTATCCGATGCTCGTCGAGCAGCATGGATGGTGAGGTCGGGATGATTGGCACTGCTGGCCACAAACTGTTCACCGAATACCCCACCTGCACCATCGTAATTGCGGTAGAGTTTCCAGGCCAGCTCCTGGGTGCCTTCTGGTTTGGTCCAGATGAAGGCAGAATCCAGCTTTTCACGGCCAAAGATTGCGAACAGTTCCGCCTGAGCCAGGCCACCGGTAATGCTGCCGGCACCACCATAGTTGTATTCACCAAGCGACAGTTTCATGCCTGGGTTGTGTTTGTCAATCCATTCCCGAATCCGGCGGATCGGCTGGGCAGCGGCACCGCGGGTCATATCGGCAATCCACGATTCCGGGCGGTAGGTGGGGTCCCATAGAGAACGAGTATTTCGTAAACGAAGTTCGTTCAGTGCGGGGTCCATGCCGTGGCCATCGTACGGGCTTTTGCCGTTGATGCGTGCTTCCGGATACCAGTGAAAATCAAACACATCCACCAGTGGCTTGCCATGTTGCTGTTTGTATTCACCGCATTTCTGAATAAACCATTCTGCCATCGGCATGCCACCAAACTTGCTGGCATCCGGTCGTGTGGGGCGGTTTTCAGGCAGGTCATCGTACGCTGAATAGAACAGGTCGGTCCAGCCCCAGCTGTTATACCCCACAATTGTGGCATTCGGGTCGACTTTTCGAATTGCTTCCGCATATTGCACAGTGCGGTTCCACAATTCTTCCCGCGTCAGTGGGGCCAGGCACACGTCACGGTGGGTCTGGTGCCAGAGCATCGGTTCGTTGTCCAACACGTAACAGCGCACACCCGATTTGCCGAATTCTTCACAAATGGCCTGCACACCTTGTGCAATGAATTCCGGTGGGGCTTCCACGCTGGTGTCTCGCCAATCGTTATTTCGCACCACGCTTCCATTTTCCAGCATACCCGAGCCCACATCGGGCTGGCCCGATTCTGTGCTGGTCTGCTTGCCATATTTTCGAACAGAATAGGAGTAAGAATAACGGTCTTTGGCGACAAATCCCAACATAGGCACGGTGACGTAACCTTCGGCACCGCCAGCATTTGCGTCTCTCAGGAACTTGAACCAGCCAGTTTTTCTGGGATCATTCGCAAAGCCGCCACCGTTTTTAAAGAACCAGTCTTTACCTGCGTTGTCGCAGCCATTCTGGAAGTTGTAACGGGAACTCCGATTTCCACCCCACCTGACGAGCGACAGGTGGTACTGCCGAATCTGGTCGGGCGAGAGTTCGCACGCACCGTAAATGGCGGTGGGGATGGTATGTTTCACTTCGCTGCCCACGATTCCGCGTGCCTGATAAGGCTCTTCACGTGGAAACTGTGGCATGGGTGGCGATTCCCTTGTAAAGGCAATTTCACGAATTTCAAAGTTCACAAATGGGTGATCACAGGAGAAATTGATCCCCCACAGTTTGGTGAGATCCAGGTCGCAGCTTTGGGTAAATCGCGTCAGGGCAATTTTCGCGATTCGCCATTCACCATCAATTTTGGCAATGCCGTTACCCACCAGATTCACCGAAGTGCTGGTGGGGCGATCTTTCGGTCGATCCAGGCTATCAGCCAGCGTAAGCGTCAGATCGGCATCGGGTACGGTACCTACCTGACGCAGGGTAATTGCTAATGTGCGGTAACCAGAAACGTCGTTGGTGGCATCTTTGTTCCAACTTGCCCAGTTAACCCCACAGATTTTGGTGCCTGCACCAGCGTAATCCAGGCGGATGCTGTTGCTGCGGATTGCCACTTTTGCGGAATTGGTATCCCAGCTTTTGCCGTTGGTGCGGTCAGACGACCATACCACCACTTTTTCTGGTATGGGCGTAGAACCTTGTTGACCATGAATCGTTTCCAGACTGCTATCCGAATCGCGCAGCAACCACAGGACCAGAAACTGGCCAAGAATGAACACGATGAATACCGAACGTAAGCCTTCCATTGTGCCCCTTTTCCTACTGGGTGCTGCAAGCGCGAGTGTTCGCCGAATGAAATACAGTAGAACGGGAAAATAGAGTAGGCAAAATATGCCGGAGTTGATGATTATTAAGATCAGGTAGGATTGTATGATCACAGAAGAATTTTCACTCCGGCAAATATCACCGATTGTAGGGGGAGTGTCAAAAAATCCTTACAACCGCCAAAATCTGCCCCAGGGACGTTCACAAGCGTTCAATAACTGGTAAAAATTCGGTTGCAAGCTGAAAAATAGTCAAAATCGAACTTTTTTGAAAAATCTGCCAATTTTGTGCCATTGACGTGGGGTCGATTTCCACTTTGGCGGTTTTTCGTAGCTTTCCTCCATACCTTTCGTGGTGCATCACCACCAAAGAATGAGAATATATTCATAATCTACCGGAATGGACCCCTCCATGGCACTGACACTTGCCGCACGCCTGGCCAATTACGCCGACCAGCTTACTTACGAATCAATCCCAGTGGGGGTGATTCATGAAACGAAACGCCGAATCATCGATTCGCTGGCTACTGCAGTCGGTGCGATGCCTTCCGAAGCGTACCATTTTGCCAAAGCGTGTGCCAGTCGCGTGCAGAGCACACCCGGTGCCACCATCCTGGGTGGGGGCAGTTCCAGCCTCGAATGGGCGACGTTTGTCAACGGCCTGCTGATTCGCTATCTGGATTTCAACGATACTTATCTTTCGAAGGAACCTGCCCACCCCAGCGATAATCTGGCTGCGGTTCTGGCAGTGGGGCAAGGCTACCAGTGCAGTGGTGCGGAAATGCTTACTGCAGCAGTACTTGCGTACGAAATCCAGTGCCGGCTGTGCGACGCCAGTTCATTGCGAAAGCAGGGTGTCGACCACGTGACTTACGGTGCCATTTCATCCTCACTGGCGGCAGCAAAACTGATGAAATTAAACCCTACTAAGATGACTCACACAGTAGGGATTGCCGGAGTCTGCAACGTGGCCTTACGACAAACCCGCAGTGGCGAGCTGAGTATGTGGAAAGGCTGTGCGTTTGCGAATGCCGCACGCAATGGGGTTTTTGCTGCCACGCTGGCTGGGGAAGGACTGACCGGCCCCGCACCGATTTTCGAAGGCGACCTGGGTTTTATGAAACTGGTCACCCGCGAAGAGTTTGATGTGGCACCTATGGGGGCGGAGAATGGTGGCGAACCCGAATTTATGATGCGGAAAACTTATATTAAGTATTGGCCCGCAGAATACCACTCCCAAAGTGCGATTGATGCCGCACTGCAGCTACGGAACAAAATTGGCGATCTTACCCAGATTGCCAGCGTTGACATTGCCACCTTTGAGGCATCGTACAACATTATTGGGAAATATCCGGAAGCATGGGCACCCAAAACCCGGGAAACTGCCGACCACAGCCTGCCATACTGCACCGCAGTGGCGTTGCTGGATGGGGATGTGACGCTGCACCAGTTCGATCCGGAACGCTTTACTGCGAAGGATGTCCTGGATCTGTTGAAAAAAGTAACCGTTCGACTGGATGATGCATTGACCCCACGCTATCCCAACGGGATTCCCAACAGAATAATAGTGACTTTGCAGGATGGGACGAAACTGGTGAAGGAAGTAGAGTTCCCACGTGGGCACGCGGGCAACCCAATGACCGATGAGGAGGTGGAAGCCAAGTTCCGCCGCCTGGTGGAACCACGTTACGGTGCCCACCGCGTTGATGAAATGCTGGCCACTTGCTGGAATTTTGAAAACCTGACCGATGTCAGCCCACTGCTGGCAATGTTTCAGGCGTAACGGACAAATCGAGAGATACAAACTGTTTTTCATACAGGTTATCTATTTTTTCGGCGCAGGCCAAAGTAATTGGTCATTACCAAGTAAATCGCCGTGGTGCTATACTGCTGGTTGAAGTTGATAGGAGTTATCGATTTAATTAGTTGTAATGTATTCAGTGATTCACCTTTATAGACTTCTGAACACTGATCTATTTCAATTACAGGCGGAGAGTTCGATGCTAGAGATCATCATCCTCTACAAACTTTGCATGCGGATTGGCGATGCAGCTAGGGGAAAAGGACGACAGGCGATTGGCTACCAGCTGATGTTGATTCTATTTTGGTTAGGGGGAGAGCTGGGCACGGCATTCTTTGCAATTCTTGCACTCCCGTTGCTCTTCGGTGAAGAATACGAGCAATACATTTTCGTTGGATATATCGCAGCAATCCTTGGGGCGGCGTTTGGCGCCTGGCTCGCATTTCGTATCGTTGCCGGGTTACCTGAAAATAGATCGCTAGAAGTTCCAGAGTCTGAAGCTGAATCCAGTTCTAATGATAATTTTTCATGACTGCTATCAACTTTGCGTTAGCATGACCAACTTTTTGATGATAGCATGCAACAAGCTCCCAACATTGAATAAGCTGTTACTGGTAAGGCGTACGATAGTGATGAAATCGGGGAAAAAGTTGGAATAAAGTTAAACAATTCTTCAACAAACTGAAGAAATTTCGAAGAATTGCCACGCGATAGGAAAAACGATCGCATTGCTTTTTAAGCATGATTCATCTTGTTGCGACAGTTATCAAATGTAGCTCATTCATCAACAGAACTTAATCCTCCTTATATTCGGTTCACTCCAGAGTAGAGTTGAAGTATCATTACGATGATCGAGTCAGATATGCCACAAAATGATAAAGATTATTTCAAGCAAGCTGCAGAATATTGGGCCAGAGGAGAATCATTGGAGGCGGGGAGATTAATTTTCGAAAATCTGACACCCTTCAACCGTCCCCAGTGGGCAGCTCGTATCCTGAAATTGGTTCTTGATAGAAGTATTGTCGAGTTTCCTTGTCTCAAAATGCGGCCATGCAGGATGCAGAAGAGTTGAGCAAAGTAGAACAGAAATCGTCGCAACTGTTTACAGATCAAGCAGTTAGCAATACTATGCCGAACATTGCCGAAAACTGTACATATGACCATATAGCCGCGGTGGGACTCGAACAACTGCCAAAACTACTGGGAAATTCACACATTTCTCGCGAGCGCGTCCCTAAATGCGGCCATCTTCAAAAATTGATCCATTCTCTGGCCCACAATTGGGTGAATCTACCCGTAGATCTGAAACATGTGATCCACGAACTGCCCGATGGACTGATCGAACTTTTATACACTTGGGGACCACCGGCTGATACGATTGGTTGAAAATGTAAATCATCTCAAAACAACACTTCTGACAAATGACCCAACCCACGAAAACTCCTCAATCTGGACGAGTTTATCAGAAATGTAAAAAGTTCTGTCATTTCTCACTGATCCGACTGAAAGAACCTCTTCAGGCTGTGGGTAATTACTGCTTTTGGATATCAAATCGGGATTCGATTGGAACTGGGGCAACAACATGTGCAACTTCCTCCTCTGCATCTGCCCTTCATTGTTTCTTGCCGTACCAAGAATCAATCCAGTAGCGTAGGTCATGTTTTGCCATGGAATTCCTGGCGTGCGGTATCTATCTTCACCCAGATCTGCAGACCTGATGACGCTGACCAGGTGATATGTAAAAGGATTTTGAAATACCGCAAAGACGCACTTTGCAGACGGGGTATGGTTCAAGTGGAAAATACTGGATATTGTGTTGCCCATAACTAGACTGACAACCTGCTACTAACAGTGACCCTTATGGAGATGAACGCAACATGTTTAAGAAACTCTGGATCATCTTCCTGTTCCATGGTTGCTGTTCAGTTCTCAACGCTGCACCCAAACCCAATATTGTTTTGATTCTGGCAGATGATCTCGGATTTTCCGACCTTGGCTGCTATGGTGGGGAAATCGCCACACCGAATCTCGATGCTCTGGCGAAAAATGGACTTCGCTTCACACAGTTCTACAATTCGACGCGCTGCTGGCCCTCGCGGGGTGCACTCTTAAGTGGCTACTATCCGCAACAGATTCATCGCGACAAATTGCCGGGCATACCAGGTGGCGGGGTGCGGGGTACCAGGCAAGCCTGGGCACGATTATTGCCCGATTTCTTGCGATCTGCGGGCTACCGCAGCTATCATAGCGGCAAATGGCACATTGACGGCAAGACCCTCGATGGTGGCTTTGACAGTGCACTCACGATCAACAGCCCTGGAAACTTTTTCACCGCACGTGGCAGCTTGCTGAACGATGTTCCCATAAAGCCACTCGCAGACGAAAAAGGTTATTACCTCACCATTGCAACTGCCGATCATGCCATCGCGTGCCTGAAGGATCATGCAGCGAATCATTCAAATAAGCCGTTCTTCCATTACCTGGCCTTCCATGCGCCACATTTCCCGCTTCACGCATTACCGGAAGACATTGCAAAATACGAAGGTAAGTATGCTGAAGGTTGGAACAAACTCCGCGAATCTCGATTTGCTCGTCAGAAAGAACTCGGCATCGTGAACACAAGCCTGTCTGCTCTGGAACAGAATGTGGGACCACCCTATCGTTTCCCGGATGCGTTCAAAAAACTGGGCTCCGGCGAAGTCGATCGCCCGTTACCCTGGAGTGAACTCACTCAGGAACAGCGCACATTTCAAGCAACCAAGATGGCGATCCATGCCGCGATGATAGATCGCATGGACAGGGAGATCGGTCGAGTGATCAAGCAACTCAAGGTGATGAACGCTCTGGACAACACGATTATTCTGTTTGCGTCGGACAATGGTGCCAGTTCGGAAATCATGGTGAGGGACGGCGGACACGATCCTGCAGCATCACCGGGAAGTTCTGCATCGTACCTTTGCCTTGGGCCAGGATTTGCGAGCGCATGCAATACTCCCTACCGCAGACATAAGACGTGGCTCCACGAAGGTGGAATCAGCACCCCATTCATCGTTCACTGGCCTGCTGGTATCCACGCGAAGGGTGAGTTGCGGACCACACCCGCTCACTTTATCGACTTCGTTCCCACGGTTCTGGATCTGACGAAAATCGAAAAACCCAAAGACTGGAAAGGTGTGCCCATCCCTGCAGCACCAGGCAAAAGTATCGCACCGGCCCTGGCAAAGGATATCTTGATCGAACGGGATTTTCTGTGGTGGCTACACGATGACCATAAGGCAATTCGCGTGGGCGATTGGAAACTGGTTGCTTCGGCGGGCGATCCATGGGAGCTTTACGATATGAAAACCGATCGTGCGGAACAGCACAACCAGGCTGGGAAGATGCCCGGAAAAGTGAAGGAACTCAGTGAACTGTGGCAGAAACAAACAGATTCATTTACGGAATTGGTTAACAGAACATCCCCTGCTAAAGGCAAAAAGAAATGAGTCAGCAAAGGCAACTGCCAGTTACACGGTCAGGACTCTGCCAGTGAATTTCTCAGGGAATGGTTCAAATAACGTATTTCGTACCGTATTGGCTCAGTACGTTGATTAATCCCTGTAACTTCGATGGATGAAGTGGTTATGATGCATCGTCGATTGACGGAAGTGGAACGTGGCTTTCGAGAGATCATCAGCTTCGTCCAGGTTGGGAGCCATCTCAAAAATGAGTTGAGTTGTTGATTATTCCACAATGGCCAAGAATGTCCATTGCCGCCGCCAGGCCAGAACAGAACGCTCCTTCGATACGGCCTCCTGCGAGCCAGTCTCCACACATGGCTAGTCCAGTCACTCTATCGTAGTAGGCTGTTTGCATTTCCGAACTACTGCCCATACTAAACCGCCATCGGTGTGCCACCAAATGTGACACCTCGGGTAACAAGTTTCCCGTGGCTGTCGCCAGTGCGTTGAGGAGTTGGGTACCAACCGTTTCCGGGGCATCATCTAGGTGGTCTGCAGACCATTGCGGCCCAGCGTGCAGTACCCAACAATCACGATCGCTTGGTCGACCGGGTTTCGAGCTGTTCCGGGTGATCCATGACAGTGGAGAACCATGGACGAACGCCCCATCCCACGGCACTTTGAATCGACTCTCGAACGCCAACATAACGGCCCAGCATGGAGCCATTGAAACTGATGCAGCGATTGAGGAGAACGGATGAGGTGCTAGCAATTCGGCAGCCTGTGGAGCGGGTAAAGCAATCAGTATGGATCCGTAAGGGCCGAAAACTGCACCGGTATCGTCGAATAATTTCCACCCAGTACTTTCGTTCGAGATCCGCCGGATCAGTGTTTCACTGCGTATGTCGAGACCCTTCGCTAGGTGCGTCCCGATTGCCGACATGCCTGGCATCCCGACATAGCGAGTCTGGGGCGAAGTGTTCTCGACCGAACCCTCCTGAAGTTTGACGATCAGACTACTCCACTCGGCTATAACCCCGTTTGATTGCCAATTAGTAACATGGCTGGAAAAAACGGGGTCTCGGACGGTAAAGTATTGTGCACCATGATCGAACGACATGTCACGGTCGGCCCGGCGCGTCGCTGCCCGGCCTCCCATCCCTCGGCCTTTATCAAAAACGCATACCCGCAGTCCGTGATCTGCCAACGTACGAGCGCTGATTAAGCCCGAAATACCGGCACCAATCACTGCCACGTCAGGGTTTGTTTGATGAAGGTCTATTTTTCCGTTATTGTCATCGAACAATACAATTCCCCTTCAATCGTGAGCTTTATTCGCGACAAGTACAGCTAACCAGACCAACATGATCACAGTTCCAGCCACGGTATATTACTTTCCGGCCCGTTCCACCTTGATCCATTCAATTTCCAACTGAAATGGTCCCGCTTTCTTGTCGCTCAGCATGAAGCCGATGGCATTGATTTCTTCCGGCTTCACTGCACCAGCATCCTTGACCACCCGACCAAATGAAGTCGCCTCGAACTTGTCGAGTGGGATTTTGATCTCGATCCACTCACCTTTCTTTGTTTGCAATGCAGCCCGGTAAGAAAAAGCAATCAGTGGCTTGTTGGGATAGAGGTTCAACATGTATTGTCGCCCATCGCCCCGGATTTTAACGACTAAAGTATCGCCTTTTTCCAGTCCCAGCTTTTTCCCTTTGGACCGAACGGAGGCAAAGCCGCCATTGTTTTCTAATGACAGGGTACCAAAGAACTCCATCGTTTTCTGGTTGGTAAGTTTGAACTTCCCTTCCGAGACCCCGCCCATCACACCATCGTTGACTGTTTGCCAATCCTTGGCAGCATCAGTCCCAGTGAAGTCGAACAACACTTTGGGTGATCCATCGGCCATGACAAGCGACCTCATCAGAATTACAAGGGTCAACACCAGTAATTTATAAATCATCATCGTCCCCAATTCATCGTGGTTATTGCTATTTGTAGTACCGAAGCAATCGACACCCACACGAAATAGGGCAGTTGAGCGATAGCCACCCAGCGATAATGTGGCCAAATTGCTATCGCACACCAAATGATCGTGGCCCACACAATAATGATGTCTGCTGCCGCCAGTTCGACGCTTCTAAGTCCCGAAAACAATGGCATGAACAGGAGATTTGCCACGAGGTTGATCGCGAAAGGCAATGAAATCATCCAGTGCAGCTTTTTCCGACCAGCCTGCACAAATACAAAGCCGAACGAAACGATGATTACCGGATAGAGGATCGACCAGATCAGACCAATGGTGGCTGGGGAAGGCGTCCAACTGGGCTTGGCCAGAGAGTTGTACCAGGTCATCCAGTCCATCAGCATTTCCGCCCCCTTTTCAGTGCTGCGATTCCATTTTCCGTTATTATAGACTCAGGATGGCTACCTCAGCGAGCTGCACGAGGCCTCTCCACTACTACAGATCAAGGAATTGTCACAATCGATGCTCGTTTCACTGGCGGAAGTAATTTCTGACCGTCTGTATGATTACAGCTTCACCAATCGCGTCTTCACCGATAACCCGTTTCTGATTATTATGCAGCAGTTTCATCTTGCATCTTTCACCAGAGCATTTTTTTAAGAACGTTTTTAGAATACTGTGCACCAACCATCGCCAACCCAGCCCGAGCCAATCAGATGCTGCGTCATTTGCAGTGTCAGAGCCTCGCACTGGACCGGCGACAGCAATTTTTTCAACGTTTCTTTCTGCAACAAGTCCTTGCGCAAACTGCTATGGTCGTGCAGAATCCGTTGGGCAATCAGGTATTCGGGTCTCAGGTGCTGTTGATAGAACAGGTGATTCCAGGACGGTCAGAAAGAAATGAAGAGGAATCAGAAGATGGAAGTTGGAGGAAGTATGGAAAGCCTGTTACTCCACGCACCTACCGAACCGATGCTCACGGTGAAGTGCAAGTGAAAACAGGGGTGTAATGGCTTTTTTCTTTGAAAGGGAGTTTAGTACCTCGTGATGCCTTCGTGGATCTGGGTCGCCAATGATCATGGCCTTGATCCTATTGAACAGACAGTGATGTTGTCACTATTGTTGTTCGGATGTTCGGATGGAGTGTAACCGGTCATCCGGGCAGGTTGGGTAACGGATTCGACAAATTGGGCTGTAAAAAAATGGGTCTTTCTGTGATGAGAGGTTTTCCACCACCTAGTCAACACAGGAGACCCAATAATGATTATCTCAGATTCATCTTTCGCAATCAACCCCAACTTCCTGGCTGACCAACTCGATCAGCTCTTACCAGAAGTAAAGCGTGCTGTACGAGAACGCATATCGATTCGTGATTTCGAGCAATTCGTTCAGCAACTGGTTGCCCAAATTGGTGCTTCAGTAATCTCGCTTTATCTGGAGATGCAAGGCACTGGCGATCTGGGAGAAACGATTACGACTGAGGAAGGAGAAACGTTTTATCGAAGCGACGAACCACGACAACGAACCATTCGCACCATCTTTGGCGTGCATCAGTTTCGCCAATATGTTTATGGCAGAAATCTCGACCGCAAGACCGATTTCTATCCTGTTGATGTGGCCATTCAAATGCCAGAAGGCAAGTATTCCCTTTGGTTCCGAGAGATCATTCATCACCTTTGTGTGAACGACTCTTATCAGCAGGTGTCTGACTTGATTCAGCTGATTTTCGGGCAACAGATTCCGGTCGACAGTCTGGAACGGATTACGAATAATCTGAGTAAACCTGCAGAGCAATTTCTGAATCAGATACCGATTCCAGCACCAGAAGAAGAGGGAAAGATTCTGGTGGTGAGTGCGGATGGCAAGGGAGTGCCGATGGTTCGCCAAACGAAACCATTCCCAGCATTCGAGAAACGTTCGTATCCTGGCAATCGGCGTATGGCAACGCTGGCTACTGTGTATTCCGTGGATGAATATGTGCGAGCACCCGAAGAGATTATTGCATCACTGTTTCGAGAAAACATGGAACATCCGCAAAAGCGTCCGCACCCGGTGGGCAAAGTAGTTGCGGGATTTTTGTCTCAATGTGATGAAGAAAGCGTGCTGATCAAGGGCACGCACCGGGCAACTGTCTGGGCAGCGGAGCAGGTCGAACGTCGCCACCAGACGAACCAGCCGTTGGTGCGACTGATGGATGGTCAGATCAGTTTGTGGGACGCTTCCGATGTCAATTTCGATTCATACGAGACCATTGATATTCTGGATATCATTCACGTTGCCAGTTATGTGTGGGATGCTGCGAAAGTTTTTGGGTCCCACCGTGAGTACCAGGAAGCATTTGCCCGGGATCGTCTGTTACGAATTCTGAAGGGTGATGTGAAGGGAGTGATCTCCGGTATGCGTCAGATGGCAAAGAAACAGCAGATGAAAGGGGAACGGTTGAAGAAAATCAATCAGGTCTGCAACTACCTTGAAAGGAATAGCCAACGCATGCGGTATGACACCTATTTGCAACAGGGACTACCAATTGCCACAGGGGTCATTGAAGGAGCTTGTCGCCATCTGGTGATGGATCGGATGTGCCGGACGGGCATGCGATGGACAACCAAAGGAGCACAGGCGATGCTGCACGCCCGAGCCATCCATCAGGCTTGTAAAACCACCGATTTTCATACTTACCTGGCTAACCAGGAATACCAAAGAACAGCTCAATACCGCAAACTGCTAAACTTACCTCACCTACCACCACTGCCCGGATGACCGGTTACACTCGTTCGGATGATCTGAAGGTTCAACTTCATGATTCAGCAGTACTTCTTGTCATGAGCTTGGCAATTTCAGCTGGGTTACTGGCTTTTATTCTGGTCAGTAAAGGTTTGTTGATCATCTGCCGCTGCACCGGCTCGAACGATTGTTTCAGCGAGCCGCTCTGAAGTTATCTCGCTCTACAATGTGCAGTTGGCTGGGCGATGTCGCGAATTGCTGGAGCCACTTTATTGCTGGATGCTGGCGGATCTCTTGCAATCCCGGGTAATTCATATCGATGAAACCAGTTTGCCACTGCAGAAAAAGATAATCAGCGTCAGTTGCATCCCGCCCGCATGTGGGTAGCGATTGGTGATGCACTGCATCCGCATCTGATTTATGACTTCACAATGAGCAAAGCACGCGCAGGGCCAGAAGCACTGCTGAATCATTACAACGGCTACTTGCATGCGGATGCAGCCAACTTGTACGACCAGTTGTACACCCGGCAAAATATGACCGAGGTGGCGTGCTGGGCACATGCGCGCAAGTTTCATGAGGCCCAGATTACGGCACCGCTGCAGGCTGCGCCGGGCCATGGTGCTGATCAGCAAATTGTATCGGATTGAAAAGGAGATTAAGAAGGATCTGGCTGAGCAGTCCTGGGAATTGTCTGTGCAGGAAGCGTATCGAGTGCAGATTCGCCAGGAAAAAGCAATTCCCGTGTTGAAAGAATTGCACGATTGGCTGCATGCGGAGGCACCAAAGTTGTTGCCCAAAAGCCCGATTGCCAAAGCGGTGAACTATGCGTTGCGCCATTGGCAGGCCCTGCACCGATATACCGAGCAGGGGTATTTGAATATTTGTAACCGTTCACTTATGTTGTTGCAGTTTCGGTGCAGGTTTGCCTTTCCGGTGTGCGTTGATCGCTTCTTCCAGATAATCTAATACGTTTCTCCCCTGTAGTTTCAATGTTTCACATACCGTCAGGATTCGCTCTGCGAACCGACAGCCACGAGCACTTTGAGAACCACAAAGCTGCGTCGCCGCCACAACACAGCGCGACGTTGTACACGCTCCGCATCATTATTCGTTGGCGGAACATGCTCATGGTCGACAAACAGCCATAAACGCCTTTCTACTTTGGCCACCCTCTCGCAAAACCCTGCAACTGTTTGGTCCTTACTACCTTGCCCCTGTTTCAGCAGCGTGCGTACGCGTTCCTTCAACGGTTTCATCCGCTGTTGCAATGTTTGGCGACTTATCTGATGATCTCTCGTAAAAATATGCCATAGCTCAAATATTTCCTTGTGTAATTCAAGCCAGTGATCCACGAGTTTTGTCGCTCGCTTACTTCGTTTGGACAATGCCTCCCAGTTGCGTTTCAAATGTGCCCAACATAATTGATGGCTATCTTCAGGAAGGTTCTTCACATATACCTTCCAGCGATCCGTACTGACAAATCCAGGGAGTGCTTCACCCATAAACGTTTTCAATGCATCAATATTGCGACGTGCATGAATGAGAAATACTACGATATGAATCTTTGCCGCAATCGCTGTCCATAACCAGCGTTTGTGGCCCGCCTCTTTCCAGCCCGTTTCATCAAACCCCTTTACATCAGCGTTTTTAACTTTCTCACGAGCTTCCTCATAAGGTGCGTCCAATGCCGGAATTGCCTCGGCTTCCAGATTGCTGATGGTTCCCAAGGATATGTCTATGCCAAAAATCGTTTTGCAAGTTCGTTCGATTGACCGTTTACTCAATCCATCCTGACCCACCATACATAGCAGAGCAGCTGTCAATCGAGGACCGGTGCAATGGTTGCGGTACTCGGCAGGAATGGTCATCGCCGTTGTGTGTCCACAATCAGCACATTTCCGGGAATGACCTTCATATTGTGTTACGATTAAAGGCTGCTGTGGCAGTTCAACTTGCTGATGAATCCTGGGTTCAGGTAGATTCGGACAGCCAACAAGTGATTTGTGGCAGCGAGAACAGGTTTCTGGCACGAACTTGATAAAGGAGTCCACACTTTCAGGAGGCAAGGGTTTTCGCAGATTTGCCTTGTGACCATGTTGTGCCCCGCGTTTGCGACCAGTCGGCTTTTGGGAAGCTAATTTTTCTTTTTCTGCAGGTTCTTGCTTGTTAGGCGGTTTCAGCTTGTCTTCCAGATCACGAATGCGAGCTTCCTGCTGCCAGTATTGTCTTTTGTTGTTGCTGAATAATTTGTTGCTGATCCATCAGCTGTTGTTGCAGCAAATGAACCTGCTTGAGCAATTGCTGGCACCCAGGACATTCGGAATTGAACGACTCGATTTCCATCACCGGATTATAGAAAATGGCTGAAATTTGCGAAAGGCCAATTCCCGAACCGGTGAACGGTTACGAATATTGATAATAATGCCGCGGAGCGTGGCATTGCGAGTGGTTGCCCTGGGACGCAAGAACTGGTTGTTTGCAGGCAGTGAACAAGGCGGTCGCAATGCAGCCATCATCTACAGCATCGTGCAATCGTGCCTCCACGCGGGTGTGGAGCCGCAGGCCTACCTGACCGATATCCTGGCAAACTGCCCACCTGGCCCAAGGATCGCCTGAGTGAGCTATCCCCTGCAGCCTGGAAACAGCAACAGTTCGACAGCAACAATCCTACACCATCCTGAATCCATCTACCCGATTCTAAACAATTGCGAAATCTCAACGAGCTCTGCAAGTTGTGTGAAACTCAACTCACGGATGTATGAAATCAGAACAGTCGTTCACTGAACGGGTACGTTGAGCACGACGGGTGAAAATTGCCATTGAAGTTTATCGCGGGTGTGTTTTGATCTGTGACCGCTTCATGCGTTGAGCACATGGCAGCGACGAAGTGACCGACTTGCTAGGCGAGTGTTTTGATCTGTGACCGCTTCATGCGTTGAGCACTACATTGGCCACTGGTCGGTATGGCCCGCGTCGATGGCGTTTTGATCTGTGACCGCTTCATGCGTTGAGCAAATATGAGGGCAAGCGTGCGGCGGCAGTTGTTGGTGGCGTTTTGATCTGTGACCGCTTCATGCGTTGAGCACTTGTTAATGGCAATCTGGAATCGTTCAAACTGGCCAGGGTGTTTTGATCTGTGACCGCTTCATGCGTTGAGCACATTGAGACAGTCGATTGTCGGTGTATAAATCCGCATTGTGTTTTGATCTGTGACCGCTTCATGCGTTGAGCACAGAATGGAGTGTTGGAGTACGTGAGTTCTTCCTCGTGTTTTGATCTGTGACCGCTTCATGCGTTGGGCGTTTCGATTTTCGTGCTCGGCTTTCCCTTTGTTGATGGCAATCAATCGTATTGTTGGGCTCAAGAAACATGGGGCCGCGTAGGAAAGAAATATCCGTTGGAGCGTGCGATAGTGTGTGAACCTGAATCTGGCCAAGCTGGCAAAGAACTCGCTCCATGTATGAAAATAGACGGCTACTGGTAAGCTATTTCAACTACCCTGCGGGTGTACGACTCCTTGCGTGTTTTAATCAATGACTGCCTTGGCGTTGAGAACAAATTGAATCGCTGCGGGAAGAGTACTTTCGAACCTTGTTTTAATCTGTGACCGCCTTGGGAGTTGAGCACGCATTGGCCGCAATCCTGAGTTGGTGGATTACTTTTTGTACGATGATTTCGAAATCCTGTCGGATGCGGTGAATCATTGTTTCTACCATTGATTCAGGAAATCGTCATCGTGGATGTTATTTTTGCATTTTCGACTATTGTAGTCAGCTTTCTGTCTCAGGTTCTTCATTCACGTCTTCCGGTGACAAGCTTAGCCATTCCGAAGATTGTAACATCTTGGTTGCTGCATCGTGAAACACTTGAAAGTCATTTGCCGTAAGGAGAACCAGTCGTAAGCATTCGCCATTTTTAACAGGTTTTACCTCAGTTGGACGACTGAGCCCCTTTTGCCAGAACTCGACATCTCCTTCAAAACGACCATGTTGCCAAACATAAGCGTTTTTGTTACGAGCCGTCAAAGCCCAGCGGCGTTTCCCAGCAACATGAAAACGTAGAATACGTTTGCGAAGATATGACTCACGGTTGGCAGCAAGCTCCTGCTTGAAGTAGAAAACAACGTCCTTGTTGGTGATATTGGCGAGCGCTGTCTCCCAATCAGACCACATAACCTTGCTTGTGCCAATACGATGCCGGCCTCTGGATATAGCCTCGTTTGCAAGCTCTGGTGCTGGGAAAACGTTCGAGCAAACGAGATACTCTGATTCAGTCGATTTATCCTTAGCAACAGCGATCCGGCAGCAAGTAATGTTAACTCCGAATTGCACGCTAAGCCATTCAGCGCTAATCAGGATAGCGTAGTCATATGCTTCGGCGACGAGAATGACCCGTTGAGCTCGATTGATGTCTTCACGATCTACCTCCAGAAACTCTATCAGTGCCTCTTGCTGACCTAAATCGAGTAATTGCAAGAAGTCATCTGGTCCCCACTGCGAAATCATTCCGGCGTAGGAAATTGCCTGAAGCATTTGTAGCTTGTGACTGCCACGCTTTAGTTCGATGACAACACATGTCCCTTCCTTATCCACTGCCAGAAGATCGATTCGGTCATGAACGGTTTTTGATGGTTCGAGCTCCTTGCCTAACAAGAACAACTCCTGCCCGATCTCCTTGAAAAAGGCGTCTGGACTGTTGGATATGAATTCTTGCAGATCGTACCGCTCCGTAATCGACAAGGAGGCTAGCGTCGGTGTATCTAGTGGCGTAAAGGTTTGGTTGTTTCGGTCTATCTTGAGCATTGATTTTCTCGTTTGAGTTGTATAAGAAGTATCGCACACTGCTGCTGGATTCTCATAACCTTCAAAGTTTACAGTTGTTTTGCCTTCTGTTCTTAGGGTAATTCAATTGGTGTACACTTCGGAAGAACTAGTTTCAACTCATCAAGATCGAAACTAGATTCCAAATCACTGATTCATGCCGCTACAACCCAAATTGCGGTTATCTGCCACACAGGCTCCAACTGATTTCAATAAAGTCATTTTTCGATCAAGATGGCTTGTGACAAAAGCCCATGTTCCTAAAGCACACGAATAATCTTGCACCAGAATCAAACGATTTTTTCACGATCGGAACCATCTTTGCCGATACTTGCACCTTTGTTTGTCAAGCCTGAAAATGCCGCACGATTCCATGTTTTAATCGCAACAGGTTTAGTCGTTATTAAGCGTATCAATTCCTCGGTATCGCGATATGGCATTTCTTTTTCAATCGGATATCTAAAAAAAATGAGATAGACCTGGCTTCTTTATGATTATCCATGCTGCGCGGGCTGGGAATGCCTGTGGCATTCCGGACCGGCCAGACAAGACTCATCAGGGTAATTTTGGAAATTGGTTCAGCTTCAAGCTTGTGAAAGGTTCACGTGCGGATTACGACAGCTGCATTGACGACCAGAAGCGATACATTTTCATACTGGCCTGGACCCAGATTGCGGTCAAAGTACCAAGGATCGAGGTGATCAGTGTTGACAGCCAGTTGGGGCAGCACCAGCTCACCAGGGCCAGTATCATGCCGATGCTCGTGGCAATCCCAAGGGTGTACCTGATGTTGCCCAATAACTTCAACAGGTTGAAATACTTCACAGATCGCTGCGAGATTCGTCTTCCTCTGCCAGCTACTGTGGTGATTGCTTCCTGAGTCAGGCAGCCAACGGTGATTGCCGCACCGACGGCAGGTGTCAGCAGTTGTTTCGCTTTGGCATAGATTTTACCCGCAATGTCGACCGCACCTCGTTTGAATCGCTCCCAAAAAGATGGTTTTGGCTCCAGCAGTTCTGCAGGCAGTAGTTGCTGACGAAACAATTGGATGGCATCCTGGTTGACCAGCAGTTCACTGAGGATTTCCCGTACAGCTGCCTGGGCACCTTCCCGGGCCGCATCTGCCACCGCTTCATTCAAGGCATCTGATAGCCCATCGAGAATCGTATCGAGACGATCGAGTTGTTCCGACAGTTGTTTGCGGGGTACATGATTGGTTTCGGTCATATTCATGATTGTTTTCCTTGTTCAGATTGTTGTGAAGTAGTGGAAAGAACTATTTGTTTGGGCGGGTCAACTGGGATGCTGTCAACAGACCGACGGTGCTCCACAATGGTCCGTAACGTCGCAGATACCAGCTGCCCAGATACAGGACCACCTGTGCGATCTGCATTGCTGTCTGAGAATCGATCTTCGGTGGGGCTTTGACCTGAACCCTGGGTGGTGCCTGCTTTTTTCTGACCGTTTCCAGACGGTCTTGAATGGCATCCCGCACCGCCAGCCCGATTTCGGAAGCCAGCATGGTTCGAACCCGCTGGTGCAGGCTCTCCATCGTGTCGCATAACTGGCGAACACGGAAGTTCAAAATTCTGTTCATTTAATTTCTTAAAAACGTTTTTAGGATTGGTTGTCCATGAGGATCATGGTGCCGAACGGTGGCAGCCGACGAGGCTGTTCGGTGCATACCCACAGCACTGGAAGAGCTGGATTTGTGGTGGGCAACCGGGTTTCCAGATCGGTGAAACAGATCACGCAGACCGGTGACTGGCTTTCAGCAGCAATCCATTCAAATACCGGCAGATGAGAAGTGCCACCCCCACCAGGGAATTCCATTTGCAGCGGACCATCTGCGCTTCGCCATTCGATCACCGACTGAATACGGGCATCGTGGCAGAGGATGGTCAGTGTGCATTCATAACAATCCAGAATCGCCTGAATTTCACTGAGAAAGCGGTTCAACTGACTGGGATCAATCGAACCAGACGTATCGATCGCCAGGATCACCTCACCCAGCTCTTCCGAATGGAGGCCCGGCAGGTAGAGCCCCTGAGCCAGAAACCGGCGATTTGGCCGCAGCCAGGAATAGTCGTTGCGGGCATGGTGTGACAGAAACTGCTGCAACATCTCCTGCCAGGAAACCGAATTTTCGGTGGCTGCCTGCACCAATCGAGCCAAGCCACCCGGCAGACCACCCAACGCCATCGCTACAGTCTGGGCCTGTTGTACCGCAATCTGCTGTTCTACCTCCATCTCACGGCGAATTCCCGGATCAGCTGGTGCATCGAGAACTTTGCCGCAGCCACCGGGATCGGATTCTCCTGGTAAGGTACCGTTTTCTGCCAGTAGTAGCTGATAGTACTCTTCGGCACAACGGGCAGCTGCAAGGTGGGCATACGAACCTTCCCCAGGCAGCAATCGGCTGGCAGGCAGTTGCAAACCTCCGTTCAGAATCAGCGGATTGATTGCCAGATCGCAGGCGATGTTCCAGAGTTCTGGATTCCTTGCTCCACGTCGAAGATGGTGGTTCAGAGCATTGTGCATCACCTCATGCACCAGCACCCCCAGCAGTTCCTGTGGTTGTAATTTCAACACAAACTCGGGTGCAAAGGCCAGTTGCCTGCCATCGGTGGCCATCGTGCCAATTGCCGGGTCTTCCACCAGGTGCAATCGCATCGCCAGCGTCGCAAAGAATGCCGACTGCCCATCCCGACCCAGAAGCAGTCGCATCCGTGCCGCACGGATCAGTTGAATTGCTGCCATCATCCCACCATCCCGTGGGCAGCCAGGCTCTGGCGGGAACTGAGCATCAGGCTGGCAGTCACCGTCACCTGATCCGCTTTATCGATCGCCTGATGTAACTGCGTCAGACCGATATTCAGAATGTCCTCATACAGCAGTACTTTCTCCCGCAGTGATTCGATCTGCTGTTGGCGGGTTTCCAATGCCCGGGTTCCCAGATCACCCGATAACACATCGGCAGAAATCCGGCTGGTGTCCGCTTCGATTTCGTTGATAACCGCATCCCTTACCGCCCGCACCGCTTCGGTATCCAGCTGGTGCCGTAACAGATAGACTGCTGCGGGTCGATCACTGGCCTGCTCCACCGCCTGAACGATTTTCATCCATTCATCGAGTCGATTGCCGGGGATCCAGTAGACCGCACCACTGGGTCGCAGGCGGGTGCCACCCAGTTGTTCCACCATTTTGACCAGCATCTGCGACACCTGCACTGCTGGGATCCGGCGGGCATGGGCATGCATCGATTCCTGAATGGCTGCTGCACGATCATCCCATGGTTGCAGATCCAACGCACCACCGACCATGCGGGCGACCAGTTCCGTGCGGTACTCGTTCTGGTCTTCCCCACGGTCTTCACGCACCACTGCGAAGCCATCTTTGTGGGCCAGGGGTCGGATCAGCACCCGCGAGCCACCCAGTTGTTCATCGAGGGCGTCCCGCAGAATCGAGGTATCGGGGCGTGCTTCCGGCAAAAACTTCTCCAGACCTAATCTGGCTAAGCCATCCTGTAACCGTTCGCGGCGGGTGTCATCGGTCAGCATCCAGAAAACAACCCCACCACCGATATCGAGGTGATTCTCAATCATAGTCTCATCCTTGTTTGAATAATTAATTGGTTATGGACGTAGAAACAACCCTTGTTCGCGGGCATTGCGGATCCAGTCCTGTACTGCAGGCAGGGCAGCCAGGCTGGGTTGGATGCTCAGGGCATCGCGGATGGCGACCATGCCAAACTCCTCCGGAAGTCGGCTGGCATAACGGACAAATTGTGGTAGTGGTGAGTGGTCGGTTCGACAGCGTTCGACGAGGGCTCCCACCAGGGCATAGAGAGTAGCAGGATCGTGAGGGATTGGCGTGGTGTCCGGGTGTTGCAAGGCATCATCGATGTTGGGCAGCTGCTGAAATAAACGCAGAAAGGAGGTGAACTCTGCTGCGGGGCCATCTCCCACACAGCCAATGACCACCGAGTGGAGTAAATCTCTGGGTACCTGAGACATCGCTGCAGAAACGAACTCCCACGAACGGGGGGTGGGAAAAGCTCGGCTTTGCAGGCTGGGATCAAAACCAAACAGCAGATTGGGACGAAAATTGAGAAACGCCCGCACTTCCGGAACGATGCCTTTGGTGACTGCCCACGCCTGCCAGTCTTCCAGGCTGGGTTCCAGATCGAGATGAATAAAGCGATTGAGCAGTGGGCTGATCAGTCGGTGGGTGCCCGCCCGATCTTCATTTCGGTTGCTGGCGGCAATAATTGTCCAGTCTGAAGGCAATTCGTATTCTCCCAGCCGACGATCGAGGGTGAGCTGCAGACAGGCCGACTGCACCAGGGGTGGTGCCTGAGCCAGTTCATCCAGAAACAGGATTCCTCGTCCCGCCTGAGGCAGAAAAGAAGGTGGGCACCAGGAAACCGCCCCACCATCGAGGCGGGGTAAGCCACGCAGATCGACCGGATCCAGTAAGGTGGCACGGATATCGACAAGTGTCAGTTGTTCTGCCACCGCTACCTGCCGGATCAGGGTGGATTTCCCGATCCCGGGTGGCCCCCACAGATAGAGGGGTCGACGAGTGCCAAGTAACGCCGACACCGTACGTACCAATTCCGTTGGACGCATCAAAAACTCCTGAAGTTAGAGTGAGAAAGTGATGAGGATCTGCGCCGAAAAAGTCACCAGAGAACGGCAAAACAGACGAAAAACCGCACCATGAAAAAGGTAAGCACTCCCCATCACTGTATATGACGCAAAACAGGGGGATTTTTAGGGTCATTCTTGCTGAATCACTGCAATGGAAAATTGCCAATTACAATTCGTAACTCGTATGGTAACTATTTGTGAAAATCAAAGTTGCAAGCAAATTGTTATGGGTGGCTCATGCGGCTGAATAAAAAGAAGAAGCAGATGCCTAAGAAAAAAAATATCCACGATTCGACTGTGGGTCCAGATGATCAACGCACAATTATTGCTGCATTCCAGATTGGATACAATTTTGGAAAGCTGAAATGGGAAATTATCAACCAGTATTTTGGGCGCACTGGCATCACTAAAGATGATTGCGAACCTGATATTGGTGATTTTTCAGAACAGATTCTCGAGCGTATTAACACCACCAGGATTTCGGATCGAGTTAGGAATTATGTACAGCAAAAGGAAAAACAATGGCTTGACGAACCAGAATGGCAGTACTATTTGAGAATAGTAGACGACTATTATTCCCAACTCACCACTACTGCTTATGATATCATCAGTCCGATAGAATTGATCGACAGTTTACTTCAAATCCTTCAGGTGCCGCTATCACAACCAAGAAAAGAAAAATTTCAGAACGCGTTCTTTGATTTATTTTTAAGCGAGAGGGCAATGAACCTAGCCCAAAGCAACGTTCTGGTAATTGAGTTATCAGATTGTACTGAATTAGCAACGTTTCTGAGAACAACAAAAAAAATTTTACTTTCAAATCCGTTAAATCAATCCAGTACGCTATTGAAAGATACTGTGGAAATGGGTGAAATCATTTTTGATACAGAAGATCTTCAATCGCGTGGCAGAAGATTTCCAACAGACTGCACATTCCATGTCCCGCTTAAACCAGAAATCATTGCCGAATGGATGGACATAACAACGATTAGGAAGCCTGACGGCAATCCACTGGAAATGCTGCATTTTACACACACTAACTCAACTCACTCAGGACAACTGAAATCGTGGTGGGAAGAAAACAAATCAATCTTGCTTAACCTGAAACAGAATATCCGGCCACTAATTAAATGGAATAAAACAGAAGGCAAGTTGAAGATCAGAACAATTGAAATCAGTTTTCAAGTCAAAAAAGCACTGGCTATTGTGGTTTTGTTAGACAGCTTCGAAGCAGTCAATTGGTCAGAGGAACTAACAATTCCGGTTTTGCCCAACGAAATACTGGACGACAGAGCAAAAAAAATATCAAACGCAATTTATCAGCTTCAGCGAAAGACAGGTGTGAATGGCCTGAAATTCAAGCGAAGAGTAAATCATGTTGAAAGAACGATTGTAGTGTCATTTCAATTGGAAGATTATTGATAACGACATTTAACGCAATGACTGCGACCAAGTTTTCGGGTAAGTGGTACTGCAACAAGGTGCTTGAAATAGTATCAGGTGCCCTGAAGCTAATCCACAAAGCAGCCCCACAACTATCACTGGTTCATCTATCAGGCTTGCGGTCATTCGGGAGGGTTGGGTAACGGATTGAGCAAATTGGGCAGAACTGGTCGAATGTCGTCACCAATCAGGTCAGTATTTACCAGTGGTTAACTGCCAGAATCCATTGATTTCGAATTGATCTTGTTTTTACCATTTACGGCTGAAAGTTGCACAACTGGTAGTAGCGCAAGTAGTTTTCAGCCCAATCTGTAATACGCCCCGAATTTTGGACCATTAAACGGGCTACACTATGTAGTATGTTCGCAAAGTGGTTTGAACAACAGGAAATTGATTTAACGCTTACTTTCCCAGATCGAAGAGGATGTGGAAGCAACCTGCTGCCTTTTTGACATGGGTCCCTGAGTCAGCGCTTGGGTAGGTTCCCACCGTTGCCCTCCCCTCTGCTCAGGTCATCCTTTCTTACGACTCTTTTGCTGTTCCCACCAGGCTTGTTTAAACTCAACTGGCGTCAGATAATCCTCTGACATGTGGATCCATTTGATGTAGTGCATCTACCAGTGATTCGTACTCGCTCAGACTCACTTCTTCTGCCTTGATGGTTCGAATCAGTCGTTCCGCATCACCGTTTTCGCGTAACTCTCCCACCGATGCTATACTGATCTTCACTCTCCTCTCCACAAGCAAATAATTGGTGGCAGCATACTGCACCCCCTGATCCGAGGGCTCTGTTCAGGGCAGCAATCATCAGTTCCTGATCGATGAACTGACTGACATGCCAGCCGCGGATTACTCTGGTAAACAGATCCATCAGCACTGCCAGATAAACACCCTGGAAGGATCCAGAAGATGACCTGCTCAAAAGAACAATCACCAAACTGGCAGGCATCTTCCCCACCTATGGCTATCGACGAGTGACTGCGATGCTCAGACGGGAGGGATTGCTGGTTAACCATAAACGGGTAAGGCGACTGATGGGTGAACTGAATTTGCTGGACAAGGCTCCGGAACGGAAGCCGCGAACCACCAACAGTCAGCATTCGTTTCCACGCTATCGGAATCTGGTGAAACACCTGAAAATCAAGCCTCCTGACCAGTTATGGGTTGCTGATATTACGAATCTGGTTCGCGAACATGCACACAACAATGCATGAGTGATCTTGTGCTTGCGGCACAATCAGGCAAGTGACTTGCCCTGCAGTAGCTCGAGGATGATCTGTGCCTTGAACTGCGGTGAGAATTGTCTTCTTGTACGTGACATCGGAAACACTCCCTGGCTTTGCCAGTATTTAAGGTACTGGTCCAAATCCAGGGGCGCATTTCAGATCTTGTCTTTGCCAGGGATAATTAATACCGGGAATCGGGTCGTTTGATTGCTGATCAGTGAAATGAACTGGTCAACAGCCTGATGGCCATGCACGTGTCATCGACGGATATGAACTGAATTTCCTGGACAAAGCACGATTACTGAACCCGCAAAGCAGGTAGCAGGAGAATGAATAGCAGAAAAAAAATCAACTTTTTTTTGTCGGTGTTTGTTAAGGATTTAATCCGCTTTCTAAGTAAAATTCGATTTCATTCCTCCTGAAATTTGCAAATTTGACACGTGATGACGCTGAAAAACATGTTTTTGTCATTCTCGATTCAACTAATCCACAAACTTGAAGGCAATTTTTGCAGTATTTCAGCAATTTTTGCTAAGTTTGGCAATGTTTCTTTTATCTGGTAGTTATGCATAATCGCGAGAAATTATGGCTGGTATTGAAGAAACCCTCTTCTCGCAAAACTGGGCGATGCCCAAAGGTAATTAAGTGGAGGAAGATGAAGTGAAAGGTAACAGATCGTCTGAAGAGTCACAGCAAGCTGGGTTGCTGAGAAGGCTTCAAGCAGCGAAATTCTGTGGTATCTCAGCAAGTAGCTGGGACAGATTAACTGCTTCAGGTGGCAATCCAGAGCCAATCAGGATCCGAGGTGTCCTTGTCTGGAATGTCAGGGAGCTGGTTGCTTGGCAGGATGCTCGATGCCCAGATCGAGAAACCTGGTCTGCAATTTGGGCAGCGGTTGTTAGAAAGGCGAAACAGTAAAAAACCCAGCACGCCTGCCAGCGTAACTGGGTACAAACACGACTCAAAATCTCTGTTAAGAAAGTGAGGTATGTAATGAACATTTTATCATCGAATCATCGCAAGTCAAGCTTACTCGACGCTGCGATTCAGTATGCGAACATGGGGTACAAAGTCTTCCCGCTAGTAACGGGCAAAAAGGCGCCTGCCACCACAAATGGTTTTAAAGATGCCACGTGTAATCTGGATCAAATCCGAGCCTGGTGGACAAAGTTCCCTAATGCCAATATCGGAATTGCCACGGAAGATCTCGTTGTCATCGACTTGGATGGAACTGATAACGTATGGCTGAACCAACCATGGCCGAAACAAACTCCCATTGCATCAACACCACGTGGTGGAAAGCACTACTATTTTCATGCTGCCGGAAATAAGTGGAAATCATCTGCTGGTCAGCTTGATGAAAATGTGGATGTCCGCAGTATGGGAGGGTATATTGTTGCCCCGCCATCGGTCGTTGATGGCAAAAAGTACACATGGGATCGCCCTCTTTGCACCGTCACTGAACTGCGAGAAGCACCGCAATGGTTGAGGGGGTGCCTTACCTACCATCATGATAAAGGAGAAAACAATTTACCAGCACCTGATCGTAATCGTCCTGGCGATGATTTCAGTGCACGGGGCAGTTGGGAGGATACTGGGTTGATTGATGCCGGGTGGAAGTGGCATCATCAGTTAGATCCAGATAGGGGTTTTTTAACCAGACCAGGAAAAGACTCTGGAATTTCAGCTACTGTCGGAATGCTCCGCAACAAATATGGTCTACCGCTTTTCTTCAGTTTCACTCCCAAGGGTGGATTACCTGCAAATGAAGCGATGAGTAAATTTGCAGTTTACGCACACCTGCAGCACGAGGGTGATTTTGAAAAGGCTGCGAAAGATCTTGCTGCCAGGGGATATGGCAAAGCAGGGCGAACTGCCGTTCGAAAACCGGTGATGACAAGTTTTGCTGATATTGAATCCCGTGAGATCGAATATCTCTGGCCAGAACGTATTCCAATCGGAAAATTGACGTTGATCGCAGGTCGCCCGAAAGCGGGCAAATCGTTCCTGACATGTGATATTGCTGCAAGAGTTTCGACAGGAAGTACCTGGCCCGACGGTACTCCATGCCAGCAGGGTGAGGTAATTTTCATGACTGCCGAAGATGATCCTGAAGATACGATCAGGCCACGTCTGGAAAATGCCGGTGCAGATCTGAAAAAGATTCATCTTTTGCGTGGCATCACCTGTTCTGATGGAACGGAAGAAAAGGAATTGATGATTCGTCTCACTGACGTTGAACAAATTGATCAGGCTATCAAAGACGTGCCAGGTTGCAGACTGATAATCGTCGACCCGATAGGTAGTTTTCTGGGAGGAGATGTGGATGCACATCGGGACAACGAAGTGAGATCGATTCTGGCACCGATAGCCAAGATTGCCAGAGATAACAACGTCGCCATTGTGTTGGTCTGCCATGTGAGGAAATCTGCTGGAAACTATGCCGATGGTCAGATTCTGGGGTCAGTTGCATTTGCTGGTATCGCACGAAGTATCTATCACCTCGATCGTAGTTCAGAAGACCATAGTCTTTGCAGGTTGTTACCTGGTGGTACGAATGTTGGCCGGCAGATGACTGGGTTGGGGTTCCGAATTAATGGCGATCCAGCACGAATTGAGTGGGAATCAGAACCAATCGATTTGACAGCTGATGATGCGCTGGAGGCAGAAGCTGCGAATATGAGACCTGGACCAAAACCTGAGGCGCTGGATACAGCGAAGAACTGGTTGAAGTCACAATTGGAAGGAGAATCCCCTGTTCGAAGCAAGACTTTATTTGATGCATGGATCAATGGCGAAGGTGGTAGCAAACCAACGTTGCAGCGTGCGAAAGAAGCACTTGGTATTGTTTCACGCAAGAATGGTAACAGCTGGTATTGGGAGTTGCCAGTTGATGAAGAGTGAAGTTACTCAGATGTGAAAATCTTGAGCATCTTGATCACCTTGATCGTGGTGCAAATGTCTGGACCAGATGAATCGCCACATGGTCCAGTTTGTTAAGCTCGCCCATTTGACTGATTTTGAATTTAATATGAACTGTATCCAACCGGTACTCACCGACAAACTCGGTGCAGGTTACCGGTTGGGAATTGGAGATAATGATGGCTACTGTGTTGAAGGTGTTGATTACACGTAAGCAAGCCGACGGAACGGTGAAACAAGTTTCCTCGAAGAAATGGTATGGACAATATCGGGACGCACTCGGGAAAAAGAAGAGGGTACCCCTGAGTACCAACAAGACCGCAGCACAACAGATGCTGGCAAAGATTGTTCAGGATGTGGAAAATGAAAAAGCTGGTATTGGTAACCCACGCAGTGCTAAGTTCCAGCGGATGCCATTAATGGAGCACCTGGAAGCCTGGCGGGAATCGTTGCAGGCGAACGGTAACAGCATCAAGTACTGCAAACTGAAGATTGCCCGCGTCAATGCAATCATTGAAGGATGTGGTTTCAGGTTCACCAAAGATCTGAACGCAGAATCGTTGGAATCGTTCCTGTGTGAATTGAAGAACAGCAAACCTGAGAACAAATCGAACAGCAGCCCCAGCCATGGATACAGCAACCAGACGATTAACCACTATATTCAGGCCGCTCGCCAATTTGTTCGATGGTTGTCAGATACCGATCGAATTGAACGGAACCCGTTCAAGACGATCAAACCAGGGAACGTTGCAGTTGACGCAGAAAAGCGTGGGGAATTCCAGCCAGAAGAAATTGCTCAATTACTACCTGCTACTGAGGGAGGTAAGGTATTCAGGGGTCTTTCTGGTTTTGATCGTGCGATGTTGTACCGTGTTGCACTTGGAACTGGATTCCGAGCTTCCGAACTGGCAATTTTGAAGCCAGAGTCTTTTGACTTGAATGCAAACCCTCCGGTAGTGCACTTACGAGCATGTGACAGCAAGAACCGTCAAGCTGTTATCCAGACGCTTTCAGTGGGGATGGCCGATGTACTGAAGCGTTATCTGGCTTCCAAAAAGAAAGGGCAGTTTATTTGGCCGGGAACCTGGAAAGCGAAAGCCGCAGGTATGATTCATCTGGACATGGAAGCTGCTGGTGTGCAGATCGAGTGTGAATCTCCTGAAGGGAAAGAAAAAAGGGATTTCCACGCACTGCGAAACACCTTTATCAGCAATCTGATTCGGAGTGGTGCAGATATCAAACAGGTAATGACCCTGGCACGACATTCTGATCCCAAACTGACTATGAAAAGGTACGCCCGAACGAATTTCAATGATCTGGCGGAAGTAGTCAACGGCTTGCCAGATGAAAAAAGTGTTGCACCAATTGTTGCACCTCCAGCTGACAAATCGGTACAAAACATGACAATTCCTGACAATTTGACCGAAATTGGCATCGATTTTGCTGAAGGTGAGAAAATCGCCCTAAGTGCTGAATCTGAAGATACTTGCGGAGAGATGATTACTGCTGACGAAGAGCAACAAAAGAGGCCTCGCCCGGATTCGAACCGGGGAATGACGGTTTTGCAAACCGTTGCCTTACCACTTGGCGACGAGGCCGATTATTTCGGTAATTCCAATAATACCAACTCAACCGGTGGTTGGCCAGCTTACTATCATTATCGACTTAGACCGCCCCGACCTTGAGGCGGTTCGCCAATTCTGCAATTTGTTTTGCACATTCCATTCTGGCGTGGGCAAACCCCTCCGGTGTGGGTGGGCCGGATTTCAAGTAATTCAGCACAATATTTTCTGCATCTGCCAGTAACGGGCAGGCTTTTGCAATTGCCGCTGCCAGGTGGGTGGGGATCACTGCAATTCCGTTGCGATCGCCGTGGATTAAATCTCCCGGATAAATGGTCAGGCCGCCTGCCCGCACCGGAATGTGCAGGTCCACAACCTGACAGTAACCGTGGGAACATATCGTACCGCCGGTAAAACAGGGAAATTTCAACGCCTGCACCTGATCCAAATCGCGTCCGGTGCCGCTGGTAATCAGGCCAACTGCTCCAAAAGACTGGTAGGTGGTGCACATTACCTCACCAAACGTGGCTGCCACCGATGGGTCATCCAGGTCCTGAAAAACGACTACCACAGGCCCGGGTGATGAGGCAATTAATTCCACCTGTTTTGATAGTCCCGCGTACACATCACCCCCACGTGGGGGACTGCCTGCCCGAAAAGTGGCAGTACTGGCATAGCCGACCATCGGTGGCAGCTCTGGAAAACAACTCTGGATGCGAGAATCTGTATAGCCCGCTGTACGTGGCTGCACATCCAATAGTTCCAGCACGTTACAAATGGTGGGGGTGTCGAATTTTCGCAAAGCTGCCAGCACTTCTGGCCCCACCGTGGGGTAATCAACCTGAAAATTGCTCAAGAGAGGTTCCTTATTCAATTATCCTAAACATTTACTGGAGAAACACTTACGGCGATTTCATTCAGTCGGTTCTTTTGGAATAATCAGTTCTTTCCGCACAATCGTTTAATTTTGACAATCTCAACAGCCGATATTGGGGAAGACGTGCCCCATTACCGCCGTGAAGGAATAACAATGCGTCTAGTATATTTGTTGGGAGTCAGTCTGGTATTTCCACTGCCTGCGGTAGTGCGGGCACAGTTTGCGAGTAGTCAATCACCACAAGTTGTGTCTCAGTTCAATCAGATGTCTCCTGGTCGAGTGACAACAGCTCAACACCAGAGTCGCAATACCATCACTGCCAGTGTGCTGCCAGTGGCGGGACAGGCCCCAATGCCAATGACTCCCAGCGTGGGCAATCCGCCAATGGTGCCCACCCCACCGGTGAACATGGCACCGCAGCCTCAAAGTGGGATGCAGCCACTGCCGAACGTGGGCAACCCAACTTCTGGCGGTACAGACACTTACGTCGATCCGCGCTATGCAGGCACCCCGGTAGCGACACCCAACATGCAAAGCTGGACGGCGGTAAGTGATGGCCCCATCACCTATGAACTCTACTTCCGGGCTGGGGTCAACCTGCCCTGGGGGAACGATTTTCTCAATGAAACCCTGAATGAAGGCTGGGTCGCCAGCTTTGGTGGCCGAACTCTGTTTTTTGATTCCGACGGCACCTCGGCATTTGCGGTCGATATTCATGGGATGTACACCTACAACAATTCCGGTTCACCATTGGTCACCACATTCCGTGGCAGCACCTTTAATGTGCGTTCTTTAATGAGAACGGGTGTGGGGATTGGCCTCGGCGAAGACATTTTCACCGCAGGATCGGGAATTGTGGGCACCAACTATGGCTTGAACATGCGATACGGGTACGATGCAGGGGTCCGTTTTGGGACTTCCCACGTGGATCTGAACCCCACCACGATTATTGGTGGGTATTCACGGCATCACGATGTTTACTGGGAACCATTTGCTGGTATTCATGCTACATCGGAAATCCCCATGGGCTCTTCCACCTTTCTGATCGGTGGGCGGGTTGAAGGTTACTGGACCAGCACCGATGTTCTACCGGGTGGGGGCGATCTTTCTGGTGTGAATGTACTGCTGAGCCTGGGATGGCGATTCTAGTCATCTGATCAGGTAAAAAATGTGTTGAAAACAGTTACCCGGGTGGGACTTGAACCCACACACCTTGCGGCAGAAGCACCTAAAACTTGAAAAAAAATCGTCACAACTCATTATTCAGTAACAACTTACGTAGAAATCAAAAAATCACTTGTCATTGGGGTTGTCATCAGATTTCTATGATTTTTCAGCGACTCCCAAGTATTTTGTTGTTACAATATTTTCTGAACTGATTAATTTTGGGGAAAAGGTGTGATTTTTAACTCATGTCCAGAGTGCAAGCAAAAAAACCAACACCGTTACTCCAGCGTAAACACAGTACAAGCTTGCAAGCATTGTGGTGAAAAATACATAGTTTCCAAACCAAGAATCAGTTCAGCTGAGATTTCCGAACCAACAATCAATCCAGTTAAGGTGTTGGGTGGATTGGTGATTCTCTGCTTAGGTTGCTGCGGAATTGCAGGTTTTGCTTTATTAACAAAAGATGAAAAGTCAGACCCAGAGATTCAAACTGTAGTCGAAAATCAAGTTACAAGTTCAACGACACCTAGGGTAAATCAAAACAACACCAATTTCGCTCTCGCTAAACCAAAGCCAACTGCGGCACGGACGGGGATGAGTTCAGCAACTCCGTCATCAACACCCACAAGAGTTAAACCCAAAACACCTATTGAACTCGCCGAAGATGCCATTGTGTTAGGTGGAGGAAAAGTGGACCGTCGTGGCGAAAACGTGATTGTTCACCTAACTGCCGGATTGTGGCCAGAAGTAAATAGTTCTCTTGAAACCATTGCTCCTAACTGCTTGTACCTGCCTAAGATTTCCAAACGGTCTGACATCCCAAACCTACCAAAATCTCTTACATCTGTTTCGATTGGACTGAATCGGCTGGATGTAAAAATGTTTGACGATGTGCTTCTGGCTTTAGAAGAGATTCCCAATCTCACAAGCCTCCGAATTTATTCGGGATCTCCAGCTTCATTCCTGCCTCCCAATTTTTTTGCCAAAGTTGCCAAGTTGAAGAACATCAAGAACTTGGATATTGCAGATCTGGGTGCAGCCAGCGATGTCCATCTGATAGAGCTGGCATCGGTTACTACCTTAGAACTCCTTTGCCTTTCTTCCTTCAACGAAGGTGCAACCAATCTTGATGAGCATCTGACTTCGAATGGATTAAAGATGCTTGCCAAACTGCCACTTCAGGCAATTTCTATACGAAATGCAGAACCGCAACACCAATCGGGACTTAAGCCATTACCCGAATTGAAACTTGTTCACTTCTACACATCTGCAAGTATTTCTGAAGTAGCAATAACAGATTTTCAAAAAACACACCCCGGGGCGATAATCGACATTCAAAGGACTTCAAAATTGCCCAAAAGTGTTTGGGAAGAAAAATCACTCGAACACGCGAAACAATGATGAATAGCAAAATCCAAAAAATCCCTACCACTAACTTTGTGTCCATTTGAAGCTTCTGTATAGATAAAATTCTAGTGCCAACAACGGTTCACTAAAGAGCAGTAAGCACAGCATTCAAATCGGAAAGAGGGATCTATAAATGGCAACTCACCTGGAGTTCCTCCAGCAGTATCAGTGGGACGGGCTGGTCCGAAACGTGAATGACAAATGCACGAGAATATCGTCAAAATGGCATTGGGGCACGCGATGTTCCAACTCTTCGAGGCGATGATGCGTTGGGAAGAATCCGATCAGGACTTCAATTGGGTTTAGGAGGACCGATTCGACACCCCGGATATCCGGTTCAAGCTCAGCTCACATGGCTGGGAAGTTTACCCTGAAGGCCGGTGCAGTGCGAAATGGACGCTTCGGGAAAGCGGGAAAACGGTGTTCAGCCGGTGCTACCTTGGTAAGGACGGCCTGGTCGAAGAGTAGCCGGTGGGCCTGACGGTCAGCGAGGAACAATGTTTGTTCTTGGTGGATTTGGTGGATTTCTAAAGTGATTTTTTACGGATAAATGATATGACGGTTATTAATAATTCGATGAAGCTTATTCAGCAAGAGTTGAATACAAAGCTTGCATATATTCGCGAGTGTCATAGACACTCAGGAATAAAAGGCGAAAAGGTAGAAGATTTAGTAAGGGACTTTCTTATGAGCAACTTGCCAACCGACTACATTGTTCGTGAGGGAGAAATCATTGACAGCCAAGGAAAACGGAGTAAACAAATTGATACAATTATTACCAATAATTTGCACCCAAGATTCGAAAACAAATCATTAAATTTACTCGAAGGGGTTGCAGTATGTGGAGAGGTGAAAACGCAGTTGACAACCGCTGAACTAGAACGAGTTTTTACAAATTGTAAATCGGCTAAAGATCTGAAACTCTCATCTAGCTACTCACCCGTTTTTGGGCCATTTTTAAGCAGTGATGACAAAACAGGAGATTTGGCCAACAGCAATATAGCTACTGGTGTACCATATTTTCTGGTAGCTTTTGAAACAAGTATTTCAATCACTACATTACAACAAGAAATTGCTGAATGGAATACCAATAATCCTAAACAAAACTTAGATGCTGTATTTATTTTAGATCCACAAATAGTAATTATAAACAATTCAATATCCAGCCATACTCGTGAGGAGCACAATCAGATTGCCAAATTACATGTTAATAAAGCACTAAACTCAAACGACCCTTGTGTGCTAACTTATTTAGCATCGTGGGTGTCTACGGTTGGGTTAGAAAAAAGAAATGTTCGCTATGGAATATTGACTTATTACTTCAGTTAAAAAATTTATCATTATCTAATTTCACGAGCAAGCAAGTCTATCCTGCTGCTTCATTAATAAACCCTGGAGAAATGCGAGATTTGAGTTAAACCCAATTTCATGTGTAAATCGGTGTTTTTACGTCTATAATGCGAACCGCGGCTCACAAAAACATGATGTTGAGTTGCCAACTCAAGTGTTTAGTACTGGATTCCCGCCTTCGCGGGAATGACGGTTGTAGACACAACCGTCTGAAACCCAACCGTCGGTTGGGTTTGTGAGCCGATGGCGTTAGCAGCGGTTGGATCGAAAAATACCAGAAACACCGAATTTCAAACTGATTTTGGTTTAATGATGCGGCAGCCCAGAAGAAAAAATGCAACGATCAAACTGCGGCGAATGCCGGAGGCTTACAATACAAGCCGATGACGCATTATGCGGCGCGGAAGATCTTTTTCGGCTTCAGATCGGCCTTCGTCAGGTTCAGGCGGTGCATAATTGGTGAGTAAACTTCTTTGTAGAAGATTTCTTCGTCGAACAATTTCAGTGCCCGGATATTGGCAATCCGTTGTTTACTGTCCGAAAGCAACTGATCGGCGGGCATGTGGAAGGTGTTCACCACTTTGCGGAACTGTTCCAGTGTGGCTTCACGGTCGTGTTCCAGATAAATTTCCACCAGTTGGCGGAAAAAGTGGGCGTGGGCCGCTTCGTCAATCGACAGCAATTCCAGCACCTTATCAAGGGCGGGATCCTTCTTATCAACGATTTTTCGCAGGTTTCGGTAGTGCAACTGGGTAGCCAGTTCCTGAAACATCGTGTAGATCACCGCCGCACGTGGCTCGCCGTAATGGACATTCCATTCCCGTTCCAGCAGGCCATCCGCCATTGCTTCCACTTGCTTTTCTGTCCGCTTGCCGGATCGCACCAGCCAGTCTTCCAGTGCCAGCGAGTGTTTCGATTCTTCATAACCCCAGTTTGCCAGCATCCAGGCTCGCCCGCGATTTGCCCGAACTGGTGGGAGTTGTTTCGCAAGGTAATCCGGCAGATACATTTCTACCATGCAGAACGTCTGTACACAGTCCGCCACAATCGGATCAACATCCTTGTTACACTGATCCCACGGAATATCTTCCCGGACGTTCCACCGACGTTTCTTTTCTGCACGATCGAAATAATCGCGATATGCCTTAAAAATCAAACGTCGTACTTCCGGACTATCAACAGGTTCTGCCATGACCACCCTCTCCCACCAACAACCACATGTGGTGCATTATAAATGATCGGCCGATATACTGTTGCAATTCAGTGGGAATAATTCTCCCAACGCAAAAAAGTTCAAACTCTGACGATAAATGAGGAATTAATGAGAAAATGCGAATCCTGTTCATTAATCGCAATATTGCTATATAACAAATTAATTATTCAAAGTTTTTTTCGCCCACGTGCGTCGATACTACCTAAAGTAATCATCAACCGTAGTTGGTTACCTGCCGTGAGAACCCGGAATCGGAAAAAAGTGTTCGTCCTCTTTTTTTCTCGGGCGTTCATCATATAACTTTGCGAACATAAGGCATTGACGGACCAGTGACAGTTGCAGAACTTACAGATCGGATCGCAGAGGCTATCGAGCATCTCAACTCAGGTACCACGCCAAGTGCACGTTACGTGTCTGGTGGGGTAGTTGTTGAAGCTCGTGGTCGACTGTTAATGGCCTATTCCGACTTCGCTTATCAGGGTTGGCATTTTCCCAAAGGTGGCCTGGACGAAGGGGAATCTTCACTCGAAGGGGCTCTGCGGGAAGTTTCTGAAGAAACCGGCGGGGTGGTTGCCAAACAAGCAAAATCTCAAACTATTTTTGAACTGAAACCGGGTCGCCCTTACAACGAACCAATCGGTTTTGGTTCCCCACGTGGGGAAGACCTGGAACGACGCAGTTCCCACAAAATGAGCCTGGGTGCTGCCAAACTGCTGGATGATGCCGCCGTCGAAGCCTGGATTGACCCAGAACTGTACAAAACCTACAGATACGATGTATTCGACGAACTGGTGCGTCGGCGGGTACGGGTCTGGTGGATGACCGTGCCCACTTACCATTTGCTGGTCTACCAGGAAGGTGTGGCAGTTCCCACACAGGATACCGATGCGGTAGAATGGCACTTCCCGCAAGATATTCTCGATTTGAAGCCACCTGGACCGAAACGATCCCGCTCGAAAATGAGCGGTGCGGTGCGGACGATTCTCGAATGGCCTGATTTCAAGAGTGCCATTGATAAAGCTCGCAAAGAAGCAGCAGATGCCGGCGATGTAGTGGAATAAATCTACGCACAGCTACCTTCTTGTTTTCCTGAAGCGCGCTTCGAATTGCTGAAAACTTCTTATTCTGACGATTATTCCTTTTATCAGCCCTCTCCTTCTGGTAAATTATGTAAGTTCTTTCATCGCAGGGCACCTGATGTTACGATTTTTCGTTTCCGTAATATTTTTCCTCTCTTCTTCACAATTAATTTTTGCTGCGGATCAATATTATGTGATCCAGAATGCCACGGTGCATGTCGACAGTGCGACAAACTTACTCACTGCTACGGTGGTGATTAAAAACGACAAAATTATTGCCGTACAGGAAAAAGGCATCGAAATCCCGCCTGGTGCCACGGTGATTGATGGCAAAGGAATGCATTTGTACGCCGGTTTCACCGATCTGGCGACGACGCGGGGCTTTTCTGTAGAAGCTCGCAAAAATATGATTGCTGCCGAAAGCCCACCAAATACGGAAGAATCGGTGCTGGTGGCAACTAAGGCAGATCATGCCAAAGGACTAACACCAGAATTTGAAACCAGCCAGTTTCTGCTGCATGACGAAAAAGAGATCGCACCATGGCGTGAAGTGGGGATCACCAAACAGATGACCATCCCAACGGGTGGTTTCATCAGCGGGCAGGCGTGCCTGACGCAACTGGTTGAAGGTACGCCACGGCAGGCATTACTTCAGCCGAAAACCGCAATGGTTGTTTCCTTCAGCACGATTCCTGGGTCTGATTATCCACGTGCCTTGATGGGTGTTTTTGCCCACTGTCGGCAGAAAATGTACGATGCCCTGTACTACGCCGAGCAATCCGTGGGTAACAATCGGCCCAAGTTTAACCCATTGTTAGACGCACTGCTACCACCGCTGGGAATGAAGCAGGTGGTGATTTTTGATGCTGACAGCCGCGACGAAATCGAACGAGCGGTGCGATTTGCAGACGAATTTCGTCTTCGTCCAATCATTCTGGGTGGGAAAGATGCCTGGAAACTTGCTGGCTTTCTTGCAGAGAAGAAAATTCCGGTTATTTTACGTATCCCCTATCCAGATAAGATCTTAGAGCAACCTAACCTGCCAGAACGTGCGGCACAGCAGCAGAAGGATGAACTACAGGAAACAATCGCTGGGTATCAAAAACTGGTGGCAAAAGGTGTGCCCGTGGCACTTTCAACGGATGGCATCAGTGGTGAAAAAACCCAGAATCGCTGGGTGGAAAATCTGCAAAAACTGGTGAAAGCAGGTGCGGAACCAAAAGATGTATTACAAAGTCTTACCCAAACTCCCGCACAGCTACTTGGCTTGGAAAAGTCTTATGGTCAGATCGCACCCGGTTTCACCGCAGACCTGGTTCTAATGGATGGCAAATGGTTCGAAAAAGACCACAAGGTGCGTGGGGTGTTCGTGGGTGGGAACTACACCGAATACGAAGTTTCTGATGACAAAAAGCCAGAACCCAGGAAAAAAGACCCCGTAGAGCCCAAAAAAGAAGAACCAAAGAAAGAAGTCAAAGAAACAAAGCAACTTCCCACCGAACTGGATGTAGACCGCACCCCCAAAATCAAAACGGGTGGAAATGTGATCATCCGGAATGCCACAGTACTTACGGCAGCGAAACCTGCCACGTTGAAGAATGTGGATATTTTTGTCCAGAAAGGCAAAATCGTGGATATCGCCCCCACCAGTAACAAAACTGTTGCGGGTGCCACTGTGATTGATGCGAAAGGGATGTTTGTGATGCCTGGCATCATTGATACCCACGCCCACTTCAGCATTGCGGGTGGGGTGAATGAATTTTCATTATCGGTGGTACCCGAAGTGCGGGTCAAGGATGTCATCAATTCCGATGAAATTGCGATCTATCGCAGCCTCGCAGGTGGGGTCACAGCCGCACGGCTGCTTCATGGCAGTGCCAACGTGATTGGTGGCCAGGATGCCGTGATCAAGCTGAAATACCAGCGATCTGCCAATGAACTGCTCATCGAAGATGCCCCACAAGGGGTAAAATTTGCTCTGGGCGAAAATGTGAAGCGATCCGAAGGCCGATTTCCCAACACCCGCCTGGGTGTCGAAGCGGTGCTGGTGCGTGCCTTTACCGAAGCCCAGCAATATCAGCAGCAATGGAAGGACTATGAGGATGCGAAAGGACGCTTACCCAAGCCACGCAAGGACTTACGGCTGGAAGCGCTGAGCGATATTCTTGAAGGAAAAATCAAGGTTCACTGCCACTGTTACCGTTCGGATGAAATCATCATGCTGTTGCGGGTGGCAGACCGATTTGGCATCAAAATCCAGTCGTTGCAGCACGTTCTGGAAGGCTACAAGGTGGCACCGGAAATCGCCGAACATGGGGCCAGTTGCTCGCTCTTTTCCGATTGGTGGGCGTATAAAATCGAGGCATTTGATGCAATTCCGTTCGCCACCGCGATGCTGCACCGGGCTGGCGTGGATGTCTGCCTGAAATCAGACAGCTCGGAACTGGTCCGCCACATGTATCAGGAGGCAGCCAAACTGATCAAGTATGGCAGCATGACCGAAGAGGAAGCTCTCAAGACAATCACGTACAACGCAGCGAAACAACTGGGGCTGGAAAAACGGATTGGCAGCATCGAGGTGGGCAAAGATGCCGACCTGGCCATATTCAACGGCCACCCACTCAACGGCTTCAGTCGCTGTGAAA
Source organism: Zavarzinella sp. (assembly GCA_041399155.1). Taxonomy (NCBI): domain Bacteria; kingdom Pseudomonadati; phylum Planctomycetota; class Planctomycetia; order Gemmatales; family Gemmataceae; genus Zavarzinella; species Zavarzinella sp. Next base: position 534,515 of record JAWKTI010000003.1, read on the forward strand.
TGACACTGGTAGAGGGGGAAGTTTATTTTCAGAATGCAGAAAAGCTGGTTCCGTTTGCTCCGGCAGCAATCAGCCCCACCAAACCCACGCTGGCCAAGTTTCCGGAACTGCCAAAATCGGGCTCTTACCTGCTGAAAAATGTCGAACTGCACAATCCGGGTGCCAAGCCAATCACCACCGATGTGCGGATTGTGGCAGGGAAAATCGATGAAATTGGCACCAAACTGCCACAGAACAACGCCACGGTGCTGGAAGCGAAAGGCTATCGACTTTACCCAGGGATGATCGACGCAGGCACGATTATTGGCCTGACCGAGATCGGCTCGGCAAAGGAAACACAGGATTTTGCGGAAAGCGGGGATTTTCAACCTGATATTCAGGCCGCGACAGGCATCAATCCGGATTCGGAAATTATCCCCGTTACCCGCGCCAACGGTGTGCTGACCGTGGTCACCCGTCCCGCAGGTCCGGTGGTATCTGGCCAGGCCGCACTGATCAATCTGGAAGGCTGGGTTCCCAAAGAAATGGTGGTGGAAGGTCGCCTCGCACTGCACATCGACTATCCATCAGAGTTCAGCTTTCCGATGTCGGATCCTTCCACCCCTTCGGTGGGGATGGCAGTGGCCAAAAAGATTCGGCAGGAAAAAATTCGCAAGCTGAAAGCACTCTTTGCGGCAGCAAAACGCTACCAGAGTGCCCGGCAGGCCGACCAGAAATACCCCACCGATCCACAACTGGAAGCGATGCTGCCCTACATTACTGGTCAGAAACCAGTGATTGTCACCGCAGATCGTGAAAATGATATTCGCGAGGCACTGGCACTGGCGAAAGAAATGCCCTTCAAAATGATCCTCAGTGGGGGCACCGATGCCTGGAAAGTGGCTGATGAACTGAAAAAACAGGACGTTCCAGTGATCATTGGCCCGGTGATGACCCTGCCACGCCGACCATACGATCCCTTTGATGCACCTTATGCCAATGCGGCAAAACTGCATAAAGCGGGCGTAATGTTCTGTATCCGCAGCAGTGGCGGCACCAACACACGGAACCTGCCGTACGAAACAGCGATGGCAGTATCCTACGGCTTACCACCTGAAGTGGCGTTACAGGCAATCACGATCAATCCCGCCACCATTCTGGGAGTTGCCGATCGCCTGGGTTCGATAGAAACCGGCAAAATGGCCAACCTGGTTCTGACCAATGGCGATATTCTCCAACCCAGCACGCAGGTGATTGGGTTGTTCATCAATGGCAAGCCACTACCACCCACCAGTAAACACACCGAGCTGTACGAGAAATACACCCGCCGACTGGAAGAATATCTCAATCAGAAAAACCGCTGATCACTTATCAGCAGAAACATTGTGGCGAAGATGAACCAGTATCTTTTCACAGAATGTCTGTAAATATCCATTTTCAATGTAGCAAATGCTGAAAGTTCTGGACTATTAAAATCTTCATTCTGAAATTTTTGGAATCTCCTGAATAAGCTGTGTTAGTAGGATAAGCGTTATTAAATTTTGCACAAATTTCTGACAATGAAGAAAATATTTCGGTATAAGTGGCAAATCCTTGCCGTTTTTGTCGTGCTATTTGCTCTGTGGTATTTCTGGCCTGCACGTTACAAGCGGACTATCAGTTACGAGACGACCCGCCTTACCACGCCGGTAGATGAATTGGGCTATCTGGATTACGAAACATTTGTGAATGAAATGTTGAAGGGGGATATCAAGCCTGAAGAAAATGCAATGGTTCTGTTAGTGCAGGCAATCGGCCCAAAACCTGAAGGATCGACGGTGCCGCCGGATTACTATCAGTGGTTGGAAATCGCCGAGCCAGAAGAAAACGACACAACTCTGACGCACTTTACCATTCCTGATCCTGTTAACCCGAATAAAACTTTAAACAAATTGCCAGAAGAGTGCGGTCAACCCTGGGCAGCAGAAGATTATCCCGAAGTAGCTGAATATCTGAAAGCTAGTCAGCCCGCGCTTCAAATGATTGCAGATGCAATTCGCCGGCCAAAGTTTTTTAATCCACTAGTTAACCATAAAGTACCCGGCAAGCACGTCAGCCTGATGAATGCACTGTTGGCATTCAGCCAAAGGACACGCGGAGCAGGACTTGTTCTGCAGGCCAGAGCAATGAATGCAATCGCAGAATTGCGGTTTGAAGATGCCTGGCGGGATATTTATGCGATTCAACGCCTGGGTAGGCTATTGCAAACCAATCCTAGTTGCCTCGTTGAACAATTGGTAGGTATTGCCATCGAGAATACTGCACTCGAGAGCTATCAGATACTGCTCACACATACTGATTGGAATGCCGAACAAATCCATGCCAAAACAGAAATGTTTCAGCGACTTCCAGCACCTGCTTCTACGGCAACGATAATGAATCGCTCCGAACGTTGTGTGATGCTTGATATTGTCCAGGAATTTTATGTGGAAGGTTTTCTTGCAGGAACTGATCAATTTGATCTGAAACTATTTCCCAGAATGCTTTCACGATCAATTGATTTCGATGTGATTTTACGCAAAATCAATACAACCTATGACAAACTGGAGCAGATTACTGATCTCCAGGATTATGAAGAAAAACATAAATGGTGCGATTCATTTATTGTCTTACTGCGACAGGCTCATCAGGACCGCATGAGTTCCTTCTTTCTTGGGATCGAATCACGTTCTGAAGCAGTTGCAGACATGCTGTTGAAGTTGTTTTTACCTGCATTCAGCAAGGTAGACGATGCTGCACATCGCTGTAAGATGCAGGCACGGAATATTGAAATTGCGTTTGCACTTGCTGAATGCAATGCCCGTACTGGAAATTATCCCGATACTCTTGCAGAATTAAAGCTTCCCCCAGAGAAATTACTTGATGCATACAATGGCAAGCAACTTCGTTACCAGCTTTGGTTTGAAGGATACATCCTTTATTCCCCCGGTGTGAATGATGCACTGATTCAGATGCTGCAAGTTGAACTGGAAGAACCAAACCAGAATATTATCAATCCTGAAATGAAGATTTTTCGATCCACCTTTGTACGGATACCGTGGGTACCCAAACCTTTTCAGAAATAAATTCTATTAGAGATTTTCAGCATTTTAATGTCCCACTTTCAATTGCTTTACATGACATCTATTCGCCGAAACCAGCTTTTTCCGCCATTTCGTAAAAATGTGCAAAATAGTCGCTCAATTCAGCCTGTCATTTGGATATATAATTACCGTTCGTGCGTTGGTAGCGCACAGATTCTTCCGAATGTACTCAATCGTGAAGGATTTTCTTCTCCCTGGATGTAGGTGTTTGTGATGAAACAATTATTGAAGTAGTGTTCATAAAATAGTTAACTAGTAGTTCTATAAGAAGACAAAGATGATTAAACCAGATCAAAATTTAATAATTCGGCTCAGAAAAATGGCAGTTAATGAGACTACCATTTGTAAGTTAATTGATGAGATTCGCAGCTTTCTTGGAACAAATGATGGCTTGGCTCTTGTTGTAGATCGTTACTTTTGTGAAGCATTCCATCTGCCACTTGGTGAAGTCCGCGTGATAGAAGGAAGTGAATGTTTTGGACTTAGTCTATATACACACGAAGAAATAGATCGCATAATACTACCTAGAATTGCACAAACAAAGCATCTTTGGAGCGTCGGAATTGGAAATTAGTTGCGTCTTCACAATAGTTAAAAACTTTTAAACGCACTGTTCATGTCCGAGTACGATTATCAGTGCGGGAACGAGTCCGAAAAGTAGTACCACACCGACACCTGCTGGCGAACCTTCCCCAGGGTTGCCAAAAGCAGATCCCGAAGGTGTTACCGTCGGCACTGGTGCCCCACCGAAAGCAGGTACTGGTGAAAACCCTCTCCCATCACCAAAGCCAGTAGAGCCAGTAAAGCCAGCAGAGCCCACTCCACCTGGCGGAAGCAATTCTTTACCAGGGACCACGCGCATACAGACTGGTAAATGGGGGAAAGGTTCATATGAATCAGCAGAAGCTTCGCTCAAAGATCACTTTTTAAGGCATGGTGATGAAGTTGGTGCTTCCGATATACAACAGTATTTGAGAAAGGCAGAAGGTTTTGCACAGAATCTTAAGGGAGCTACTAAGAGCTGTGTCGATGGTGCAACCCCTGGAGTTACGCGATACAAGAAAAATGGAAAATATATTGATATTGATGCTGAAGGAAATATCATTTCATTTAGTAAACAGTAAATCGGAGTGTTGAATGGATGGCGTCAGAAGAATTGATCGACTAGTTGCTGAATTTAGCGTTTGGTTAGATGATTCGTTTCCATTCGCTAAGATAAAAGTAAAGGTGTTTGAAAGAAATCCTAACAATTTAATTGCAACTGCTAACATTGCTGTACGAAATCTTCATACTAGAGAACCAGAATACTTATCAGGGTTAGGTGAGACGATAGAAGAAGCAACTGACGATCTTCTATTACGCTTCGTGTCTGAAGCTCGTGAACACACTCCCTCAACTGGTTTGACCGAAGATGATTTCGAATGGTCCTGCCACGAAGATTTCTAGCTGTGAATTTGCACAGCAACTTACTTTCACTGCTATTTCATATCGCACATGCATGGCATCCTGGGCAGGCAAGCTCCTGCCATCAACGCAAGCCGGAAACGGTTCGATCAATCCAGGGGGTAGTGCGGGAACGAGCCCGAAAAATAGTCCCCGCACCCCCTCAGGTGAACCTGCACCTGGATTGCCAAAAGCAGATCCAGAAGATTTTACTGTGGGCAGTGGAGCTATTGAGAGACACAGTACATTTCTTTGAACGCAATCGATGGGCCCACTTTCAATTGCTTTACATATCATCTATTCGCCGAAACCAGCTTTTTTCCACCATTTCGCAAAAATGTGCAAAATTGTCGCTCAATTGAGCCTGTCATTTGGATATATATAATTAGCGTTCGTGCGTTGGTAATGAACAGATTCTTCCGAATGTACTCAATCATGAAGGATCATTCTTCTCCCTGGATGTAGGTGTTTGTGATGAAACAATTCTGGATACTATCTGCCTTGCTGGCTGTGGTACCGCAGTTACCTGGTGCGGAGCCGCAGAAATATAACGTGCTGTTTATCATGGCAGACGATCTGCGACCGGAACTGGGCTGTTTTGGTGCACCAGTGAAGTCGCCCAACATCGATGCACTGGCCAATCGTGGGACGGCATTTTCACGGGCTTACTGCCAGCAGGCGGTCTGCAATCCGTCGCGTGTATCAATATTGTCCAGCCGCAGGCTCGATACACTGCAGATCTACGACCTGCCCACCAATCTTCGCAAAAAGCACCCCAACATTGTGACGTTGCCACAATATTTCAAAGAACAGGGATATTACACCGAACGGGTGGGCAAAATCTTTCACGTGGGCCACGGCAATACAGACGATCCCACCTCCTGGTCGGCCAATCGCAACTGGAAGCAGGCCCCACGGTTCGGACCGGATGGGCAAAAACTTCTCAATAAGCTGGTGCAGGATGCCATGGCGAAGAACCCGGGTGTCAAACGCAGCGATCTGAAGGTTCGTGGGCTGCCTTACGAGGCACCCGATGTGGCCGACGACCAGCTTGCAGATGGCAGCATCGCCACGAATGCCATCAAAATCATGAATGAGGTGCAGGACAAGCCATTTTTTCTGGCAGTGGGCTTTCTGAATCCGCACTTACCGTTCGTTGCACCGAAAAAGTACTGGGATCTGTATGATCCTGCAAGCATTGAACTGGCAAAAAATCCGCAGGCACCTGAAGGTGCACCCAAATACGCTCCTCACACTTCTGGTGAGTTGCGTGCGTACCACAATATTCCCGCGAAAGGCCCACTTTCGGACGAGCAGGCACGGCACATGATCCACGGCTATCGTGCCGCAGTCAGTTACATGGATGCCCAGGTGGGGCGATTGCTGGCCGAACTGGATCGGTTAAAGTTACGCGACAAAACCATCGTGGTGCTGCTGGGAGACCATGGTTGGTTTCTGGGCGAACACGGCATGTGGTGCAAGCATGCCAATTATGAAGAGGCGACACGCACCCCACTGATTATTTCGATACCCGGTCAGAAATCAGCGAAAAGTAATGCTCTGGTGGAGTTTGTCGACATTTACCCCAGCCTGGTGGAGGCTTGCGGCTTGCCCAAGCGAGATGATCTGGAAGGAACCAGTTTCCTGCCGCTGGTGAAAAATCCCACGCAGCCATGGAAGCAAGCGGCCTTTCACTTGTACCCACGCCAGATTCCGGGGCAGGGTGCGGGTATGGGGCGTGCAATCCGCACAGATCAGTTTCGGCTGGTAGAATGGACCGCACGTGGAAAGGATTTTGTAGAGTACGAACTGTACGATCTCAAAAACGATCCTGGTGAAAACAAAAACCTGGCAAAAGACCCACAATTCGAAAAACAGTTGCTGGAACTTCGCAAATTGCTGCACGCAGGCCCCACCAAGTGGGGCGTGAGTAAGATTCAATAAAGCTGGAATTGTTCTGAAAGTAGAGAAGACACCTGATGCGTTACATCATTGTGGACCTGGAAGCCACTTGTTGGGAGAATGTTCGGGATTTTGACCGCATGGAAATAATCGAAATCGGTGCTGTGGAACTGCTGGCAGCCGACGAGCCACCAGCCCGGGAATTCAATCGGTTTGTCTGTCCTGTAGTCGAGCGAGAATTGAGTGAGTTCTGCCGCCAACTGACAAGCATCGAACAGAACGATGTAGATGCCGCTGATGGTTTCTGGGCTGTCTTCACCGAATTCTTAGAGTGGATCGGCGAAGAACCATTCTACTTGTGCTCCTGGGGTGGGTATGATCTCAGTCAATTCCGCATTGATTGCCGTCGACATGGATTGACGTTTCCGCCGTCATTCGAACGACACATCAATCTCAAGAAAGAATTTGCTCGGCTGATGAGCGTCAAAGTGTGCGGGATGGAACGGGCGTTGGCTCATGCCGGGTTGCCATTAGAAGGTACCCACCACCGTGGCATCGATGATGCTCGAAATATTGCAAAGTTGGCGGCTCTGGTACTGCCTTCGCTTGAGTCATCAGGCGACATATCCGTCTAGAATTAACAGGATTAGACTATGGCAGGTCGCCAGTGTTTACTTCCACTTCCAGGTCGACGCCTTTTTTGTAGTTCCAATAATAAAGTTTTTTGCCATTGTCCGTTTTTACATACGCCTGAAACTTAGTCGCGGTGATATAGTTGTCTTTGTAAAGAAGGTATGTCGATTTACCGGGAGCAATTGTATATTCATATGGCAAAGTGAATGTTTCTTTTTCGCCGTTTGAATACACCCAGAAGTCTACATCAATTACTATTGTCTGCTTGGTATTGTTCACCACCAGTACATCACCGAACTTTAAGTCTTTCTGGTAGTCGGCATTGAGCTCCAGTGCTTTTCTCAGATCTTCACGATACGCGGGACGGTTTCCATTGCGGGAATTGGCAATTCCACGAATCCAGTAGGCACTTGCCAGTGCTTTGTTTTCTGGTTTTTTATTGATGACGGTGGTTAAATCTCGGATCGCGGCGGTATTGTCTTTCAGATCAAAGTAAGACACACCTCGATCGCGGTAGACCCACCAGGCATCACTGCCCATGTTAATTGCGGTGGTCATATCGTTGATGCAATCGCGGGCCTGCTCTTTGATGTAGTAACATTCGCCACGTTTCTCGTATAGTTCTCGTTTGCGTGCCCCACCTTCAATGGCTTTGGTCAACAGTGGGATAGCTTTATCGTATTGCTTCAGCCAGAAGTAAGACTGCCCACCTGCTTCGAGTGCGGCAACAGAAACAGCGTTCATCGAAATTGCTTTTTCGCAGTCAGCCGCCGATTTTTGATACTCCCCAGTGTGGTAATAAGACTTACTGCGATTGGCAAAATAAATGCCTTTTTTCTCGTTATCTAATGCTTTGGTAAAGTATTGCAATGCAAGTGGGTGGTTTTCTTTGTTCTGAATTGCAACGCCAATGTTGTTGTAGCTGGGTGCATCATTCGGAACAACTTTCAAACGAGCCTGAAAATCGGCAATCGCCATATCGTTCTGATTGATCGCCAGATAACTAAGACCACGATAAAAGAGTGGTCTGCTGGATACAGGATCTGTTTTCAGCACCACGTTCAGGTCTTCAATGGCATTTTTGAACTTGCTGGTTTTGGCGTAATAAATGCCCCGCTCGTAGCGAGCTTCATACAAGTCCGGGTCGATCGCAAGTGCCTTCGAATAATCGTACATTGCCACTTCGTCGGCCTTCATCGCCTGAAAAACCTTCGCACGCTGCACATAGGCCTCGACCAGCTTTTCATCCTTTTCAATCGCCAGTGCGTAGTTTGCCAAAGCACGGTGGGTATCTTTTTTCGCTGCAAACTTATCCCCACGTGCCAGAAAATAACTCGCCTTGGTGGAATTCAGCGTTTTGTTGGTCAGGTCCTCAATTTGCACTTCCTGCAATTCCACCCGCTTTTCCAAAGCAATAATTCGGCGGTAAATATCACCTAAAGAATCTTTGAGTTCATTAATTTTTTCTAAGAATTCTGCTTTCGACACCTTATCATTAATGCTGGTGCGTAACTTGCGGATTTCTGCCTGCATTTCGCTGCGAAGTGCCCCATTCTCTTCCAGCATTTTTAAACGGCGATCAATCTCACGAATATCAGGTTTACCAGTAACACGGTCGTACAGTTCATTCAGTCCTTCACCCAGGATATGCTCACCCAGAAAAATCAGGCAGTAGGTGGTCACTGGATCGATTGCCCGCACCGGTTGTGGTGTGGCACTTAGTAAGAAAATCGCCCCTACGAAGAAACTCATCAGTGTTTTTTTCATTTGGTGCATCCTCAATCGATGTTTTGAAGCCCAAATCTGGCGTGCGAGTGCGGCGAAAATGGCCACTTTTCCCAGATTACCAGAAAAAGCACCGCTTTTGTGAATTGCGGACACCTTCTGAGACGAAATTTTGTACAAATTCACAAAAACCACGCACCTTAGCGTGATATTCAAACGATTGTCAGCGTTCCACGTGGAACGTTTTGCTATTTGCGATGCCAAAGTGAAACGGAACCACTCACAGTGATTCGGACAGGAGAACGTGCTTGACAGGGCTGGCAGCGTGAGAATTCAGGGCCATAAGAAAAGCTCTGGTAACTTAATTATTCAGTACCATCAGTGGCAGGCCCTTCTTCCAATTCGTTTCTTTTTCACTGCGAATCACTTCGTGGTACAGCGTATCACGTTCTACTGGCACGCGGCCTGCTTCCACGATTAAGCGTTTCAGGTCTTCCACCGTCATCTCCTGTGGGGAATCGCTGCCCGCTTCGTGGTAGATTTTTTCGTGCACCACCGTGCCATCAAGGTCGTCCGCACCGTAACTTTGGGCAACCTGGGCAGTCTGGATACCCAGCATCACCCAATATGCCTTAATGTGGGGAAGTTGTCCAGCATCAGGCGACTGATTGCCATGGTGCGTAAGTCCATCAGCCCAGAGGGTTTAGGAATATGGCTCGTCCGTTGAGCGTGATCCGTAAGGTGGACTGGAAACTGCACCTTTACCACGAAGAATGGGTGCTGGATGGAGGCTATGAGAAACACACCACCAACAATTCATTAGAACTTTTTCATCTTGGCGACGATATGAGAGAACACCACAATCTGGCAGCCGACAAGCCTGAGATTCGGGATGAATTGTTGCTGACGTGGTGACAAAAATCGACGCACCGGTGCCGGAAAAGGCAAACCCCACGTACCAGAAGGGGAAGAAGTAGCGCAATTAGATTGATTTCTTTGAGAATTATATATTTTAAAAGTAGCGATGAATTACTTTCAATTATCATACGATTGAGCAACTGTATGGCAAAAACACAAGAAATTACTGCTCAAATGGATTTTTCTAAAGCAATTGAAATAAGTAAAACTTATTCACTGGAAATATTGCTTGAGAATTTTTTAGAACAACCCAAAGTACTAGAAGATGAGGATGAGGTCACAAGGGCGTTAAATGTTTCATGTTCAGCAAAACTAGCTCTTGCAGAGTGTAGTGACCCACGAACAATGAAAAGAATGACTGATTGTTTGAAAGAACAGGGAACACGTTGGTGTGACCCAATAATCGAACGACTGAAAAACCAAGCGATACCTAAATCAGAGCGAGCGATTGCGTTAAGAGCATTAACGCCATTCGTAAATAACAAGACACTTTACATCGACTTTAGAATAACAGCAATTTCGGCACTTGCGTGGTTATATCCACACCCGATACCCAGTCAAGTAATTGCCATTTGTCATGAAAATTTAACTAATTCACATTTTGGTATGGCAAGCGCGGCTCTGTGGGTGATTTTAAGTTTACACGTAAATTTACGAGATGAATTCGTGCCAGAGTTACTTCACCTAATGCTGACAAAGTTTGCTGGAAACTCTGAAGCAAACTGGATTGTCGAGCGGTTACCTGATCATTTTGACTCGCATCAGCAAAAGATCGTTGCTGCATTACGAAAAGCACTTTCCAAACCTTCCTACAAAATAATACGTGCTCAGTCTTTCTTCGAAATTCTTCCACGTCTCGGAATGAAAGGTAAGATGTTTATTCGTGATATCATTGGATATATTTCTCGAGAAAGTTCATTTGGACTTTACGAACCTCGCCTGATACACATTGACCCTGAAGGAAAAAAATCTATACCATTACTGATTAAACTCGCAGCAAACGATTCAGCATATGTTAGACAATCTGCGATTGATGAACTAGCCGCATATGGCCCACTAGCGAAAGCATCAATACCTGTATTGAACGCTGTAAAGGCATCAGGTGATGGAAACGTCGCTGCATTTGATGCCCATTCCGCAAGAAGAGCTCTCGAATTGATCAATATGAGCAATTAATTTTCAATTTAATTATTACAAACTAGAATTTTATGTTAAGTAATTCAATAATAAATGCGATTGGTTCGTTGAAGCAAGAGCTCTAATTAACAATAAAGTAACTTACTGGCTGAACGCCATATTTGGATCGACACAAATTTGTCGGGACAAATTGTAATTGATTTAGAGGTTGGATTTCTTGTGATAATTCAGTTGCCCATTTTTGTGCGCCAAATGTTCGAACGGTTACAGCAATTGCAAAAGCATGGCTTGAAGGTCTTACGATAAGTGACTGTAGCAATCTGGGCGGTTCTACAATCGACTTGCAGTAACGCTAGTCACTATCGTAAGCGTTGCAAGCAACTTCAGCGGTGATGTTATTTGCCCGAGTCGTCGAGGTCGCTCATCCCAAGACTTGCCCGCAGATCGGAAAGCGCGTCTTGGATATGGGATAATTCGTGAAATGCTTCATCGAGGCGTTCGGCGTCGTTTAATCGAGAGAGTTCGTCACGGAGACACTGTGAAGCGTACTCTGCACGGCAGAGGTCATCTTCCACGCGATCACGCCACCACGCAACGAAATGCTCGGCCACCCATTGTGCTGGTTCAGTGCCTGGCGGGAGCGAGCCGAGGGGGGAGATCGCTTGATCGATCCAATTACGTAAAACTTTGTCGATGTCTGAAATGGCCATAGCGGATAACGAGGTATGGTAAGTGTAAATCTATTGGGTGCACTTCGAGTTTCTGCAATGGAATCCCGTGTGGGAATGACGCTTGTTGGTACAACCGTATGAAGGTAAAAAAGGAATAACGGTTGTAGGCTCACAAACCAGAAACAAAGTGGCTTATACGGGTACCCGCCAAGGGCTTTCATCGCTTCATCGCCCTGGCACATTCCACAAGCTGGTAACTTAGTTATTCAGTACCATCAGTGGCAGGCCCTTCTTCCAATTCGTTTCTTTTTCACTGCGAATCACTTCGTGGTACAGCGTATCACGTTCTACTGGCACGCGGCCTGCTTCCACGATTAAGCGTTTCAGGTCTTCCACCGTCATCTCCTGTGGGGAGTCGCTGCCCGCTTCGTGGTAGATTTTTTCGTGCACCACGGTGCCATCGAGGTCGTCTGCGCCGTAACTTTGGGCAACCTGGGCAGTCTGGATACCCAGCATCACCCAATATGCCTTAATGTGGGGGAAGTTGTCCAGCATCAGGCGACTGATTGCCATGGTGCGTAAGTCCATCAGCCCAGAGGGTTTAGGAATATGGCTCAGGCGGGTATTATCCGGGTGAAAAGCCAACGGAATAAATGTCTGGAAGCCGCCGGTTTCATCCTGCAGTTCCCGCAGTCGAACCAGGTGGTCAATCCGATGGCGTGCCTCTTCAATATGGCCGTAAAGCATTGTGGCGTTGGATCTTAGGCCAATCGAGTGTGCCTCGCGGTGGACCCGAATCCACTCGGTACCATCCGCCTTGTGTTCACAGATTTTCGAGCGAACTTCCGGGTGAAAGATTTCTGCACCCCCACCCGGCAGGCTGCCCAGGCCGGCTTCTTTCATTTCTTTTAATAATTCCAGTGAAGGCCGGCCCGTCATTCGTTCAAACCAGTCCCACTCCACAGCGGTCCAGGCCTTCAGGTGCAGGTCTGGAAACTGCTGGTGCAGAATTCGGATGATGTTCAGGTACCATTCGTAGGGCAATTGGTGGTGCAGCCCCCCAACAATATGCAGTTCGGTGCAGCCACGATCCGTAGCTTCCCGCCCACGGGCAATAATCTGCTCGTCGGGCATTACATAGCCTTTGGGGTCTTTCAAATCGGCCCGGAACGCACAGAAGGTGCAGCGGTAGACGCACACATTGGTGGGATTCAGGTGCTCGTTGACATTGTAATAGGTGCGATTGCCATTTTTTCGCTCTCGCACCACGTTTGCCAGTTCGCCCAGATAGTGCAGGTCGGCGTTTTCATCCAGCCAGACCCCTTCATCGAACGTAAGTCGTTCTGCCGCAAGTACTTTGTCGCGAATTGTGGAAGCAATAGTCATGGTCGAATCCCGATATCTGCGTGGTGGATTTTGCCCCACCTTTTGTCAATTACAACAAACTGTATTTCTACTTAGGTAACCGTTGAATGCAACAAACAATAACCAAAATGCGGTGTAGAAGATGAAAAATAACTCATAATCTCTGGCGTTGATGGCTTTTTAGCCCATTTGGATGGGGGCAGGCCAAACCCGCCGATTACTTTTCCTGAGGCACCAGTAGATTGTGGTCGTCTGTGTCCTCCCCCTTCGGGAGATACTTCAGATAGTTGCCTTTGGAAATGAGTCGTTTTGGATCCTGCTTGATCCGTTTTTCAACCAGTTCAATTATTGTTTTCGGATCGGTGTATGTCTTGCCTTTCGCATCAGCAGCCAGGCAATACCAGGAGCTAAACTCCAGTCGCTGCCATGATGAAGTATGGCAGGGCAGAAACAGGAAGGGGTCGAATTTCTGATGATCGGGATTTACCACTTTGTTCAGATAGATGCAATAGACGACTTCTCTTTTCCCTGGGTTTTTCGGATCGGGGCGTGTAAATAACAAAACCTGATGTGCACCATTTTCTTTGACCCCAGCCACGTGAGTGGCAAGTACCTCATCTTTAACTGGCCCTGCTTTGTTAATTGATTTCAATACTCGATCCACACTTTTCACCGTAGCCGTCGAAAAGATTGGATTTCCCTTGTACTTGCCGGGTACAACAGTTGCTTCAACAATCGAATCGCTGGCATCAACGACCCACTCTAAAGAGTAGTAGTAATACGAGTACGTATCTGCGACCGCAGAACTGGTACACGTGAGACCACAAACCGTAGCGATCATGATCAGATTTCGCATAGTATTCCTCTTCGAATGAGCTGAGATTATTGTACATCGCGAAAAATCTGTTTTTGCACACTCTAAACCCAATTTCATGTGAAAATCGGTGTTTTAACGTCTATCATGCGAACCGCGGCTCACAAAAACATGATGTTGAGTTGCCAACTCAAGTTAGTACTGGATTCCCGCCTTCGCGGGAATGACGGTTGTAGACACAACCGTCGGTTGGGTTTGTGAGCCGACGGAGTTAGCCGCGGTTGGATTGAAAAATACCAGAAACACCGAAGTTCAAACTGATTTTGGTTTAAGTATTAATCTAACAATGAGCTTCTTAATCAAGTGCGAGAAACGCTTCCCAGAATTGTTTCGTTTCGGCTTCAGTCAAACTCCCACGTAACGCGGGGATGGCTAATTTTTTTCTATCTGGCGACAACGCACCCAGCAGGACTGCCATTTGCTCGGCAAACTGTTTTTTTTCGCGTGGGAGTTTTTTTGCCGTTTCTTCAAATACAGAGATTAGTTTTTTTCTCGTGTCTTCAAGTTGTGGCATTTGATTCAACGGTGCGGCGGCCTGCACTGCCATATTCCGGTTTGAAAATTGAAAGGCGATTGTGCAGTGCGACAGATCGAACTTACTGAGTTGTAACTCTCCCAGATTGGCTTTGCCACTGATCGAAATCAGGATGGCAGGGTTATTTTTCAGCCCCCACAGGCGGTTCAGGCTGATCCGGCGAAATTCAGGGTTATCCAGTCGGACAATTCGTTCCGCTGTTTGATTCACAGCCCGCATCAGGCGTTCACGGTTTTTGCTGATGAAGAGATTTCGTCCATTGATTGCCAGGTAGGTAATCGGCTCATCTTCTTTGGGAACACTGAAATAAAGTGAAAACTCGCTGTCCGGAATATCTTCCTTCACAATGGTGGGCAGTTTTGCGAGATTTTCCAGCATCGTGCTGCTGAAATTGGAGGTCATCTGGATGTGGACCATGCTGGTCTCTTCCAGTTCTTCTGCACTCGAGATGACCACTTTGTCCATTTCAGATAGATCTTCAATGCCAAACACCTTTAGGATCTTTAATTTCTCTGTCAGTGGCTGAACAATCGATTCCTGCGATATTCGCTGGCGGAACAATTCTCCCCAATCGAGAACCACCAGAAACTGGGTGTCGGGCAATAAATAGCGAAAATAACGATCGACTGTGGGGTCTACCGGGACGGGCGTGGGGCTGCCACTTCCCGAACTGGTGGGAGAATTCTGCGTGGGTGGGTTTTCTACCACCGGTGGGTCTGATTTCTTGAACACATGGTCATTCAGAATGCCCAGAATGATCAACAGACCGAGCAGCACCCCCAGGCCAATGCCAATTCTTTTCACCCACCGCCAGCGTGGTTTGGCACTCGGCAACGGTGGGGGACCGTTTCGTTTCGCCGAAGGCACCGGTGGTGGGCTTTTCCTGGTCGTTTTCGTGTTGACTTCGGTGGGGCTGTCATCGTTAAACTCAAACGGCGATCCACGTGTCGGCGTGGCAGACTGCATCGCAGCCGTGGTGGTTTCTTCCACGTAATCGCTGGGCAGTGGCTCGTAGGCTGGTGAAGGTGCCGAATCGTTCACGCTGCCACGCACATCCGCCCACTTTTCTAACGCATTCGCCAGTGCGGTCGCTGTCGCAAAACGATCGTCTGGCCGCTTTTCCAACAGACAATGGAGAATTGTTGCTACTTCCGATGGGGTATCCATCCGCAGCAACTGAATATTTCGTGGGGCATCCATCTGGTGCTGCAGCAGTTTTTCCATCGCATTCCCACGTGGAAAAACCACTTCGCCAGTCAGCAGGTAATAAAAAGTACAACCCAGGCTGTATAAGTCGGAACGCGAATCGACGGTGCTGGAATTTTTTGCCTGCTCCGGCGACATGTAATCTGGTGTCCCCACCACCGTTCCCATGCGGGTCAATTCGGTGCTGACATCGTCCGGATTATCTTCATTGTGCTGCACCCGTGCCAGCCCCAGGTCGAGCAGTTTCACCACGCTGCGTGGGCCGTAACGGCGTTGTTCCCCACTGGCCACCAGAAAGTTTGATGGCTTGACATCGCGGTGAATCAACCCAATCTCGTGGGCGTGGGCCAGCCCCAGTGCCGCCTGACGAATGTAGGAACACGCCGTGGTAATCGGCAGCGGACCATGGTTTTTCACCATCACAGACAGATCGGTGCCATCGATGTATTCCATCGCCAGATACAACCTATCATCCACCTCGTCGGCGTCAAATACCCGCACAATGTTCGGGTGGGCAAGCTGTGCTGCCGCCTTCACTTCCCGCCTGAAGCGACGTAAAGCCGTGTCGTTGTTCAGCAGGGTGGTGCGTAGTACTTTCAGCGCCACCACGCGGCCCATGTTCCGTTGGGTGGCCTTAAACACCTTCCCCATCCCGCCTTCGCCCAGTTTGTCGGAGATGAGATAGCCACCGATCACCAGATCCGCCCCACGTCCGGCCAGCAGTTTTTTCGCCTGATAGATTGTGATGAGTTTGAGGCGGATGAGCTGCTTGGCGAATTCCTGCGGATCTGCAGGTGGCTGCGGGGCCTGCGCAAGGGCATTTTCGACGTCGGACTGCTGCAGCAAACCGATTTCGTACAGTGCATCACAGAAATCAGCCACCGACTGAACCGGCATCCACACCATCCTGACTGCGTGCGAGTCCCAAACCACTGGATTCAGTAGTTGTATACCCTAGTCTAGTATAGTTTGTGTCATTGGGAATGAAATCCACTTCTGATTTTTCCTCTGTTCCACCTTGTTTCGCTGCAACATCCCCTCGCAAGTCGGTGCGGCGGATTTTGCCTATCATGACAGTGGTAACGTTTGAGGATAAAGACGATGCGAGCACTATTACTGGTATTACTTGGTACTACCTTTTCTTCCCACGTGCGTGCGGATGACTGGCCCCACTGGATGGGACCAAAACGGGATAACGTCTGGCGGGAAACCGGCATTCTGGAAAGTTTTCCGAAAGGTGGCCCCAAAATTCTGTGGCGTGCCGAGGTTGCCGGTGGTTACGCTGGCCCCGCAGTGGCCAGTGGCAAGGTTTTCGTGACCGATTATGTCACCAAAGACAATGTAAAAGTAGATAATTTCGCCCGCAAAGAATATTCCGGCATCGAGCGGGTGCTGTGCATCGACGAAAAAACCGGCAAGCAACTGTGGCAGCACAGTTATCCGGTGAAATATGCGATTTCCTATCCGGCAGGCCCACGCTGCACCCCCACGGTAGATGGGGATAAAGTGTACACCCTCGGTGCGGAAGGAAACCTGTTCTGTTTTCAGGTTGCTGATGGTAAAGTCTTATGGGAAAAGGACTTAAAGAAAGAATACAACACCAAGTCCGCCCTGTGGGGTTATGCCGCCCACCCACTGATTGATGGGAAAAAATTAATCACTTTGGCAGGTGGTGCGGGCAGCCACGTGGTGGCTTTTGACAAGGAAACCGGCAAAGAACTGTGGAAAGCAGAAACCTCGCCGGAACAGGGGTACTCCCCACCCACGATCATTGAGGCGGCTGGCGTGCGTCAATTGCTGTTGCTGCGGCCTGATGCGGTCACCGCAGTCGACCCCGAAACCGGCAAACGACTCTGGACCACCCCATACAGTGCCAGCAACGGTTCGATCATCATGAGCCCCATCGTTTACAAGGATTACCTCTACGTGGCAGGCTACAGCAACAAGAATCTGATGCTGAAACTGACCCAGAATAAGCCGGGTGTCGAAGTGCTCTGGCAGGACAAGCCACGCATCGGCATTTCGCCAGTGAACGTGCAGCCGTTCGAAGAAAACGGCATCATCTACGGATTCGACCAGAACGGCCGAGCATATGCAATAGAAATCCCATCGGGCAAGCGACTGTGGGAAACCACCGAAATCGTCGGGGGTGATCGTGCCGCCGGTTCGGAAACCGCCTTTATTGTAAAACAGGCTGGCACCGATCGTTTCTGGTTCTTCACCGAACGTGGCGACCTGGTAATTGGCAAACTTTCGAAGGAAGGTTACACGGAAATCTCCCGCGCCAATGTAATCAAGCAAACCAACGTTGCGTTCGGCCGCGACGTGATCTGGTGCATGCCCGCCTACGCCAACAAACACGCCTACATCCGCAACGACAATGAACTGATCTGCATCGACCTATCGAAGTAGGCAAATGTATATGTATCAGAAAAGCGTAGTGATTATTAGGTAGCTTAGAAGAAACACAATAACAGGCCAATTACAGCATAGCAACTAACATAGGTCTTGTAACATTGTCAACGCCACAAGAATTGCTCGAACGAGACCTTGAGCACTCGCACCACAACATGATTGTGATTGCGGGAATTGGAGTCACCCTCGCGACATGTGACAACAACAAAAACGCCACATGGAAAGGCTTATTAGAACATGGTCTTAGGTACTGTAAGGATTATTGCAGTACAGATAAAAGTCGGATTAGCCCACAAGAAAAGATCTTGAAAAACAGGAAATCTCTAAGTGGAGATCTGATAGGTGTTGGAGAATTCATCACTAGAGAGCTGACCAACGACCGCAGTGGTATTTTTGGCAAATGGCTTGTAGAGGTATTTGATACAGTCAATAATGTAGACAATAGCGTTATAAACTCGTTAGCAAATCTTGATATAAATATTGCTACAACGAATTATGACGGAGTAATAGAAAAAGCACTGAATTTACACGCCATAACATGGAAAGATGTGGCGAGTGCAACTGAATTTCTCAGAAATCGATCGCGAGCAATTCTTCATCTTCACGGCCATTATAAGACGCCTGAAACAGTTATACTTGGCGCTAGCAGTTACAGCCAAATATGCAATGATGTACATTTTCAAGAGAAGCTACGTGCAACCTTGCTATTCAAGACTGTAATTTTTGTGGGGTGCGGAATCGACGGCTTAAGTGATCCAAATTTCGGATCATTATTTGATTGGGCACAAGATGCTCTAGAGCAATGCTCACACCAGCATTATGTACTAGTCAAAGAAAGCGAATTGACAATTTGGCAACAAAGATTGCGTGGAATCCCAGTCAAGGCAGTATCTTATGGAAGCACACATTCTGAACTTGCAAGTTTTTTGACGCAACTTGGTAGCAATGTTCGAAAAAAAATAGTGGTTGACCCACTAGCAAGATTAAATGATGTACAATTAAGCTACGAGACAATGTGGCCACTATTAGAAAATAAACTAGGTATACAAGGGTCAAGAGCTTTGCTAAGCGAATCAATGCAGCTAGCAAAATCGTTGATGGATGCAGGAGGGAAATTGCGTGCAGCTTTGGATTTTCATAGCCGACTAAATAAATATAAAAAAACATTGCTAAATAATGATTACTTGGAGTTTGCGTTATTTTCAGCTGAGTCTTTGCTAAACATTGAGCCAAGGTTGACATATACAATAATTGAAGAAATCAGAAGTGTGTTTAAGGGATCAATACTCCCTGGAAAGTATTTTTCAAAATTGGCCGATCTATCTATACGTTGCTTAGACGCATTGTGTGCATATAGTGAAACTCTTATACAAATTGATATCGCACTTGAAGCCACTGATGGTGATGAAAATGAACGATTACAAGCTGAAAGAGCAGAAATTACTTTCTTACAAGGTGATTTCCTCAATGGATACTAGCAGATGACCAATCAGGAACAATCACATTCAGAAAAACACTTGTTGGAGCAAGTTGATTCGAAACTTCGATTACAAATGATTGAGCTAAGATTGCACGCTATGAAAGGAGATCTTGCTAAATCACTTGCAAACATAGCACGCTTGCATGAAATACACATGTCTTGCAGCGTTAGTCGTGTAGCGTTGTGTATGCTAGAAGCTGAATTGTATGATTTAAATTATCAAGAACAAGAGGCAATCGATTGTATTAAGAATAGTGTTATCCCCTTAATGGGTAAACTTGCTCCAGAAATTCGCCTTGTAGTCGAATTTAATTTGAGCTCATTAAAGCTCAATAGTGAGCTTGTTAACCTAAGATACAATGTTATTGATCAAAAGCGACTGATCGATTTCAACTCTTTGGATTATCAAAGGTTATTTCAGGCCAATTATAATCTTGATTTCGGTAGGCATTCTGAATATCTCGGGGTAATCTGGCAGAATTACCGGCGGGCTTTCCTTCAAGGGTGCTGGAGCGAACAACGACTTTGCAGTAGGCTACTGTCGAAAATATGTTTAACGCAGAGAAATTTGAATGATGCAGTTCATCATGCATTATTGTCGCGTGATGATAAGCTTTGTAATGAAATTTTAGCAGGTGCAATTGCTGTCAGATCAAGCGACATTATCAGAGGGGTCGTTCAGCGACTTATTAACACTGCTAATCTTCGAAAGCATTTTCGTTTTGCATGCAAGATAGTTGAAATGATTGCAGACGAAATACCTGATGATATAATCCCAGTTGTAGGTCAATGGATTATTTCGCGTGCAAAACAAGAAAGAGAATCAGAAATTCATTCTGATTACATTTCAGATATCTGGAAATCGATTTCCGCAATTGGGCATCGATTACCTAGTATTCTTGCTAGCAATGCAATCAGTATTGCTTTAGCTCATACTGCGTTTAGAGAGGTTATTCCAGAGGGATGCTTTTGTCCTGAGAGAAGAGAGATACTTTCTGCTCTAACTCAATTAATCTCAGTTGCGAATTACGAAGAAATTCAATTGTTGGCTGAGCAAGTAGTTGAATTGCTATGTTCGCGTTCTAATAATCACGATCTTCCTACAGCAGTCGATTTGCTAAGTAAATTAGCATATTTTGCAAACGATCGCATACGCAATTTCATATCAGCATCCTTGTTCCCAGAAGGGAAACCGATACACATTGCTCTAGTTCAAGTTGCGCAGAATTTTGACAAGGAAGATGTTATCGATGCGCAACAGATACATCAGCTATCGATTGGTGTCATAGAGAATTTGCATAGGCAAGTTCAATTTGTGCCTTATGGTTCGCAGCCAGAACCAGTGCAGGAGTGTCTATACCAACACTTTAAAAACAAGTCAGATGGTACATTGTATGTCCACGCTACCGGAACGATTGGTCTTTTTGCTGTCGCAAAACATCGACACAAGCTCTCGCCGGAGGCATTGTGCAATCTTGTGGATGCAATTATGAGATTGGCAATTGATCAAGAGAATTTATACTTGAACCGAGAATCTCTGCTTGTAGTGTTAGTTCAGTTCAAAGATGTTATGTTTGGGGAGCTCAGAAAACGAACTTTAACAACTCTTCGACAAATTGTATCTTGCAGCGATTCAGAATCAAACCATTTCCATACATCAAACCAATCTAATGAATCGCGCGAGCCATTCAGATTCGATACTGGAGATCCGGTCAATGTTAAGGCAGTAGCAATTGTAGCGATTGCTTCAATTGCAAGCACTATGAAAACGTTCCCTGTTGCTATTTCACTAATTATTCAGAATGCAATTTGCGATGCTAATCCTAGGATCCGAAGTGCTGCTTATACTGCTACCAGAAGCCTTCGCAAACCATCTGATGGCATTATTTTAGGACTTCTTGTGGGTCTTCGGGACCCCGATGACAATGCAGCTAGTTACGCATTTGGCGCAATATCTGACCAAATTGAATGGAAGTTAAGCTTGAACCACTGGCAGATTTTTCTGATGGCAGTAAGTCTTGCGCAACAAACTGGTGCTCCGTCGCTAAGAAGACATGCCGCTCATGCATTGAGAAATTTGAAACAAAGATGTCCTTCTCAATTTCAAGAGCAGCTACGTACTATTGAAACAGCTTTGAAATGCGACACATCCTATCTAGTTCGATCCGTATTTCAGGAATAACCATTAATTCTAGTTGTCAGCACACTTTCGCATGCTAATTTCTTTGAAAGCACGGTAACCTGTTGCATTTACAATCGAATCATGTCGCTTTCCACTGTGCTGAGAAATCAACACGTTATTCCTTACTTCTTACCCTGGCGGCGTTGCTGGGTTTTTCGTTTTGGGCGGTAGCCTCGTGATTTGGGTGGGGCGGAACGTTCAGCAGATTTACCCTCCGCTCCTCGTTCGCCTGCGGGTTCACCCTTGGCTGGATTGCCCACACTGTGGTAGTGGTCGCCTTTCAGGGCCTGGTTCGCCTTTTTGCGTTTTGCCAGAATTGCTTCTTTCGGTGGGTTGGCTGGGATCAGGGCGTCGCAGCCATTTCCAATCAAATCGGTGCGGTCGGCGTTCACCAGGGCTTCCCGCACCTCGAACCAGTTTTCCGGCTTGAAAAACTGCATCAACGCCCGCTGTAACTTCCTGTCCCGTAAGTGTTTCGCGATGGCGACCTCGTTGCCGGTCATCGGGTCGATGCCGGTGTACCACATGCAGGTGGCAATATCGAACGGTGCGGGGATGAAGTCCTGCACCTGGTCGGGGCGGTAGCCGTTTCGCTTGAGATAGACGGCCAGATCGATCATTTCGGCCACCGTGCTGCCCGGGTGGCTGGCGATGAAGTAGGGCACCAGGTACTGTTTGGGCTTGCCTGCCTCCGTCGATGCCTGCTGAAATTGTCGGGCGAAGACGCCAAAGTTGTCGATGCTGGGCTTTTTCATCAGTTGCAGTACGGTGGGGCTGGTGTGCTCCGGTGCCACTTTCAACCTGCCCCCCACGTGATGTGCGGCCAGTTCCTGCACATATTCCGGCGAAAGCTGGGCCAAATCCATCCGGATGCCACTGGCAACGAACACTTTTTTAATCCCTGGGGAGCGTCGCACTTTTCTCATTAATTGGATCACCGGGCCGTGATCGGTGCCCAGCAATTTACAGATCGTGGGATGAACGCACGATAGTCGTTTGCATTTCGCTTCCACTTCGGGCCGGGTGCAACGCATCTGATACATGTTCGCTGTGGCACCGCCGATATCGCTGATAATTCCCTTAAAGTCCTGGTGGGTAGTAAGTTGCTGCACTTCCCGCATCACCGATTCGGAAGAGCGGGACTGAATAATACGTCCCTGGTGGGCCGTAATACTGCAAAAAGTACAGCCACCGAAACACCCACGCATAATGGTGACGGAATCCTTAATCATTTCATGGGCGGGAATTGCTTCACGGTAGCTCGGGTGGGCCCGTCGTGTGTAGGGCAGATCGTATACGGCATCAATTTCTTCTGTCGTCAGTGGGAAATCGGGCGGATTCGCCACCACTGCCTGACGATCGTGCATTTGTACAAGCGTTGCAGCATTGAACGGGTTGGTATTCAAGTGAATCAGGTGATTCGAGCGGACAAAGGCCATTTTGTCGCTTTTCACCGCTTCAAAGCTGGGGATCAACTCAAATTTCGGTTGCCACGGTGGGGTGGTTTTGTGGCTATCCGGAGGTGCGTTCACGGTGGGCAAACTGGCCTTCAGTTCGTCCCAGTCTTCGTGGGATTCCTTCGCACCCAGCACGTAGGCGGTGCCACGCAGATTGCGAATCTGGCGAATGGTTTCCCCAGCAGCCAGCCTGTGGGCAATTTCGACAATATTTTTTTCGCCCATGCCATAAACCAGCAGATCGGCCTTGCTGTCGAGCAGAATCGACCGTCGAACGGTGTCGCTCCAGTAGTCGTAGTGGGCGAGACGTCGCAGGCTGGCTTCCACCCCACCTGCAATGACGGGTACACCGGGAAACGCTTCGCGGCACCGCTGGCAATAGGGCAGCGTGGCCCGATCGGGCCGCAGGCCAATCTTCCCACCTGGGGAATAGGCATCGTCGTTGCGGACCTTTTTGTTGGCGGTGTAGTGGTTGATCAGGGAATCCATGTTTCCCGCACTGACTGCGTAAAACAGGCGGGGCTTGCCAAACTGCCGCCACGGTTCGACAGTTTTCCAGTCGGGCTGGGACAATATTGCGACGCGAAAGCCCGCCTGCTCCAGCACGCGGTGCAGAATGGCCATCGCAAAGCTGGGGTGGTCGATATAGGCATCGCCGGTCACAAAAACCACGTCGACTTCATCCCAGCCGCGGGCGAGCATTTCCGCACGGCTGATCGGCGCAAACTCCTTAGGGGCAGGAGGTTGCATCAATGGTAGGTCAATCCGCTGTCGTGGCACCGTGATCACTTGGGTTGGTAGTCTGAATAGACTATTATAGCGGGCAGTGACTTGCAGGTCTTGCGATTCTGAACCACGGTAGTTGCTGGTGGAAACTCAAATCATTTGATGTGGGATATCAACTTGCAAGGAAATGAAGTGCTGGTGGATCAGTTGCCCACAATAATCTGTGCGGTGGCCTGTTCGGTTTTGTCCCCCACCTGGGCGGTAATGCTCAGTGGGAATGTGCCCGCCTGATTGGCAGACAGTTTTACTTTGTATGTCCGATTTTCTTTCGGCAGCATTTCATCCACTACCACCTTTGCGGGTGCGTCCGTTTCCAGACCTTCCGGAATCTGGAAATCGAGTGCCAGATGGTTTAAGATCCAGTTCCCACCATTATGCAGGTGGAAGTGACATTCAAACTCTTCGCCCACTTCGACTTGAGGCGGGGCCTCAATTTTCAATCTCAGACGCGAACTGATGATCGGTGTTTCAAAATAGAGGTTCTGGGTGTAAGTGGCGGTGAATGTTGCCAGTTCCTGCGGTGAAATCACGCGATCTGGTTCTGGTGCCACAATTACCTGCAGGCGAATTTCCTGTCCAGGATCAACCCGGCCCAGATTCCACATGATGTGCCCACCCAGGCAGGTGGCGCTGGGCTTGGTATCAATCAGGGTGACACCATCGGGAATATCGTGATCCACTTTGAAGCCAAACGCGGGACGGGGCAACAGCACCTTGGCAGCCAGGCCGTAAACAAGTGGTAAATCACTCCCTGCTACTGGTTGATCAATAGTAATTTCCACTGCACCGATTGGGTTGGCGGTTTCGGCAGGGTTTTGCAAGTTCATCATCGCACGCCTCGTCATCGCTACCACGATAAAGGAAAGGTGGGAGCTGTTGGTTCGGGAACCTCGTGTCGTTTTCCATCAAGTCCGCAACATCCACGCAAGCCTAGCACAAAAATTCGGATCGGGGCAGAAAAATGAACGCTTATTGCGATACCGAAATCGGCATGGCCGTCGGTGGGGCTTCCAGCTCATAATCGTGCTTACGAATTGGCTGACAGGCCAGGCGAATTGCCCGCACTAACTCTGCTTCAATAAAGGGTTTACTGAGATGTTCCCGTGCCCCAGCCATGCGGGATTTCATGCTATACACGAAACCTTCTTCTGACGACATAATAATCACCGGAAGTTCTGCCAGTTGTGGTTGCGACAGCAGGCTCGTGGTGGTTTCGTTGGCATCCACCTTGGAATAGTCGGCATCCAGCAACAACAATTCTGGTGCACCATGCTGGGCAATGAATTCGCCGATCATGTTGCCATCAGAAAGTTCCCCCACGTGGCGTTCCTGTTCCAGTAACGTTTTCAGAATTAACGCACGGAAGGTGGGGCTATGTTCCACGAGTAATGTGTATGGCCTGCCTTTTGGCGGAATCCAGACAGGGATCGCCGGCAATTCTTCAGGATCGATCATCAGTGAGCCACTGCTGCTGGGCCCTTCCTGAAAAATAGAATCTTCGTCCTGATCCAGGGGCTTATCAGTTCGCTTCAGGTGCTGCTCGTACATTCTGGCCGTGCGAAGCTGCTCCGCAAAGGCGGCATTGTCCGGCTGATAACTTCGGGCAGCATCAAAATAATACAAGGCATCGGAAAATTCGCCCAGATTCGCCAGTGCCATCCCAAGAAAATAAGCCGTGGTAAAGGTTGGCTTGGCTTCATGCTGCTGGTGCAGGCGGGAAATACTGGTACGCAGTAGCTGCTGGTTCGAGTTACTGTTATTGATCGCTTCCGTAATACGGGACAGGTGCAGAATCGATCGGCATCCCCCACATTGGGTATCGGTGGTATGAATTTCGGCACTGCAGAATGGGCAACGCGTTTTCCGTACCGTCTTGCCACGTTCCTTGACGGTGGCCAGCACCATCTGGGCCTGGCGATTGTTGGGATTGATCTTCAGTACCTGTTCCAGGTAGACCGTGGCTGTATGTGGATCGGGTGCCAATTCTGCCAGCCAGAGCCAGGCAATTTCGTTCTGAGAATTGAGATCAATGACGCGAAAAAAGTCGCGGCGGGCTTTTTCCACATCCTTTATTTTGGCGTAGTGGGTGCCAGAACTGATTAAGGCGCGGATCAGCCGTTCGGAAACCTTTTCTTTGCTGGTAGTAACCTGAAAAGCACGCTCGAGGTATTCGACCGCTTCGGCATTATCACCCGTCAGGGTGGCGCACCACACCCACACGGTATCCAGTTGTGGGAATTCGGTCGCCAACCCACGGAACAACCGCATTGCTTCTTCGCGATTGCCCGCTTTCGCAAGGGTAATGGCTGCATTAATTCGATCGGTGGTTGTGTCCGCGTGCATGGGATGCCCTGAGTGTCCCAGAAATCAATTTTCGTCCACAGCAAACATAGATCATAAATTCGTGGGGTGATGAAATTACGTTCTGAGTGCAATAATTGCGATGGACTAGAAAAACAATTATGCTTCCACCTGAAATTTCAGGCGGGAGTGAAAGGAAAATCGCCCAAAACGCCCACATTGATGTCAGCGGACACAGGTCTTGTGGCCTAACGGCATTAGCAGCAGCGGTTGATTTTTGCCTTCATCGCCCGCAACCCTGGCAAGGGAATTTCTTTTTGATGCCGCACGCAAAGCCGCGAAAACGCAAAGAGATTCTGAAGACAATCGTCATTCCCGCGCATGCGGGAATAAGTGCAGAAACTGGAAGCAGCATTCCCCAACCTTGTTCGTGTGCAGCGAGAATCAACTGGCCTTACCAAGACTGGTGTTTCATGGATGACCAGTTACATGCATTTGACGTAGTAGTTAACAAACTGACTGTAGTTCATTTGGCAAGTTGCCATTTGTCAATTGAAATGTAATTTACTGTACCATCAGGAACAGCTGAGCCTATCTCAAAGCCACCTGAATATGTTACAGACTTAACTGTGCCAGAAAAATCAATTAGAGCTCCTTCCAAATGTTTGAAATGATCTGTTGATTCGAGATAATAATATTTGCCATCTATGATAATTTCTCTGCCGTAGCATGATTTTTCACCTATGAGACCTCTATCATTGCACTTTGTTTGAATCGGATTCGAATCGAGCTTTTGCAGAGTGTGATTACAGCTGGAAACTAAGAAAAAGAATGATGATAAAATAATAGATTGAGTAAAGTGATTTATGTGCATAATTTGAGATGTTGTAAGTGTAAATATTTATTTCTATCTTGGACTTAAGAGATTATCTTGTTCGTAAGCTACACAATAAACAGTAGTTTCACTCATTTGTGTTCAAATCGCACCTACTCAGCCTGCATCACATGTGTGCCGAGTATCTTTCAACAAATCACTCTTAATCCCAGCTGGTGTTAATGCTGGGAGAACATATTTTTCAGAAATTTCATCCACTTTGTACTCTTCATCATGGTTTTCGTCAAGCTCACTCAAACCTGTCAGGTGGTGAAAAAATCTGCTGTAAAGTGCCCATACCCACAGAAATGAAAATATTCCCATTTTTAATCGATGGTGCACCCAGAATCGTTCAATCTGGTCGTTTTGGAAACGGATTTGGTTGTTGAGGAAATTGTTTAGGTGGCTGTTTTGGAAATGGCTGTTTTGGTGGGCCGAAGCCACCCGGACCAAAACTGAAACCTTTGGGCTGATAACCTGGATGATCGCTGGTCAATTGTTTCTGAATGGATTCTAATCTTTGCTTCACAAATTCACCCACAGGTGGGGCCTTCTGGAAGCCGGGCATGCTGAACGGGGATTCGCGTCGCTGCCGCATGGCCTGCAATTCTTTTTCCAGAATCGGCTGCACCGTGGCTTCAAAATCTTTCACATGCTGCAATACAATTTTTTCTGTAAATCCTT
This sequence comes from Zavarzinella sp., assembly GCA_041399155.1. Taxonomy (NCBI): domain Bacteria; kingdom Pseudomonadati; phylum Planctomycetota; class Planctomycetia; order Gemmatales; family Gemmataceae; genus Zavarzinella; species Zavarzinella sp. The sequence goes on from JAWKTI010000003.1 coordinate 562,204, forward strand.
TCTGTAGAACATCTTGCAGCAATTCCAGATACTTTTTCGGCATGTCCGGCAGTGCCAGTAATCGATCCGTCAGGCGGTTCTGCACATACGGTTTTCGCACGCTCAGATCCGCCTGCTGGGTGGGGCTGCCGAAAAAGGCAAAATTCCCCAACGACAGGTCGGTATCCCACGGCACAAAATGAAACTGGTTACTTTCAGGGTGCAGGTACAGGTAATAATTGTGGCCGTTGGTGAAGAAGCTATCCAGATTCGCCGTTACGGCAGTGGTGGCCAGAAAACGCAGGTAGCTTTCCACATCCAGAAACTTGCCAATTTGTGCCGCAAACTCCTGATCGCTGCCACGGTTGACCAGTTTCACAAACTCAATCAGGCGTTTCTGTTGTGCGTCCTTCGCTTTTCCTTTCGGCTGGTAATTCTTTTCGTATGGCTCCCACTGTTCGCCAAGATAATCGAGACTCCGCACCCGTTCCGGCTTGAACAGTACCCCCTTGTCGGTGCCGAAGTGCTTACGCAGAAAGGGTTTATTCACTTGTTCTGTCATCGTGTAACAGCCCAGATACAGATTATCGAAACGACCAGGAACATTCAGACGCACTTCCGCAAAACAGGTTTGTGGTGCGGGCACTCCCACGTCGCGATACGTCTGATAGCAGAGTGCTTCGCGAATTTTGGATGGATCGTGCACCCCACAGTGCAGGTTGATTTTTTTCAGGCCGAACAGGTGCTGGTCATCCACAAATTCATCGAAATCGATTTTAAACGACCTTTTCAAGCCGTTGGCGGTCGCCAGATACGTGGAATTGCCTTTGTAACGAATCGCCACATCGCCTGCGGTGCGGTCGTTGATGGTGACTTTCCCACGTGCGACCGGAAAATCGGTGCCAAACACCCCACGATGGACTTCGCGGTCACCTTCTTTGGGTGGCACCACAGGATTCGGCCTGGGTGTCATCGGAAACCCACCAAAGCCGCCAAATCCACCGGTACGTGGGGGTTGCATCGCATCGTATTCTTTTGCCGTCAGCTCAATCTGGATCTTCGCCACGTGCGTCGGCTGCCACTGCCATCTGTTTTCGGCAGGTTCGGCCGCATCAATCCCGGCGCAGTTACCAATCAGCACACAAACCAAGGCGATTTTGTCAACTATGTGCATATGCAACAACCTGTGCCGTAGATCAGAGCGGGACGGCAACCACTTTAATGAGTACTGCCAGCCCACGTGGTGGACCGGCATCCTACCAGACTGGCACAGAAATGTGAAGATTTCATGAAAACACTTGCTTGATCTTGCCAACTACTAAGCTCCGGATGGGAAAATTTGAAAAATGTGAAGTTTTTTTCATTGAAATAATCCCACCAATCGGGTAAATTTCCACAAACGTAACTTCCCGTCTTACACGAGTTGATTTCTCCCCAGCTCAGGTGGGGGGTTCTTGCGCCCTGCTGCTCGCGATTTACACCTGGAGTTTTATGAAAGATTTTCTGGCTCATGTGCAGCGCACTTTGGACAATTGCTGCAAATTCCTGGTACGGAAACCTTCGAAACGATCTCGTTTTTTTCAACTGAACCTGGAAACGCTGGAAAGCCGTGTCAACCCCCACGTGGATTTTGCCTATGGCATGTTCACGCCGGAAGAGATTGAATATTACGAAAGCATCCCATTCGATTCTGCAAACAGCACCAAAACACCGAGGCCAGATGGTGATGGCTCCCACGTCACGGGGCAAACGCTGACCATCGTACTGGACTTTAAGTCGAGTGCGCAAGGTACCACGTTTGATATTTTTAATAATGGTGTCGGTGCGTTCGATGTTACTGCATTCGGTTTTGCAGCCAATCAGTTTAACCTGGTTACCAATTCAATCCTGGCTGAAGTGGAATCAGATTATTTTGAAGAACTGGTTGGCACGGTTGCCGGTCCGGAAGCGTTTGACTTGGCGATCGACTTCATCATCGGTGACATTGGCACCCCACCGCCTGGGGTATCTGAATACTACTTTGTGCAGATTGGCAGTGGCGTCAGCGGAACACACGGTTCCAATCCTGGCATCCTCGGTGTTGCGGGTGGCAGTACCGTCAGACGCTCAAATGGTAGTAACGGCTCCATCTTTGGAATTGAAGTCGGTGATGTAGTCGGTTCCATTTTTACGGATCATATCCGAAACCTAGGTGGCCTGACACCTTCAAATGCGTTAACAAGCGGTAACCTTGGATTTACCACGTTTGCCGTTGCAGGTACCACTTCCCACGAGATTGGCCACACGCTGTCACTTTCTCATGTGAACAATGCAGGTTCCACCCAGGCAGTGGGTGGCACATCGCCAATCATGGGAACAGGCGCAATTGATCTTTTTAATCAGGCTCGTATTCAGGATCGTTCATTCACGCTTTCTGGGCAAGATGGCGAAAATGGCAATCAATCTGTTGCCCACGTTCAACAGTTGGTCAATGCCGTTGGATTGCACCAATTTAACGTCGCACCGGTGGTGAATAACCAGACATTCGGCATCAATGAAAACAGCACAAACAATACCTTAGTGGGTACGGTAGTTGCTACCGATGCGAATACGGGAAACACCAGTAGTTTCAACAATACATTAACTTACTCCATCCAGGGTGGTAATACCAACGGTGCTTTTTCGATCAATTCAACAAATGGCCAGATCCGTGTTGCCAATTCGGCTGCACTGAATTTTGAAGCATTGACTCAGTTTCAATTGACCGTGCAAGTTGCAGATGGCCTGAATGCATCTGATACAGCGACGATCACAATCAATGTGAATGATGTCAATGAAACACCTATTCTAGACGATGATTCATTCGATCTGGCAGAAGACAGCCCGAATAATTTTCTGGTAGGCACCGTGCAAGGCACCGATCCAGATAACGACAATCTGACCTATACGATCACTGCAGGGAATGATGACAGCATCTTCTCGATTAACGCCAGCTCTGGCGAGATCCGTGTTGCTGATAACAGCCTGCTCGATTTTGAAACCACCCCCACATACAACCTGACGGTGCGTGCCACCGATGATGGTACAGGCAACCTGTTTGATACTGCCACGGTTACGATTAACGTTCTGACGGCCAATGACCCTCCGACGATCGACGATCAGACGTTTGATATTGATGAAAACAGCCCGAACAATGCAATTGTTGGGGATATTGCAGCCACTGACCCCGATGTAGGCGACAACCTGACCTATGCCATTCTTTCCGGCAACGAAGCCGGTGCATTCACCCTGAATACCACCACGGGCAGACTGACCGTTGCAAACAGCAGTCTGTTGAACTTTGAAGATACCACACAGTTTGAGTTGGTCGTTCGTGTCACCGATACCGGGAATCTCCAGGACACTGCGACAATCACGATCGATGTCAATGATCTGAACGAAGCCCCGGTGGCGGTAGATGACACCTTTTCCGTAGCTGAAAACAGTTCTTTAAATACGATTGTGGGAACGGTGACTGCCACCGACGAAGATAATGGGCAGACATTGTCCTATGCCATTACATCGGGCAATACAGGCAATGCGTTTTCGATTAATCCCACCACAGGCTTGATTCGAGTAGCCACTCCTCCGCGATTGATTTTGAAACTGCTGAGGTTTTCAATCTGGAAGTGACCGTTACCGACAATGGCACAGGCAGTCTGACCGATATCGCAGAGATTACAGTAAATGTGCAGGATGGTAACGACCCGCCCGTCGCCAATGATGATACCTTCACGATTGACGAAAATCTTCCGACAGGAACCGTTGTTGGTACAGTAGATGCCAGTGATAGCGATGTCAGCCAGTCACTGACTTACGAAATCACCTCCGGGAATACTGGTGGTGCGTTTGCGATCGACTCTGCAACCGGGGAAATTACCGTTGCGAACAGTGATGCGGCAGATTTCGAAACGACACCCAGTTTCACACTGACCGTACTCGTAAGCGACAATGGCACACCTGTACTGTCCGATGAAGCCACCATTACCATCAATCTGAACGATATCAACGACCCACCTGTCATTGCCAATCAATTATTCAGTCTCTTTGAAGGCGCTCTCGATGGGACAGTTCTTGGCACTGTGGTGGCCACCGATCCGAATGCGGGCCAGACCCTGACCTACAATATCGTCTCTGGTAATGAAGCGGGCATTTTTGCACTGGATAGTAATTCGGGCGAGTTGACACTGGTGGATGCTGCTCAGATCGATTTTTATGCAACCGTACAGTACCAGTTAATCGTTTCGGTGACGGATGATGATGCACTGAATCCGTTTACGCGACAAGCCACGATCACCATTTCGCCGCCGACGGTGCTGCACGGTGGGGAAGGGGTGATCGATCTGTCGGACATGATTCCCACACCTTCAGGTACGGTGGAATACACGGTCACACTGGTGGATCCGTTGTTTGCCATCAAGCAGCAATATGGTCTTACGAATCCAGAGTTGCCCAACACTTTCAACCTGCGTGGGGCACAGGAAAAGTACTTCCTCAGCACCAATGGTAGTAATCCTCTGGGTGCGGGCTACTACATCCTGATGCCGAACAATGCCCTTTACGCCTGGCGTGGGACAATTGCACTTTCGATTGCGAACCCACCAGTGGCGGATTTTAACAGTTATCCGTACGGGCAGCCTGGTACCACTTCTGTGTACGATCATCCCGCACTGCTGACCGGCGCGACAGGTAATCCTCTGGCCGTGGGTGCCAACCCATTGGTGGAATTGAAGGAAAAGTATGGCTTCAAGACGCCAGCCCACAGTTTTAATTTCCAGGGGGCCAAGGAATATTACCTGACCAGTTCCAACAACAGCAATCCGGCTGGATTTAACTACTTTGTGCTGTTACCGAACAATACGCTGATCAAGTTCAACGGCGTTTCTGCCACCGGTGGGACGTTGGTAGCAGACTTCACCGCACTGGGCCTGGGTGATGTTTATGCCAATCCTTCCCTGTTAACGAATGCATCGTTGTCACTGATTCCTGGCCTGACAGCGAATGTGGTCAATGATGAATTGACTCTGAGCAGTGCCCAGCTTCGACCGTACAGTGCAGGTGACGGTGCTGGCCGATGATGGCACCACCACCGCCGAAAAAGAGTTTACCTTTACAGTCAACAATACCGCACCGTCCATTGGTGCGGTGAGCAATCAGACGCTGAACCACAATGTGGACAGCCTTGACCTGACCTTGCCCGTCACCGATGGCGATCCTGATACCGCATTACGGCAAATCCAGGTGCAGGCCGAAACCTATAACCCGCTGTTCGACCTGAAGACGGAACTGGGGCTGGTCGCACCATACGCTTACAACTTCTTTGGTCAGCAGGAATGGTGGTTTGCCAGCACGAACGGCAGTAATTCTTCTAATGGCGGATACTACGTACTGTCGAATGGGAATCGGTTGTTTGCGTATGATGGTGTTTCATTTGCCACCACGATCCAGCAGACTCCCGTGGCAGACTTCAATCTGGCACCTTACAACAACCCGACTGTAACAAACAATCCCGCTCAACTGTTCAATGCGTTACCTGGTTCCCCTGCAACAGTTTACGTCAACCGTGGGGCTTTGTACGATGTGAAGTTGCAATTCGGATTGACGGCTGCACCATACACGAAGAACGCCTTTGGTCAGCAGGAATGGTGGTTTGCCAGCACCAATGGCAGCAATCCGCTGGGAGGCAAACTCTTCTTTTTAATGCCAACCGGTCAGCTTTACGCGTGGGACGGTTTCCAATTCAACACCAGCCTGGCACGTGGGCCGATCGCCAGCCTGGTGGGCACGGGTGCGTACGAAGACCCCAGCAAGTTGACGCAGGCTCGCCCACAATTTATTGAAGATGAATTGTTTGAATTGAAAGACCGATATGGCCTGACGAAAGCCGATTTCGGCTTCAATATTCGTGGGCAGCAGGAAAAATACTTCATCAGCACCAATGGCAGCAATCCGCAAGGTGCGGGCTACTACCTGCTGATGCAGAACGGCGATCTGCTGGCCTGGCGTGGGACAATTGAAAGCAGTGTTCTCGTAACTAACGTCGGTGTCGATGTTTACGAAAATCCTGAAAAGATTTACGCCAACAGTGGGCAGGTCAGTGCGATTGTGGCCACCAGCAACGGTGCCACAGGCGATGTGAATCTGAACCCCCACGTGGCGTTCACGGGTGCGGTGAAAATCACCACCACCCTGAATGACGGTGCGGCAAGCGGGGATCAGGAATTCATTCTGACCGTGCCGAATCAGGCACCCACCTTGCAGCCGATTGCCAACGTCTTTGGCACTTCGGCAGCGGGGACCACAACCGTAAATCTGGTACCTGCTGATGCGGACGGCGACCAGATCACTCTGCTTGCGCAGGTGCTGCCATACAGCCAGTTATTCCAGGATAAGACCCGCCTTGGGATCACCAGTGGTGCGTTCGGCCTCAACACTCGCGGCTTTAATGAGAAATACTTCATTAATAATCTGGGGCAATACTTTATTCTGGCATCTAACAATCGCTTGTATGCGTGGAACGGCATTGATTACCTGACCACCGTGGCCCAGACACCCGTGGCAGACTTCAACGACCCCATTTACGGTGGGGCAAATGTGTACAATTCACCGGAACTTCTCAGTGGGGCCACCGCACCGACAGCCCCACCGGTGACGACCAGTATCACGAACAACATTCTTACTTTGAACTGGGATACGAACTTCGCAGGTAACTTCCTGGTAACAGTTTACGCCACCGACGGTAGCAGCACGGTGGTGCAACGGATTCTGGTCACTATTGGCGATGTTACCTGAGATACTGGGCACTCATTTTGTTCTCATTTTTCGAAAAAGTGATTACTTTCCATTTTTCAACTTGACAGCACTCCACGTGATGAAGTAACTTTAATTTACCTCTCTGTTACGTTCATTTGATCTGTTGGACTAACCATGAAAAACGTGGTGCTATTTTCCTGCTTCATTTTCCTGCTAAGTGGCTGCAGTTCCAGTGAATATAAAACAGTCCATGGCACCGTTACGCTCAAAGGTGTCAAGCTGGACCAGGGCTACGTGCGATTTATAGCTCAGTTTGAAGGGGGAACTGAAGCGGGAGCACCCATTACCAATGGCGAATATTCTGTACCCGAATCTGCAGGGATGAAGCCCGGAATCTACAAGGTGATTTTGACCTCAGGTGAACCAGGCACCGTTGCAGATCAGGCCCCAGGTGATAGTTCCCAGGTTGTGAACAAGGACCGTTTTCCTGCGGAATGGAATACCCAATCGCAGAAAACAATAGAAGTTACGGCAGGCGGCCCAAACAAATTCGATTTTGCCGCACCGTAAAGTATTTCATTATCTCATTTCTGGAGAGGATCATGATCCAAAGACGCGGCTTTACCCTGATTGAGCTATTAGTGGTAATTGCTATCATCGCCATTTTAATTGGCTTACTGCTGCCTGCAGTGCAGAAAGTTCGTGAAGCAGCGAATCGCTCAAAATGCTCGAATAATTTGAAACAGATCGGCATTGCGATGCATTCGCTGAATGATACCGAAGGTACCCTGCCACCCGGAACGGGTGCTTCGGGCTGTTGCTGGGGTACCTGGCAGGTGCTGATCCTGCCTTACATCGAACAGGATAACATGTTCCGTTTGTATCAGAACTGGGGTGGGAATGATTCGACTGGTCCACGGTATGGTGGGGCCCCTAATACAACCAACGTTACCACAAAACGGATCCCCACCTTAACCTGTCCGTCCGATACTCCCAATGCACCGATTGGTGGGATCACCTCGCACAATTATGCAGTGAATTATGGGGCAACTTCTTACGCACAGCCTGCCACCCTGAACGGCGTGCAGCATTTGGGAGCACCATTCAATAACAACAACAAACGAGTGAAATTAACTGACATTACCGATGGGTCCAGCAACACAATGCTGGTGGCAGAAGTACTTCAAGGCCGTAATTCGGATTTACGTGGCTTCACCTGGTGGGGCGATGCCTGTCAGTTTACAGCATACAACGGTCCGAACAGCAGTTCGCCGGATGCAATTTATACGGCGGGCTATTGTGTGAACACTCTGCCCAGCCTGCCTTGCACCGTTTCTACCGCAACTTATCCGACCATGTTTGCTTCCCGCAGCCGGCATACCGGTGGAGTACAGGCAGCCATGGGCGATGGCAGCGTTCGCTTTGTGCGCAACGCCATCACGATTTCCACCTGGCGTGCGATGGCCACCAGCCAGGGTGGGGAAGTTGTTACCAACGAATAAGTTCTTTTTTTTGACCTCATTGAATTTTCATTAGTTTTTTCTCATCTTTGACAGTTTTACCTGTTTCGCCCAGCATCCTTAATATCTTTGTACATTCTGCTACTTGATCTTGACGAAAACAGACAGTTGCGAGTAATAGCCACCATTGTCCGTATTCGGGCGGGGGAAGTGGGGAAATTACAATGCACCGCAAGATAAATGTTGCCATCGGGCAGTTGTTTCTATGCTGTTGGGGCACAACAGTGCTGGCTCAGGCACCTGTAGCACCGACGGCAAAACTGGGATTACCACAACCAATCCCCAAAGAAAGCAACTTACCAGCAACGCCCCGTGGTCAGGCACCAGACAGCCTGTGGGATGAAGAATTGCCGCCGGCGAAGCTGGGCACGATTCGTGGCACCAGCCCAGCTGACAATTCCGTGAAGGCGGCATCCAGCAAAGGGACGCCAACCAGCGAATCCCGATTGCCTCCTGCCACCTTCAGCGATATCGATAATCCGCCCCCATTGCCGCCACCGCCTGGAAGTTTTAACGATGGCCCCACATTGGGTGCACCTTCAAACGATCCGGGCGGCTTTCGTCAGATGAACCCCGGCGATGATCCGTATCGCAGTGCGAATAATTTCGATCGCTTATCCAACCTTTTTGGTGGTGGAGTGGGGCTCGATCCGCAGGAATGGGACCGCAGGAAAGTCACTTTCCAAAGCGACCACGATTTTCCGTGGCTATCTTCGCCACTGAGCAATCCGTTCATGGCAGAAGACCCACGGTCACTGACAGAAATCAGACCGATGTTTCTGTACCAGACGATCCCCGGCAGCCAATACCTGCTGCGTGGGGGCAATGCGGTGTTTTTCGGTGGTCAGGCACGTCTGGCGTTTACCGAACGAATCTCAATGATAGTCAACAAAATCGGCTGGCAATCGTTTAATCCGGGAACCGGCTCCACGTTAGGTGGGGCGACTGGCTTCACGGAACTGCATTTTGGGCCAAAGTTTGTGCTGATTCGTGACCCACAGGAAAAAGTGATCTCGTCTCTCGGTTTGACCTTTCAACTGCCCATTGGTTCATCCGCGGTATACCAGAACACCGGCAGCCTGACATTAATGCCATATTGGTCGTACGCACGTCAGATTTATCAATCGGTTTTTGGTGGTGTGGGATTGATCAACAACGTGGGCTATGCATTTGGTACCAGCGATGCCCGCAGCGACTATTTCTTTAACTCGTTCCATCTGTCGCTGGACCTGTTCGATCAGCACAATATTTTCCCCACGATGGAAATCAACTGGTTTCACTACACCACCGATGGCACCACTGTGCCGGAAACCTTCGAAGCCCGCGATCTGGGTAACCTGGGTGCTCAGGCAGCCAGCCGAGATTTTCTGACCATCTCTCCTGGCGTGCGGTTCCGCATGAACGAAGGGATCTTTCTTGGTCTGCACACCGAGTTTCCTTTATTGGGTACTCGCGACCTGCTTGACTTCCGCTTCGGTGTCGACCTGATCTGGCGGTATTAAACTGGCAGTATATCTAAGAAGTAGAACCTACAAAAAAATTGTTGCTAATTAATTAACCTGCGGTAAACCCTGTTGAACAGCCAAAGCAGGCAGAAGATTAGTGGGATCGACAGCAATTGCAACGAATTCAATTTGTTTTCCAGCATCAGAAAATACAGATCAGTCATCACTGAGGCTGGGGAAAGATCATCTTCCAGCAGATCTGCTCGAAATGAAGCCGCACTTCGGACAGTAATCATGAGACCAGCAGTAATAGAGATCAGCAAATATCGCTTAAGGGTGGGGTTGATTTTCAGATGGATTTCGCCCTGTGTGGTGCCGCTTGAGGTATGCACGAGATAATCTGTGTGGGTCGCCCGAGTCAGAAGCGGGCTTTCTACCACAGTCACTTTGAAAACCCAATTTTTTCCCTGACGTTGCCCTTTGCTGAATTCCACCTCGCCTGGGATGCTGAAAACTTCGACTTCTGTTGCTGTGGGGTCATTCGGCTGAATGGAAAGGCTGTAGGTGTATTTTGGCCCACGCACGTTGTAGTAGCCGTAATCGGGCTGGATTTCTCTGTTCTTGGGCAGTTCTTTCCACTGAATCAGATCTTTCGTCAGTGAACGTGGCTCCATAAAGCGATAAATTCTGGCAGTGTTGCGGTTTGCCGATATCGGCTGAATCGCGTTGTGAAATTCCTTCTGGATGATGCTGTCATTGATCTGACACTGCACCTGGTAGTGCAGCACAGCCCCATCGACGATGAAATCGATCGTTTCTTCCCCACCGATAGGGAGTTTCTGAATCCGATGGACCGTGCTGCCAGAAAGAACCGATTCTTTGTTCAAAACAGTAATCTGGATATTTTCCAGTGGCGTGTGGCCGATGTTTCGGACTGATAGTTCAATTTTGGTCCCCAGATCGTACTCGCAGATGGTTTCCAGTTTTGTTTCAATCAGTGTGGCAATATTTGGAATGACTTGAAGGGGATTTGGAGACAATGGAATCAAAGCCTCCAGTTTATCATCATTTTCTGGGGTTGCCTGAATTGCAAAATGTTGAAAGTCAGTTAACAGAGGTTGAAGGAAATTAGCAATTACAGTGTGGTGATAGGATTCTCCAGGTCGAAGATTGATTTCAGAAGTTTGTGAAGATCGATCGAATTTTACCAGAAACGGCTTTTGGTAATTGATTGGTCGAATCAGATACTTACAAGGTGATTCTGAAGAACAAGTAACTTCCACTGTAATTCGAAGTGGTTCCCCCACTGCAATAGTGGGTTGGGGGTTCAAATGGTGAACGGTCAAGTGCTTGTTCACGATGTTGCCTCTGAATCGGTGACTTCAGAACCCGCATCAGTTTTAACACGTTGTTTCAGTTTTTCCTGAGAATGCTTCAGCAATTCACCCAGATAAGTCTGGTCAATTGTAGTTTGCAGAAGCTGCTCGAATGCGGTTACGTAGGCGGGATCATTTTCTGCTACTTCCGCAGCTTTGTCTGCCACATGAATCAGTGAAAGGAAGATTTGTTCGATTTCGATTTTGCAGGAGTGGGCAAAAATCTGAGAACTGTAGTTATGGGGAATATCCGGATTCCAGGGCTCTGGACGGAGCAGCCAAAGAAAGTTCTGGTTCTTGTGGGCATTTTTCAGCAGTTGATCGATGATCCTTGGGACTTCACTCGTATAGTTTCTGCCGAATCGGGCAATATTCACCTGAATTGACCTGGAACCACTGCTCAATTCCATAGTCAATTGCAGACAGGGGATACTATCTAAATTGATTTGTGTGATATCTGTCAGAAAAATATTGTGCTGTAGTTTAAGATAATTATTCAGTCGATCCATCAGCGACTTCAGTGTATCGAGATGTTTTGAAGTGTAGTCGTATGATTTGATCACTTCGTTATCTTGATTCAACTGATTCAAAAAGAAGCGGTAGTCGTGCAACGGTTCAAAAGTTTTTTGCTGTAGTTTCTCAAGGAACTTTTTGTGCAGGATTTCCAGAGACAATCGAATCGGTTTGTTCCCAGCCTCCAGCTTAACTGAATCTATAGTAAAAGGCAGAAATGGGTTGGCCAAACTACGGTATTTATCAAGCACGATTGGATCGTGTGCCAGCCACCCTTCGCATCGCCGTCGATACAAATTCAGTAGTTGTTCCGGGTTCGGTAAACGAAGTTCAAAATCACTGGTTGCGATCATCCGATCTCGGAATTGCCTTTCTAGCGTACCGAGATACCTGTCCCTTAACAGATTGGTCATCGTAAACACAATTACCAAGTTGCTCATCGAATTGTAAAGTTCGCTCAGTTGGGCAAAGAACTCCCGCCATTCCAATTCACTTTCAAACAATTCAGCGCGACCTTCGGTTTGATCGAAAGTCAGCAGAAAGGTGATTGGTTCGCATGGCTGGGTTTCTGAACCCAATTGACGGGACACTTCACCAGAAAACAGATGGGCCAGCAGTTTCACCGCTTCGGTGCGGGTGTAATCCTGGCTTAACTCTTCAGTAATACCGAAACGAGATTTGAAATACTGGTCGGGATTGGTGCCACGAAACCAGTGCAGCACATGATCCCGCTCACTGATTAGGTCGCCTTCGTTGTTAAAGAGATAAGAAACCAGAATTTTCATTACATAGCGGTGAATTGGATTCGATCGTTCTGCAAGAAACCGGCTGGCGATGTAATCCCCCAGTCGTTGTTCGTCGAAATAATTGAACAACGCAGGATCGTGGGACTGGCAAAGTTGTTTGAGAGTTGTTGAAGACACCCGCCCGAAAATTTTTTTCCGAAACCAGTTTTTGCTGCTTTGCAGATACAATTGATATCCGGGGGTCTCCAGTAGAATCTCAATAGCTCGAAAACCGATGGTCCGGATTCGCTGTAACAGCGGGTGATCTTCCGTGGGTGCGGGAGCCGTAAGTGCCTCGATCACCCAATCCAGCAGTCGACCTTCAAACTCGCTGATTTTCCAGTGATTCGACCCACCCATAAAGATGTAGCCAAGATTCTGCTGCAGTTCCGGATTGCGGTAGGTGTTCAGCAGGTGGGTCTTGCCCGTGCCAGGCCCACCGGAAATCAGAATCACTTGAGAACCTTTTCTGCCAGAACGGACATCTTCAATTGTTTCGTTTAGCCGACGGCGGATCTCCATTTGCAGATCGGCGATATCAAAACTGGCTTGATTAGTAACCTGGTGGTGCGTGGCGACTTTCGCTTCAAACGGCGAACTATTACCCAGTTTGCCAGTTTCAACGCACAATTCTTTGAAAACTTTGAGAAGTTCCAGCTCTTTCAGTGGGGTGTTCAGGGCGTCCATTGTGCTTACTTCCAAATGATGTAGTAAAAGAGATAGCCATCTTTTTCGATTGCCAGTTCTTTGTCTTTGGCTTCATGCACTTCATTCAAAACGTGGAGTTCAATCTTCCACGCCTTATCCAGTTTATCAAGTTCGTTGTGAAATTCTGCCACAGTCAGGTTTGGCACTTCTTTCTGGGCCTGGAAGTATAAACGGCGCAGTTCCACCCTTCGTGATTGAAACTGCCAGAAACGACACAATTCTTCGTAAGCTTCTTTCAGGACAGTACTTAGGTCGCGTAGCGGTACGGCAGGTTCCGCTGGAGAAGCAGGAACTTCTAGCGGCAATGGCTGCGTCGCTTTGGACAGTTCCGGTTCAGTTGCTTTGGGCTTTTCCTGCGGCGCCTTCACCGCAGGTGGGGAACCACCCAGGCTTTCCGCTAATTTTGCCAGCACCGATTCCAGATTGACACCACAATCCGATGAGAGTTTTTTAATCGATTCTTCGATTTTCTTCAGTGCACCAGCAACTTTCTTCTCTTCATACCACTCTGGCACTTTCGGTGCGGTTTTGCTGTACTTACCTTTGCCCACAGCGAAGAGCACTTTTTCATCCAAATACTTCTGCAAAATATCTGGGAAAGCAGCTTCTTCCGCTTCGGTGGCTTTCGCACCAGGTTTTCCAAGTTTTGCTTCACCCACCACAGCATCGTCTGCCAACGCTGCGATAAGGTCTTTTACCTTGTTTTGCAACAATTCCACCGGATCAGGTGGGGCCTTTTTGCTGTACTTACCTTTGCCTACTTCAAAGAGCTGCTCTGCCTGTTTCATTTCTACAATAATCTGCTGAAAGGCTTCAACCACCTCCGGCGTGGCTTTCTTTCCAGAAGGTTTCCCCAGGTCCTTTTCGGAGAAGGTGCCTTCATCTGGCAACTCAGCGTATTTCTTTTTCAGATCGGACTCCAGTTTTTCTCTGGCTGTTTTCGGACGGGTGGTGCTGTATAGCGGTTCTTTGTCGGAGTGAATAAACAGCCTGCCCCCATCGACCGCTTCCTGCAACGCACGTCGTAAATCTTCCTCAGTGTAATCACCTTGTTTTTTGGCAGTACCAAAATCGACTTTGGGGACAGCTTTGCTTAGCGAGGCTTTAATTTTTTTGAATGGCAGCGGTTCGGGGCTTTCGGTAATCACCTGCAGGATCGACGCAACAAATTGTGGGTTCTGGTGATTGCCTTCTAGTTCAGACATTCGCGATTCTCCTTGTATCTTTCGGCCGCATTTGATTGCACGGAGGTTTTTGGTGGGATAAGAATGCCAATTGAGTTCTTCTTCCAAAAATATATGAGAACTCATTAATAAATTGGTGATTATTCCGCTAATTTTGCCCGCAGATCGGCAATGATGGCATCCAGTTCTTCCAGTGATTTTTTCTGTAAACGGGATGCTGGCGTTAATTTGAGATTCAGCAATTCCTGAAAAGCATGGATTTTACCAATTCTCTCACCCACCGCAGTCCCTGTTTTCATTCCCTGTTCTAGGCCTTTTCAAGACCCTGTTCCAGCCCTTGCTCAAGGCCTTCCTGACGGCCACGTTCGATTGCACGGAGTTCTCTGGGGGATAAGAATGGCATCTTCATTTCCTCTTCCAGCAACAATAGCTCTGCCTGGAATCTCTCATCTTCTTCTCTGGGTAATTGTATCATCCATTCCAGCAAGCGGAAGATGTTGACAATCTCATCGGGAGTGATGCCACGGAGAAGCAGTTGGCGTGTCAGGCGGATTTTCGCCTCCCGCTGCAATCTGGCGTTGCCACTGTGGATCAGATTCTGAACGCAAGCGGCCAGCACCAACCCCACCGGACTGTGGTGGGCTTCCAGTTTCGATAATTTGTCGCCTAAGTCAAGAATCTTAAAATACTTAAATCGAAAAATGAGTTCATTTTCATCATTGCTTTCCAGAAACTCTGTCGGTCGCCACGTGGGGTGCGGATCGGCCAGAATTGCCACGCTGCGAATGTTCGGTCCGTATTTATCAATCAATCGGATAAAGTAACGAAGCATACGCTCTTCAAAAGCGGTGTCCTGTTGCGACTGAACCTCGATATGCAGGTACAGGGTGATGGGTGTAGTGTTCGATTTCAGATAAACCTCGTAAAGACAATCCACATGCTGGTTGTTTGTCAGTGCGTCCTGGTCGCGCTTTCGGAGCTGGGTATTCAGTGGTTTGTATTTTTTGTCCCACCGTATCGCTTGATGTAACGTGGGGAACAGTAATTCGCATACCGGTTCCAGGTAGTGATCCAGCAACTCCTTCCAGGGAGAATCGTTATCCCGTCGTTTTGGCTTCGTTTTCGCCATGATGATTTCCGAAGTGGGTTCGAATTTCGAGATCTGGTGGTAGATTTCATTCTAAATCGATTTCAGAAGTCTGCCAAACTCTAGGTGGGCAGGCTTGCCATGTTGTAGAATAACCGAATGAATCTCGAGTTACCGTTACTTTCGACTGCCAAAAAGGCGTTTTTGGATACCCCAGTGGGCGATATCCAGCAATGGGTGGCTGCACAGCAACAACCTGCATTCCGCACTGCCCAGGTGCTGCGGCTGGCTTTATCAGGCACGTGCCGCCAATTTCGACAGCATGACCGACCTGCCCGCAGCATTCCGCACTGCCCTGCAAGATCAATTTCACCTGTTTCAGGCCAATGTGGTGGCCCACCGGATTGCGACAGACGAAACCCACAAGTTAGTACTGGAGTGGCAGGACGGCAAATCGATTGAGTGCGTATTATTGCAGGAAGAAACCCGCCGCACCGCCTGTATCAGCACCCAGGTGGGGTGTGGCATGGGCTGTGTCTTTGCGCCAGTGGCCTGAAGGGCGTTGAACGTAACCTCTCTGTTGGTGAGATCTTAGAGCAATTAGTCCTGTTGCGAAACCTGACCGCACCTGGGGAACGCCTGTCCCACATTGTGGTGATGGGGATGGGTGAACCATTGGCCAATCTGGATAACCTGCTGGCGGCACTTGAAATCGCTGTTTCGCAGAAAGGACTGGGCATCGGTGCCCGCCATATCACCATTTCGACCGTGGGACTGCCCGCAAAAATACGTGCCCTGGCTGATGCGGGCAAACAGTACCACCTGGCTGTTTCTCTGCACGCACCCAACGATGCATTGCGGGAATCAGATTGTGCCCACCAATGCCAATATTGGGATTGAAGCAATTCTGGACGCGGCAGACTATTTTTACGCAACTACTTCCCGGCAAGTAACTTACGAATATGTTCTGTTGGGCGAATTGAACGATCAGCCTGCTGATGCCCGCGAATTAGCCCGCCTGCTGCGGGATCGCAAGGCCCACGTGAATCTGATTCCGTGGAACAATGTTGTGGATCTGCCCTATCGTCGCCCCGCACCCGAGGCACAGAACGCCTTCGTTACCACCCTGCGTCACGCGGGAATCAGCGTGAAGGTGCGGAAACGCAAAGGTGCGGATATCGATGCTGCCTGCGGACAACTTCGCAGAAAAGTGCTGGAAAACATGCCACAAATCGCTGCTGCCGCACAGTAATTGCTGTATTCGGTTGGGATTTCGCAAAAATGGCGAATTGTTGACGTATAAATATTTCACTTAATCAAATAATCACATGCAAGGTAAATGGCTGCACGTTTTGTGGTGAACTTTCCTGCCCTTTTCCGATGATCCCCCCACAACAACGTGCGTGGGAGTGCTATAACTACCTTTTTCGCTGTTACCACAAAAGGAATGTTTATGTCTGCGACGGCTGATCCCTGGTTTCAATCGCTTTTTGCCGACCGTATTGGTGGTGCCAACTACGGGAAAGGCACCGAAATATACAAATTTGAAAAAATCAAACGTGCGAAGCGAAAAGCCCTGGCAGACCACCCGGAATTGCGATTGCTGGACTTTGAATCGGCGAAAACGACGATATGGCCGATACCAGCGTGCGGGAAGCACTGAAAGTACAGGTCGATCGTGCGGAAAACCGGGGTTACGCTGATAATGGCATTGCAGCCTACAAACAGGCTGCCGCTGATCTGATGGCACGCCAATTCGGTGTGACTCTGAATCCCGATACCGAAATCTGCCACTGTATTGGCTCCAAGCCAGCGTATGCAATGCTGCCTGCCTGCTTCATCAATCCGGGTGATGTCACACTGATGACGGTGCCAGGGTATCCGGTTGCTGGCACCCACACCCGATATTACGGTGGGGAAGTGCATCGTTTGCCGTTACTGGAAAAAATGGCTTCTTTCCCGATCTGGATGGTATTCCATCAGATATCCGCAAGCGGGCGAAATTACTGGTGATCAACTATCCCAACAGCCCCACCGGTGCGGTGGCCACCACCGATTTTTACAAGAAAGTGATCAATTTGCCCACACTAACCAGATTATTGTGGTGCAGGACGCCGCCCACTGCATGTTGAACTATCAGGGTCCACCCACCAGTTTTCTGCAGGTGGATGGTGCCAAAGAAGTGGGTGTGGAAGTTCATTCCATGTCCAAAGGCTATAACATGATCGGCTGGCGACTGGGCTGGGTCTGTGGTCACCCCAAAATCGTGCAGGCTTATGCTGATGTGAAGGATAACAGCGATAGCGGCCAGTTTATGGCCATTCAGATGGCCGCAGCACAGGCACTGGCAAATCCAGAGATCCCACGGGCCGTGTGCGAAAAAATACCGCCGTCGGCTGGAAAAGCTGGTGGCAGTCCTGAAAGATGTGGGTTTTGCAGCCCAGATGCCCGGTGGCACCTACTTTCTGTACACAAAGGCCCCAACTGGTGCAGGGGAGCGAAATTTTGCCAATGCGGAAGAAGCATCCCAGTTTTTGATCCATGAACAATCGGTCTGCACTGTGCCCTGGGACGATGCAGGTTCCTATTTACGCTTCTCTGCCACATATATTGCCCCCACCGAAGCGGATGAGGATGATTTGATGTCTGAAACACGTAAACGACTACACAATCTGAACTTACGTTTTTCGTAACACATTTCCCTAAAAAATAATCACGAAATTTTTCACACTTTGAGCAGAATTTTTTTTTTGTTGACATCCAGCAATTTTCGGCTTAAATTAATATTAGTTCATCGCGAGTGGGCGACGTGATGAGCTAGGCCTGGGGCAACCCTGGGTCTTTTTTTATGTACACATCAATGCTCAAATAATCGTACAACACTATATTGCTTTAATTGTACAAATCATCGCATTTGCAATATCATGTACGCGTAACGCCCAAACCTATTCTGGGCGGTTTTTTGCTGCTGCATCCAACCGCAGGAATGACAGCACGATCACTCGATAGGGGTCTTATTCAGATGGAACTCACGCCAAACATGATTGGTCGTTTGTGCTCTGTGGTGATGTTCGGGTGCATCCCACTGATTTTTCTGGTGTTGGGCTTACGTGGCCGCACTCCCACACCTCGACGACTGGCATATTTATCTTTGTTCTGTGGCTTGATGGTTTTTGTGGTTCCTGAAATCGTCTTGAAACCATTCCCAGAACATCATTCCACCGTCTTGATCAGCTCTGGAATTGCCAGAGTAATCATGAGCCTCACGGGTATCGTGCTCGCGGGTATTGCACTTGCCACCCGTCGCTCGTCAGACATGAGAGCCTTACCACCCATTGCAGGACTGATATTCTGTGTCCTTCATTTGTTTGCTGGTGCAGGCATGACCATCATGGGCTTCATTGGAAAAAATCTGCAACCAGAAAACAATTCTGCATCGTGGGATTATTCATCGCCCGATGGAAAGTTTGAAGTGACATTACCTTCCAGAAAATGGGAAGTAGTCAATTTTGCAAACTTGAACAATAAAGCAGGATTTTTGCACCGAGGATTTCCAAACATGAAAGCCGTCGTGCAATCGGTTATCGAAAACCAGACGGAACAGGATTTTGATCGAATTGCGAACTCATTTCATGATTCTGGCAACGAGAATACAATCATTGATGCAAAGGATGGTTTGAATGCCGCGGATCAACGATGCTCGTCTTTCATTGGTATAGAGCAGTCGGAAGGTAAAGAGCTTTTCATTGGCTATTCAATTACCTGGTGTGCAGAACGAAAAGTGGTCGTTGTGATACTGTTTGAAGGCGTTTTCCAAATGAAATCCCAGGCGGGCAAAGAAACCGAACGCCAGGCAATGAAAACAGCCGCAGAGACCATTCTGTATTCCGTGCGCTAAAATCTGGTGGTGCTGATTCTGAACTGCAAAGAGAATTTCTTCACGCTGTTCGCATTATTATCGACGCATTACGAACTATTTCTGGACGGTATTCCATTTTCGTTCACTCTGACAACTTGTACAGGCTGGTTTTAATGCTAGCCCCTCTGCAGTGTAGCTGGCATTGATACTTGAAACAACCGTCATTCCCGCGCAGGCGGGAATCCAGGGCGATGCCTTGAATTACCACCCGCAATCCGATGCCCACTACCAACCGTCATTCCCACGCAGGCGAGACTCCATTGCAGAAACTCGAAGTGCAACCAATAAACTGTTACGTACCGTCATAGCCCGCTGCGCCAGCAAGGGAATTTCTTAAGATTCTACAGTGTCTTCATGCACAGACGCAAAGAGATTCTTGAAACAACCGTCATTCCCGCGTAGGCGGGAATCCAGGGCGATGCCTTGAATTAGCACCCGCAATCCGATGCCCACCACCAACCGTCATTCCCACGCAGGCGAGACTCCATTGCAGAAACTCAAAGTGCAACCAATAAACTGACCTACCACAACGTCATTCCCGCGAAGGCGGGAATCCAGTTTTGCCGTGTCCTTTATGTTTCCGTATTGCAATCTGTTTTTTCATTGCACCCCTTGGATCTACTGAGTATATTACAGCCCAATGAGGGCGGCTCCTCATGATGTACCTTTTCATGCGCAGTGGTACATTGCACACAGAAAGTGATAGCCAGAATCGCCGAAAGAATAGACGGAAATCAATTCTTTCTAATTATAGTTAAGCCGGCCGGCGGCCGGCTTAACGTGGTCAGCGATTGAGCATATATTAAATGTGACGGCCGCAAGCGGCCTAACCAGCGATTGGAGCAGGAACGATGGCAAAGCACACGAGGCCAGTACTGTGGAACGGGCATGTCGATTTTCGATGGGAGGGTGGAGGAGTTACTATCAACTCGCCTGATGGCTTCCCTATAATGGTCCCGATGGCTGGCCTGTATTTTCAAGGCAACTATCTTCACGACTGCAACAGTGAAACGGTCCTACCGGTCCTGAACAACAACAATGAGCGCATGGAGATTCTTTGGGGAACAGGCGTTGAGTATCCTGCCTTGGATACAGGGGAGATGCAAGACCGTAACTGGTACGGTGTGTTCGCCGTCAACGAAAACGGTGTCCTCCGCGGGAAGTTTGTCTCGTTTATCCGCGTGTTTTGTCTCGATGGGAGGAGTCTCACGTTCAGTAGTCATAGGGATAAGGACGTTTCAATCAATTACGGTTTCTGCCCTGGTGCCTATCTAGGCTCACGTTACGTCGTTCTGACGGGTCTCGATGCAGGGAAGACAGGAACAATTACGAAAAGTCTGGCGAATTCGTTCGATTTGGCTGACCCCACTCCTCACCGTCTCGCCAAAGGAGACTGGCTGATGGTATCTCCGGCAAAAGGTCTTCGCTCCGACTCGGACGTGATCGAATGCTATCGGGAATACTGCTATCTCGGCTCAGTCTTGTCCGACAATCTGCGGGAAGGGCAGTATGAGCCGAAGAATTTCTACAAGTATCGAAATCGCTATTTCATCGACAACAACAACGACAATCTCTATGACAAGCCTTTTAACATACTCAACCAAGCAAACATCGGATGGGAGAGCCCCAATGAACCTGGATGGATAGAGGTCGATATTTGGGGCCAAGGGGTTGCTCCCCCGACAGCCCGAGTCGTCCGTGTGTGGAACTCAATTTCTTACAACAGCCCAACAGCTTTCCAGTTCTTTTTCGCAGCCGACGCAGGGAAACACCGATTGTCATGGTGGTTTTGCCCTCCCAGTCCAACCGGTCAGCATGCCTATGGAGTGACGGTCGAAGTGCCAGTGGAGTTCGCTGGCGGAAAATTCTTTTTTCAATCACAAAACTCCTTAACCAATGTGCAGTTTCGCCTCGTCGGTTACGATGAGTGATAATAATTGGTAAACAAAAACCGTGAATAGTTCAAGCCGAACAAGTGGCTTCAGCAGAACGGGCCAGTGTTCTGGATTTTCGAGACTTCACAGTAATTAAGCCGGCCCGGTTGTTGAGCTGTAAACGTAAGTAAGCGATTGGAGCAGGAATCGCTTCGTATCCTCTCCGCGACTCTGCTCAATCGCGGACCCCGTTCGGCGAATGAGGTTGTGCGTGACTGGCAGACAGATTGAGGCACTTCGCGATGCGCTCTGTTCTGCATTTGACCAGGACTCCCTGGACCAGATGCTTTGCTTCCGCTTGGACAAGGACCGCGAACGGCTGGTAGGCTCGGGACCCCGACAGGCGGTCGTGTTCAAGGTGATCAATGTCGCAGTTCGTGAGGGTTGGCTGGCGCAACTCCTTCACGCCGCCAAGTCCTGCAACCCAGGCAACTTTGACTTGCGTAAGTTTTGCGAGGAACACCCAGAGTTAATCGGCGAGGGTGGGGCGGCGTACTGTTCCTCCGGGCGAGCACCCGCAACCCAAGACGGATCAGTCGACAACTTCGTACCCCTAAGCATCGGAAGCTCCTTTGAACCGTTCTTCTCACGTGGCCCCGGCGACAACGCTGACTGGGCGCTTGTGATCCGAATACTGAACTCGGGTCAGCGTGATGTCACAGTCTGCAGGGCGGTCTACTTCTTGGATCCTCAAGATCTTGTCCCGATCATTCCTGATGCAAAGCGCTCCCAGGTTCACAGTACGGGATTCGAGGTCAAGTTTGGTGAACAGTGGAAACTGTTCGAGTGTTCCTTGAAACCGGGGGCTGAGACAATTACGTACGTACCGCTTAGAGCTAAGGCGACGGCCGTCGAATTGCCACATGGACGGCGCGGCGAACTGCTTCTGGACTATCTCCTCGACGGACGGGCTGCGCAACACCGCGCGGCGCTGTAGGGCACGCACCGGGCCGTCTAGGGCGTGTTGACGAATCGGAATTTCTCTCTAAACCCTTTCATTACAGGCACTTAACGTCAAGGCAGGCGCATCATGAGAGCAATGCTTACACCCAAAATTTGGGCAATTTTTAGGCCATTGGTCGAACGAGCCAAGAGATCCGCTGCTGGGGCAAAGCCAAAACTTACTGATCTTATGTTCCTTGAGGCACTGTTATTTCTTATCAGAACTGGGCTTCCTTGGAGAGATTTACCTTCAAGATTTGGCGACTGGAATGCAGTTTATCAGCGGTTCAAACGTTGGCGTGAAAACAATGTTTTTCAGCGACTTTTTGAGGACATGCCGAAAGATACACCACTGGAAAACATCAAACGAATATTCATCGATAGCTCAGTAGTTCGAGCACATCAACATGCTGCTGGCGCGGCAAAAACTGGTGACGACGATGATCAGGATCTTGGGAGAAGTAGAGGGGGATTGAGTACGAAGATTCACGTTGCATGTCTTGACGAAAACACGTTAATCGCAGTGGAAGTAACTCCTGGACAAGCTGGAGATGCACCTGAATTCGACAATCTGTTTGATGAAAGCATCACACAAGTTCCTGATATCGAGGAAGTTGTTGCAGATAAAGCTTATGATAGCGATAGAATCCGATCAAAAGTGATCGAAGAAGGGGATATTCCAGTACATATCCCAAACAAATCAAATGCGAAGGAAGAATGGCCAATCGACAAAGAAGCTTACAAAAGCCGGAACAAAATAGAAAGATTCTTTAATAAATTGAAGCAATTTCGAAGAATTGCAACTCGATACGACAAATTGTCAGACTGCTTTCTGAGCTTCATTCATCTGGCTGCTACGTTCATCAAATGCCGTTCATTCGTCAACAGAACCTAGCAAACCGCGGCTCGCTGACACCTCCCCAGGAACTTCCCCTACTGAAGACTAACATTTCAACAAATGTCAGTTGAATTATCCCATCACTGAAAGATAAAATTGCTTATTCAGCGCGTAACGATTGCGTCTGCCTTGGGTATCTTTTTCATAAATTTCTCCATACCCGTTCTTCAAATTGTCAAAGACCTACTTACTACTATCAAGCGACTTTTGGTTTCACCTTCTTCAATTCATACCCCAGCTCTTTGGCCCTGCGATGCAACTGTCTCTCCTGCCGGGCTTTTACTTCTGCCGCATAAGCTTCTTCCTGCTGCTTCGTGTAATCCCCGCCATACCGCATCAAATGGTAGATAATCCTGGCCAGCTTGTGGGCGGTTGCCGTGATCGCTTTCGGTGCTCCCATCCGCGATTGAGCATATAGTAAAGGTGGCGGCCGGCAACTGAGCCTTTGACGTAAGCTTTCGAGATAACTTTGGCCACAATCGCGATTCAACTTGATCCCGCAAAACTCAGAAATCCGGATCTCGATATTCGGTATGAATTGCCCGACTTGCTGTCAAAGTGGACGTCAGGACGAGTCGTGGATTCTGGTTACGACTACGCCGGCGCTGAAGCCTCCCCCTGCCTCTTGCTGTTACTAAGTGCCGACAATGCTGACAGCGTCTCGGAGGTCATAGACTTCTTGAAGGTAGTTCCCGTGTTAGGAAACGACCTCTCCCGAGTTGCAGTGGCTTTAGAAATCAACGGGAATGTCCGGGTCGTTCACCCGCACGATTTCAGTGGCACTTTTCATTGGTCAGGTAGCAGCTAACCACCGGCTAAACGGGGTCCGCGATTGAGCATATAGTAAATGTGACGGTCGCAAGCGGCCTAAGTGTGCGATTGGAGCAGGAATCGCTTCATAACTACTCCGCGAATCTGCTCAATCGCGGACCCCGTTAGCTGTTGAGGGTCGTCGCTTTGTCACTCCGCTTGAACCTCTACGGTTGGAGTCTGCCCGCCTTCAAACAGGTTCTCGGCAGCAAGGACTCTGCAGTCCTCGAGAAAGCGACGGCGCTGATCTTCGAGACGCTGCCGAAGGAACCGGCCCAGTCCAAGGCAATGGCGTGGCTTCATACTCTCGTCGTACACGGATTTCCTTTTCGAGAGGATCGTGGGCAGTCATCGGAACCTGCCGATGGTGGGCTCTTGACAGTGCAAATGGAAACGGAGGCTCACGCTTTCACTGTGTATTGCCTTGCTCGTGCCATCGCCAGTGAGGACTACCTGGATCTTGCGTCCGAATCTTCGAACTGGCATCATTCCGCAGTTGTTTCGCTCTACAACGAACTGTCGGCGTGTAAGTTTCATCTTTCCGGGAAATGTCCCGTGGAGTACCACACGTGGATGTGGAAACTCAGCAACGGTTCGCCGATTTTCGGCGACGACTTTCGCACGGAATGGTCTTTCTACACACTGTTCAGCAATCGTGACCTTGCCGCCATGATCCCGGTTTTTAAAGCAGCAGCAGATTTCCAGAGGTCTTTGCCAGAAGGGTATCCCGAAGAATTCACCAAGATCATGGCAGTGGGCCTGTCAGACGCTGGCAGAGAGCTTGTATTGGACTTGATCAAGTGGTTCGGCCAAATCCAGCAAGCCGGGCAAGACGCATTTATCCTCTGGTGGTAGGCCGCTGTGTGTACGAAGCAGCTAACAATGCGTTGCACTTGACCGGATCGTCATGACGGATTTTCGAGACATCACGTTCCTTGCGGCTGGCTTAACTGGTCCGCGATTGAGCAGAAAGTAAAAGTGAAGGCCGCAAGCGGCCGAATTGTTGCGGGCTAGGAATCCAACATTGTCGCACCTGTTAGCGGACTTTTCAAGAAATTCCCTTGCTGGCGCTGCGGGCT
This sequence comes from Zavarzinella sp., assembly GCA_041399155.1. NCBI lineage: Bacteria > Pseudomonadati > Planctomycetota > Planctomycetia > Gemmatales > Gemmataceae > Zavarzinella > Zavarzinella sp. Next base: position 587,154 of record JAWKTI010000003.1, read on the forward strand.
ATGAAGACAAAAAAGCAAACCAAGCTAGCGCTGCAGGCTATGTACACAATAAGCAAACCGCAGTCGGCTCAGAAGCAAATTCCGTCGCTCACACTTCCGGCTCGTGTCGTTGCTGTTTCTCTTTGAATCTTCGTGGCTTCGTGTGTGAATGTTTAATGAATTTAATAAATTCCCATGTTTGCGAAACGGGCGATGAAGGCAAAAAGCGAACCAAGCGAACGCGTCGGCTCAAAAAATTGCTACTTCGGGCAAATTCTTGCAAATGGTGGGTCACTTTGCCAGAATAACTTTTCAGTTCTTACTTTTTTCTGGGAGCGTACCATATGGGTCTTCTCGACAAACTTCGTGGCGAATTCATCGATATTATCGAATGGACAGAGCCGAATGACAGCCAGATTCTGTGTTACCGCTTCCCACGGTACAACAACGAAATTAAAAATGGTGCCAAACTGATTGTGCGGGAAGGTCAGGCGGCCGTTTTCATCAAAGAAGGCCAGCTTGCCGATGTCATGATGCCTGGCATGTATACGCTGGATACCCGCAACATGCCCATCCTGTCCACCATTCTGGGCTGGAAGTACGGATTTGAATCACCATTTAAGTGCGAAGTGTACTTCGTTTCCACCAAACAGTGGACCGACCAGAAGTGGGGCACGCAAAACCCGATTATGCTGCGGGACCCCGAATTCGGCCCTATCCGTGTGCGTGCGTTTGGCTCGTATGCCTTCCGTGTGGCGGACCCCGGGTTGTTCCTGAAGCAACTCGTGGCCACTGATCCTTCATTTGAGGCCTACGAAATCACCAACCAGCTCCGTAACGCGATTGTTTCGCGATTTGTGGATGTCATTGGTCAGGCAAAGATGCCCATTCTGGATCTGGCGGGCAATTACGAGAAAATCAGCACCATTGCTAATGAAAAAATTGCACCCGCAATGCAGGGAATGGGCCTGACCGTTACCCAATTCTATGTGGAAAATATTTCTCTCCCGCCTGATGTGGAAGAAATGCTCGATAAACGTTCCAGCATGGCGGTGCTGGGCGATATGAACCAGTACACCCGCTTCCAGACCGCAAATGCCATTGGCGATGCCGCCAACAACCCCGGTGGGATGGCAGGTTTAGGTGCGGGAATGGGGGCAGGGATGGGCATGGCTGGTGCGATGATGCATTCCATGGCTCCTGCGGCCCAGGGTGGTGCACCTGCAGGTCCACCTCCGCTGCCGGCAACAGTTCAGTTCTTTGTGGGACTGAATGGGATGCAGCAGGGCCCGTTTGATCTGGCAACGCTCTCCGGCAAGATCCGTGCAGGCGAAATTACACGTGCAACGCTGGTCTGGCGTGCTGGAATGCCGAACTGGTTGCCAGCAGAAAATGTGCCAGAACTGCAACAGTTATTTGGTAGTAGTCCCCCACCACTGCCACCTGGATAGTCATTTGGCTATATAGCTGATTGGTTAAATTGATATCGTCACTGTAAACGCTTGATCTGAAAGGATTTATCTGCGATGTCTCTGCCGCCACCGTTGCCTGAAGATTCGCCCGTTCCCCCACAGTTGCCTGGGACTCATCCTGCAGATTCGCGTGAAAAAGCCCCGTCGAAACGCACCCCACCGAAGGGCCGGAAGTTCCCTTGCAGGCAATGTGGGGCAAAAGTGGACTTCGATCCCGCTGCACGTGGCTTGAAATGCCCTTATTGCGGCTTCACCGAAGTCATTCCCGATGCCACGGACGAAGAAAAAGCCAAAATTCTGGAACATGATCTCGAAACATTCCTGCAAAACAACGAGTTGAAAGCCCACGCACTGATTGGTGGGCACAGTTCGCAGGTCAAATGTACCGGCTGCGGTGCCGTGGTGATTCTGGAAGACCGCGTGGCGACCGATCATTGCCCGTACTGTTCTACCCACCTGGAGAATCGACCGGAAAAAGTAGAGCACCTGATCGATCCGGAATCGGTGCTGCCTTTTCAAATCGCCCGCCGGGAGGCAGTGGAAAAATTCAACCGCTGGCTGGAAAGCCTTTGGTTTGCACCGTCTGCACTGAAAAAAATGGCCATTCTGGATCGCTTTGCCAGTATATACACCCCCTACTGGACATACGATTCGATGACGTACACCCGCTACACGGGTGAACGGGGGGATGATTATACTACCACAGAACACTACACCGATTCTTCAGGAAAGTCGCAAACCCGCACAGTAACACACACACGCTGGAGCTTTGCATCAGGTAATATCGAGCACTTTTTTGATGATGTGTTGATTCCTGCCGCCGAAACGCTTCCGAAACATCTGGTGGCGAAATTATCTCCCTGGCCGCTGCCTGATCTGCAGCCCTACAAAGACGATTTTCTCAGCGGCCACCTGGCAGAGCGTTACTCGGTAAACCTGACTGAAGGGCTGGATCGTGCCAAAAAGGTGATGCATGATGCAATTACTGGGATGATCAATTCCGATATTGGTGGGGACCACCAACGGATTCATTCCCGCCATACGGACCACATCGGGGTGACGTTTAAGCACACCCTGCTGCCCGTGTGGGTGGCCAACTACAAATTTCATGAGAAAACTTATCATCTTTTGGTCAATGGCAGCACGGGCAAGGTGGCAGGTGATCGCCCATGGAGCTGGCTGAAAATCCTGAGGTTGGTGCTGTTGATTCTGATCGTGCTTGCTGGATTGGCATACGCCTACAGCAAAATGAAATAAGATGAGAGAAATACCAACTGATCTCACCAAATATTCATTAAGTTCTGCTAAATCTGCAACAACGCACGGCATTTGGTACTGGAACAATTTCATGGCGATCGAACAAAATAAATCGTCAATTTATGTAACTTTTGTGTAACAAAACCGTTGTCGGTGCGTCAAAGATACTGGGAACTTTATCTATCTCTCCGTTTTCGTGTCCCGCCGGTACACAAAGGATTTGGCCACGTGGCAAAAGTGATCACGGTACCTGATTTTCGAAATGCTCGCATGCTGGGGAATAAATTAACGGTCCTAACCGCCTACGACTACACAATCGCACGCCTGTTTGACGGTGCTGGAGTCGATGCACTGCTAGTGGGTGATTCGCTGGGTATGGTTATCCAGGGAAATTCCAATGCGTTGTCGGTAACATTGGAAGAGATGATCTACCACACGCGGTGCGTTGTGAAAGGGAGCTATCGGGCACTGGTTATCAGCGACCTGCCATTCATGACCTACCAGTTATCGCCCATGCAGGCACTAGAGAATGCAGGTAGATTGATCAAAGAAAGTGGTGCTACCGCCGTTAAGTTGGAAGGTGGTGTCCGCAGCGCTCCCGCCATTGAAGCCTGTGTAATGGCCGATATTCCGGTGATGGCCCATATTGGCATGACCCCACAATCGGTGCATCGTTTTGGTGGCTTCAAGGTGCAACGGGACGCAGAGCGAATTATCGAGGACGCACTAGCGGTCGAACAGGCAGGCGCTTTCGCCGTGGTGCTGGAATGTATTCCCGCAGAAGTGGCAAAAACAATCACCGATCAATTAAAAATCCCCACCATCGGCATTGGTGCAGGCAAATACTGTACCGGCCAGGTGTTGGTGGGGCAGGATTTGCTGGGCTTATATTCCGACATCCGCCCCAAGTTTGTGAAAGAATACATCAACGCAGGCACACTGATTAAACAAGCCGTGGAAACGTATGTGAACGAAGTGAAAACAGGCGACTTCCCAGGCGAGCAGCATTCATTTCATTGAGTTCTCAACAACCGTCAATTCCCGCGCAGGCGGGAATCCATGCCTTCACGGTTAGGACTCACGTGAGGACCAGGATCGGAAGATATCCAGGATCGTAGCACGGGCGTCCCGCCCGTGGATAATCGACATGGGCGGGACGCCCATGCTACGTGCAAAGATGACTTCTGACTTTATCCGCCAGCTCACGGTCACTCAATTGAGTAATTCGATTATCCTGGGGACAGGCTGGTTGTGATTTCTTGTGAGACGATTGTTTGTAAGATCGTCATTCCCGCGCAGGTGGGAATCCATGCCTTCACGGTTAGGATCCACGTGAGGACCGGGATCGGAAGATATCCAGGCTTCAACGTGATCGTAGCACGGGCGTCCCGCCCGTGGATAATCGACGTGGGCGAGACGCCCATGTTACGAGTAAAGATGGTTTCTGACTTTATCCGCCACATCACGATCACTATTGATCGGACATGATCTTTGCAATTGGCTGGGTGCCTTCGACATGCTGAAAGATGATTTTCAGAATGACTGTAAACGGCACTGCCAGCAGCATTCCCGCCAGACCCCAGCAGGTGCCCCAGAAAGACAGGGCCAACAGAATCACCAGTGGGCTGACCCCCACTGCCTTACCAATGATGCGTGGCTCCAGGAATGAGGCCGAGGCAATATGTACTGCAAGCAGGATGATCACCACTCCGAACGCTTCCCAGGTGGCACCCAGTTGCAAAAATGCAAACAGGCCTGGGATTCCAAATCCGACCAGCGAACCAACATAGGGCACAAAATTGCAGAAAAAGGTCAGTGCGGCCCAGACCAGTGCAGATCGCACTCCCACTGCTGAAAACAGGATGGCGACTGGTAATGCCAGCAGAAAACTGGATTTTACTTTGGCCGTCAGAAAATTGGCAATTCCCTGATTGATGCCACGAAGTGTATCCATGATTTTGTCTGAATAATCGATGGAAAATGCCCCAGCTACGCGAGTGGGGAACTTTCCTGCTTCAATCAGAATAAACACCAGATACAGGCCCACAATCAAGGCGTTCAGAATAATATCCGCGACCAGTGTGGCCAGTTCTTTCAATCGAACATTGGCACTTTCGCCGCCTTTCTGTTCCAGATGAATCAGATCTCGGATATTCCGTCCCATCTTGGGCGACTTCGATTCGACAAACGTGGCGAACTGTTCGGTAATCTGTCGTAACTGCATGATCATCGTGGGCAGTTCTTCACGCAGGGTGGAAATAATCGACTGGATCAGTGCAGCAAACAGATACACCGTGAGCACTGTGATTGTCACCACGAACACCAGAGAAAAGTTTTTCGGCAGGCGGGTGCGGATATGAAAATACGCAGGCAGGATCACATATGCACAGAGTACTGCCAGAAACAGCGGCTTCAGCACCACCGCCAGTTCCTGCAACAGATACCAGGCACCTGCGAGGATCACAATCCAGCGCGCAACCGAAGCTAAATTGGAATTCGTGGTTGTCATCAATTTCAATCCGTCTGGTTCAGTAACAAGAAAGTAATTCTTACTTTATGAAGTGATATTTGTGCGTGGGGAATCTGCAGGCAATGTACAGTTATTTCAGTTCGCTCAGGCGGATATTTTTATACCAAACCTGCACTTTTGCCCCACCGTGGACCTGCAGGGCAATCACGCCTGAATCATCAATATCAGGTTCCTTTTCGGTATAGTCCACTGTGGGGATGCCATTCAGGAATAATTGAACCCGCTTCCCTTCGCAGCGAATGGTGTATTCGTTCCATTCACCATGTTTCACCGCTTTTTCCAGCACCTCTTTGGTGGGCTGGGCCAGAATTTTCCGGCGACGCGATTCATCGTACAAGGCACCCCAGTAGTGCTGGCCAATATCTGCCTGATAGCCAATCACTTCATGGTGGTTCGGAATCCGTTTCGTGCGAAACTGAATTCCCGCATTCATTTTGTCTTTGTCGCCAGCAATTTTGAAATCCACTTTCAGTTCAAAATCTTTGTACGTTTTCGTGGTGCTCAGAAACTCGTTTCGGGCTACCACTTTATCCAGCGAACCAGCGGTAATCATGCCGTCTTCGATTCGCCAGATGGTTTTGGTATCACCTTCCCAGCCAGCAAACGATTTGCCATCGAACAGGATGGTGGGTTCGGCACTTGCCCCACACAGCGGGAAACAGGCCACAGTCAAGCAACAGAACAGGAGAGGTTTCATGATGTTCACTTGGGGATTTTCATTTCAAACAAACTGTCATCCAGTTTCTTTTCTATTTTCATATCGGAGATCGTTTCAACAACAAAGGGTTTCCCACTGCGGACAATTTCGATCTTTTCGAACTGCCACGTTCCGTCTTTTGCTTTGGTATATTTCAGGAATTTGGCTTCCTGTTTTACAAAGTCTTCGGTGGCATCATCAAATGCCATCGAGACGTTTTTGTACAGCAGATAGGTTTTGCTGTCGAAATAGAGCTGCACATCTTTCTGACCTTTACAGGCAACATTGATACCTAACAGTTCTTTGTCGCCTTCTTTGATACTGGGCAACATTTTCAACTGATATTTTTCTTCCAGCAACGGGTAGAGCATTCCCAGTTCCATGGTGTAGGCGGTGGTCAGGAAGCCTGCTTTCTTTTTCTCTTCCATTTCGCGTTTCATATCGCCGGAGCTTTCCCAGGCATTTTTGCCATCGGTCATAGCGGTGATTTCGACTTTCATGCCACCAAAATTCATTTCCATATCGAAGCGAATCTTCAGGGGTGACTGAAAATAGTATTTTGCTTTGTAAGGAAATTGCATTTCCCCCATGGAAAAAAGGCCATCCACTTTCCACGAGATCGACTTCATTTTTTTGACGTTTTCCAGCCCACCCTGGGCTTTGATGGCGCGATCAAGCAGATCTTTCGCATCATCGGCATTACCGCACGCTGCCAGCACCAGCGTGGTGCAAACAGAGAAGACAATACTTTTCATTAGAAACCTCGCTCAAGCAGTACCAAATGAACAGTCCCGACCCACCAAATGGCCAGCACCGTTTTACCAACATATATAATATTGCCAAATGGCATGTAAATTGATTCACTATTTTGCTGAAAATTGCAATATGGCGGAAAAAAGTCGAAAAAAGTCGGATTTTTGGGTGTTCTGAAAATTTATTGTTGTGCAACTATCGCACTTTTTGAATTCTCTTCGACTCTGAAGGTGTCGACTCTAAGGTGTTGCCACAAAAAATGAGAATGCTATCATTTTTGTGGGTTCGGGCACTTTCCGGCAGATTTTTTCACCACTTGGTGGGTTTATGTGCTTTGGGAAAGGCAGGAAAAGCGCTTTCTGTCCAGATTCTTGTCCAGCACCACTTGATCAAAATGCAAAACACGGCTATGGTCAAATTTGCTGATGTGCGTGTGCCCACGTTTCGATAGGGGGTAAGTTCCGTGAAATTGTTTCAATTCTGTGCAATCCTGACCATTCTGGCGGGTGCAGGCAGCGTGCGTGCCCAATCGGATTCAACAGAAGAATACAATGTGAATCCAGAACGTGGCACCGCTGACCGCGAAGATGTGTGGACGTTGAACTTTCGCTTCTACGATCCGCGTATTATTGTCGAACGGGTGCCTGGTCGTGGCACCAAGATAGTCTGGTACATGTTGTACAGCGTCTACAATACCGATCCCAAGAAAGATGTGCACACTTTTGTGCCCGATATCGAACTGGTAACGCTTGACCGCCACACCCGTCATGCAGATGAAATTATGCCGTCGTTGCAGACCGCCATCCAGAAGCGTGAAGACCCCACAGGTCGACTGAACATTCATAACTCGGTTACCGTGATGGAAAAACCGATCCCACTGTCCAAAGAAGATGCTTTTCCCCGCGTGGTGAATGGCGTGGCGATCTGGACTGATGTTGATCCGGCACCCAGTGAAAAGGCAAAACAGCCCCGCACGAACAAGTTCAGCATCTTTATTGCGGGCTTGTCGAACGGTTATACCGATTCGGAACGTGACCCCACCACAAATAAGCCGATTATTAAACGGAAAACTTTGCAGCTCGATTTTGAACGATTGGGTGATGGGGAGAGAATTGATCCCTCCGGTATTCGCTGGACAGGAAAATACACCTGGATTTATCGCGAAACAACACCGGTTGACCCACTTCCGTTAAAAAAAGATGAAAAAGATCCCCAATTGAATCTCTTTCCTTCATTGAAATTAAACAATTTGCCGAAACAAACGGTATCTGAACCGATTCTTCCGATTACGGATAAACGGTAAGACAGGTGCCGTATCACCGACAGACTCGTAAACTGATACCAGATAAGAATTTGCGTCGATAGATCCTGTATCGTTGGCGGGCTGAAATTCTTTTGATTGCACCAACATCAGATTAATTTTCTGTTTTGTTTTCGCCGAACAAAATGGTATATTGGCTGTTTGTGCTTAGTCTGAGAGTACCTGGTTCTTTCTGGATACCAACCGCCAAACTCTCTCCGAGGCGCGTAATGCGAGATCCATGCAACTGTTAACTTCTAGGAAAATACACGTTCGGAATACAGAAAAACCCACCAGTGTGCTGGTCTGTGGTACTGGTTCAAGAGTTCCAGAACAAATAATCCCCAATGATTGGTTTGCTGGACGTGTTGAAACCAACGATGAATGGATTCGGACGAGGACGGGGATTCTGGAAAGACGCTTCGTTTCCGAAGGCCAATCCACCACCACCATGGCTCTGGATGCTGCACGGAAAGCCTTAGCCAATTCGGACTTAGATGCAAAAGACCTGGACATGATCATCTGTGCCACGGTCACACCCGATATGATGTGCCCTGCAGTAGCCTGCCAGTTGCAGGCACAACTCGAATGTCGGAATATTCCCTCATTCGACGTTTCCGCAGCTTGCACCGGCTTTATTTACGCACTGAGCATTGCCGAACAATTTATTCGTTCTGGTGCCGCCCAACATATTCTGGTGGTGGGCTCAGAATCACTTTCGCGGGCGATGGACCTTACCGATCGCAATAGTTGTATCCTCTTCGGCGACGGTGCCGGTGCTGTAATCCTGGGGGCATCCGACGTAAAAGACGTGGGGATCCATTCCGTAAATGTTTACGCAGACGGAACTTTGGGGCATTTAATCACCGTGCCCAGCATGCACACCAAGCAGATTTCTCAGGGTACGCGGTCTGATTTTCTGGAAATGAACGGCAGAGAAGTGTTTAAATTTGCCGTACGGAAAATGATTGAACTGATGCAGGAAGGCATGGAGCAGTGCCACGCGATGGGTAAGCAGCTTGATCTGGTTGTTCCTCACCAGGTGAACAAGCGGATTATTGACGCTGCACTGGAACAAAATGGCTTTCCTGCCGACCAGGTAATGGTGAATTTACAGTACTATGGCAATACCTCAGCCGCATCCGTGCCAATTGCCCTCGACGAAGCGGTAACATCCGGCAAAGCAAAACCTGGCGATACTTTACTGCTGATCGCTTTTGGAGGCGGCCTCACGTGGGGCTCCAGCCTGATTACCCTCTAATATTCTCATAGAATTTTCATCAATTGGCTTTTCCAGAGCACCTCCCATGCAAGTTCGTGGTATTGTTCCCCCCATTGTTACGCCAATGCTGGCGAATGAAGAGATCGACTTCCCACGATTACGGCAAGTGATTGACCGCCAGATCGAAGCGGGGGTATCGGCGATTTTCGTATTGGGCACCACCGGCGAGTGCTACGCACTCGATCTGGAAGAGAAACGCCAGGTAATTATCGCCGCACGCGACCACATTGCGGGTCGGGTGCCACTGTTTGCCGGCACGGGTGCGGAAACCACACGCGAAGCGATCACCATCACCCACATGGCTGCAGCAGAGGGCGTGGCAGGCATTTCGGTGATCACGCCCTATTTTGTGATGCCCACCCAGGCAGAACTGGTAGGCCACTACCGCAGGATTGCAGACGCAACTTCTTTGCCAGTAATCCTTTACAGCAATCCTGCCACGTGTGGCGGGCTGAAAATCTCGCCGGAAACGGTTGCAAAACTGTCCGAAGTTCCCAACATTGTGGCGATCAAGGATTCCAGCGGCGACTTGCAAAACCTCATCGAAACGGTTCGTCTGGTACCACCGGATTTTGCGGTGCTGCAAGGCCGAGACACCCTGATCGCACCCGCACTGATGTTTGGGGCGAAGGGTGCCGTACCTGCATCGGCCAATATTGTGCCCCACTGGTGCGTGGCAATTTTCCAGCATGTGCAGGCGGGGCGATTTGAGGATGCGAAAGCAGTCCAGGCCAAACTGAGCCCGGTACGGCTGGCTTTGATGCTGGGCACCGCACCCGGGGTGGTGAAAGAAGCGATGAGAATCATCGGCTGGGATGTCGGCCCTTCCCGCTCACCCATCGCCCCACTGACAGGGAATACACTGGCACAACTCCGATCGATTCTGGATGATGCGGGCCTGATCCCATAGAAATTTGAGGGGAAATCCACAGCATGCTCGAAGTGACCGATGACTCTGGTTTCCTGGCACTGGTCGTTCCTGCGGCTTACGAAACCTTCGTTGACAGCGATTGGACGTTAGACCAAATCTGGGCGCACTTCCAGGGCCAAATGGCCATGAATTCCCTCCTGATCTGGAGTACTGGCTTGGAGGGATTCTGGAAGGTTGACGTACGGTTGAAGAAAACCAAGGTAAAGGGATTCAGGGAGGCCAGTGGCCCGCTTCAAGTAGTCGGTGGCTCATTGCTTCTGACCAACTTCGAGAGCCTGACGATGGCCGCTCAGTTCAAGGATGTCTCTCTGCCCGAAAAGCACCAGGAAGATTTGTTGGTGTCCTTGCCTGACGGTGGCTATATTTGTCGAATCATCCAGATGTTCGATCCTCAGCAAGAAGAATCTGTCGGCGATGGCAACCCTGATTTTATCATCGAAGTCCTGAAGGCGACGCAGAAGGTTGCCGCGTGGGAGAATATACCGTGGTTCAACGGTGGTGGCTAACCAATTGTTAAAGTTGACAAGGGCCACATTCAATCTTCTCGCGACACGTAGTCGTTGCAGCGGTCCCGGCAGCTTTCATTTGCGGTTCGGCGACGAAGGTCGCAGGGGGTACGCTGTGGTGGAAGGAGTAGCCTGGCACGGACAGACTCTGGACGAGCTGGAGGGGGTTGTCTGGGATGAGCCAGACCACCCTTGGCGTAATCGAGTACGCGAGGCCCGCCAGAAGCCTCTCCAGGCGTTCTCCGTAGAGGATCTGCGGTTCATGCTCGGCCAGCAGATCAGCCTGCCGGTATTAATACCGATGGCCCTTGACGTGCTGGAGCTGGTGGACGCGTTCGCTGGTGGCGACTTCCACCACGGCACATTGCTGTTCAACGCCCTCACGGTGGACAAGCGGTTCTGGCAGCAATACCCTCGGCTCTGGCATCGAATGAAGGTGGTTCTGGTAGATCTGCACACGTTCCGTGAGTACATCGAGCAGGAATTGCTCCCAGCAGCGAGGGCGTTTGAGGTCGTCGGGCCAGCCTCCCCCCAAGATACAGAAGCAGGCGCTGAAGCAAACAGAGATGCATGAATCGTTTTTCCTGACCACAGCGTCCTTTCACCCGAACTTTTCAGGACGCCAAATTGCCTTAGACGTCTGAAAAGTAAGGGTGCCATCGTGATAATCCGTCGGATACCTGCTGAGACTGCCTGCGGAAAACCTCCTCCCAGTAACCAGCCTCGCCGATGAAGCTACCAGCGTGGAACACGCGAGACCGATCGAGGCTCTCCTGTTGTGCCGTCACCCATTTGCGAAGGTCATTGAGAACATCAGCTGGCAACTCGCTTGCGAGGTCGGCGGGTGCACGGTCTGCTGCGACTTGACAGAGGCGTATCAGTAACTCGTGCGAGGTTAACTCTCCGGACTCGAACCTCTCAACCAGTTTCGCAGGCTCGAACATCGATCACCCCGTCGTTTTAATGCAGTGGCTTGTTATGCCTGGGTCGAGAATGCCCAAGGCTCGTTGTCTGCGAGCCAGTTGTGGAGGGCCCGCACCGCACTGGTCGCATGCCGGCCCCAGTGAGTTGTCATGGAAGACACCCATACCCATACCGCCGCATCAACGCGACCGACATTGTACAACCGCAACCCGAGAACAACATCACGAAAGATGTCGGCAATGTCATCTGACAAGCTGCCAATTACTGGCTCTTCGGGCGGAACCTTCGTCGAGTCAAACACGACACCGTAGAAGTCGAGAGGCAAACGACTCGCATTCTTGAACACGGACATCCATTCCTCATCTTTCACTCGCAGTGGATCGACACAGAGATCATCGCCGTGCCATTGCAAGGGCAACTCCAGTGCCCGTAAATAAAGCGTAGTGAGCCGCAAAAGTGCATTGCGTGCACTTGCCCCGCCCGTGTCGGTCCCGGTTTCGGCCCAGTGGGCAAATCGTTCGGCTTCGTCTGCGAAAAGCTTGACAGCGTCCAATAGTTCCCCTGGGGCCTAGCGGAGTCCGAGAATGAGCAGAGTCGCGAAAGTGCATATGAAGCGATTTCTGCTCCAATCGCTCACATGCCGCTTGCGGCCGTCACCTTTAATATGTGCTCAGTCGCGGACTCCGTTAAGACGGCCGTAGGCCGACTTAACGTAAAAGCTCAGTTGCCGGCCTACTTCGATTCATCCAGGCAATCGTTCCAAATCTTCGCGCCCTTCTCATGGCCGTCAACACCCTCGAAGAACGATTGCAGGGCTGCATTCATGTCGAAGTCCTCGCAATTCGTCCAATCGAGGAGCTTTGGCTTATGCACCCGAAACTTGCCGAATTGCTTCGGTGTGTACGGAACCGCCATGACGGCTTCGGAGTCCGGTGAAAAGTAGGCACGCATTTCAATGATGATGGCGTCTACCTTTTCATTGCCGATGGGTATGCGCCCATCGTAAACCAAGACCGCATCGTTCGCGTCCATCTCGTTCGATTCGAGCTTTCTTTTCCCATATGCGACAGATGCTTCCAAGTCGTCATTGACTACCAGGCGTTCCATTTTGCGCTCGTCATCCTCGGTCGTGTACGCCAACATCGGCGTAAGCGTCTCGCCGTCGGACACGCACCAGATGGCATGAGCAGCGAAAAAGCCGGCGAGTTTGGAGGCG